>NZ_JBITFB010000039.1:0-56027 GCF_044455625.1 Kitasatospora sp. NPDC051164 | reverse complement strand
GCCCCCTAGAACTCTACCCACCCCCGGTTTTACAAAACCCACAACCCGCCCCCCCCCCCCCCCCCCCCCAAACGCGGGGGGGGGGGGGGCGCGGGGCCCCCCCCCCCCCCACCGCCCTTCCACCCGTCGGCAGCGGCGGACCACCGGGCGGGGTGGTGCGCCTGCCGAACGGTCAGCCGCTCTGCGCGCCGGCCGTCAGCAGGCCGGCCGACTTCCGGTAGGTATCCGGGGTGTGGCCGGTCTGCCCGGCCCTCCGGCCCTGCCGCTCGCGCCGTTGCGGCAGGGCCTCGGGGCGGGGGGGTCAACTCAGGGTGCGGACTGCGGCGGCGTCGTAAGGGTGCAGGTCGGCGAAGCGGCCGGCGAGGACCTTCGCGGCCCACTGCGGGTCCTGGAGGAGGGCGCGGCCGACGGCGACCAGGTCGAACTCGTCGCGCTCCAGCCGGTCGAGCAGGTTGTCGATGCCCTGGACCGGGGCGCCCTCGCCCATGAAGGCGCGGACGAAGTCGCCGTCGAGGCCGACCGAGCCGACGGTGATGGCCGTGCGGCCGGTGAGCTTCCTGGTCCAGCCGGCCAGGTTGAGGTCCGAGCCGTCGAACTCGGGGATCCAGTAGCGGCGGGTCGAGGCGTGGAAGGCGTCGACGCCGGCCTCCGCGAGCGGGGTGAGGATCGCTTCCAGTTCCTGCGGGGTCTCGGCGAGGCGGGCGTCGTAGTTCTCCGCCTTCCACTGCGAGTAGCGGAAGATCACCGGGAACTCGGGGGAGACGGCCTCGCGCACCGCGGCGACGACCTCGGCCGTGAACTTCGTCCGGGCGACCGGGTCGCCGCCGTAGGCGTCGGTACGGCGGTTCGTGCCCGCCCACAGGAACTGGTCGAGCAGGTAGCCGTGCGCGCCGTGCAGCTCGACGCCGTCGAAGCCGATCCGTTCGGCGGCCGCGGCGGCCTCGGCGAACGCGCCGATGACGGCGTCCAGGTCGATCCGGGTCATCGCCCGCCCGGTTCCCTCGGTGCCGTCCAGCCGGATGCCGGACGGGCCGACGGCGGGGGCGTCGGCGAACGGCGGGTCCCCCTGCTTGCGCACCATGCCGATGTGCCAGAGCTGCGGCACGATGGTGCCGCCCGCCGCGTGGACGTCCTGCGCGACGCGGGCCCACCCGGCCAGCTGTTCCTTGCCGTGGAAGCGCGGGATGTCGTCGCTCTGGCCGGCGGACTCGTGGCCGACGTACGTTCCCTCGGTGACGATCAGGCCGACGCCCGCGGCGGCGCGGCGGGCGTAGTACCCGCGTACGTCCTCGCCGGGCACGCCGCCCGGGGAGAACTGGCGCGTCATCGGCGCCATCACGATGCGGTTGGGCACGGTCAGCCCGTTGATCGTGACGGGCCGGGACAGGATCTCGGCCGCGCGGGAGGCGAAGGGGTCGGCGGCCGCAGCGGGCTCGGTGACGGTCATGGGGATTCCTCGCGGGTAAGGGGTGGTGTGCGTCGGGACGAAAACGGTTGCCCGTGCCAACCACCTCGGCGGCCCCCGCATTTCGCCGACCGCGCGAACCCCCCTGTGATCCGCGCCACTTCCCTGAGGTGGGGCGGCTTCGGCAAACCGACATCACGCATCCACGTTCAGGGGCGAGGGAGTCTCGAAGTCCCTTCGGATTTCAGGCCGGTGGGCTACGCTGTCCGGCTATGACAACCGGGATGGCCTTGCGCCGCACACGGATCGGTGACCCGGCGCTCCTCTGAGCGCCGTACGGGCCGGGGCGGGCCCGCTGTTCGATCGGGGATCCTGCGCTGCCGCGCGAGCCCCGCCTCCGTCGTGTTGACCACAGGCTCGACACATCGACCACGACAGGAGAACGCATGCCCACGAAGACGTTGCAGATTCCCACTGCGGACGGCCAGGCCGACGCTTTCGCCGCCTTCCCCGACGACGGCGAGCGGCACCCCGGGGTGCTGATGTACGCGGACGCCTTCGGCATCCGGCCCGTGCTGCGGGAGATGGCCTGCGAACTGGCCGGGCACGGGTACTACGTGCTCGTCCCCAACTACTTCTACCGGCACGGCCCGACACCGCTGCTCGACCTTCCCGAGCACATCGAGGGAGAGGCCCGGTCCGCGCTCATCGCCCAGGTGATGCCCTTGATCCAGGCGCACACCGCCGAACGCGTCCTGAGCGACGCCGACGCCTACCTCGGGTTCCTCACCGCCCAGCCCGAGGTCCGCCCCGGACCGGTCGCGGTGACCGGGTACTGCATCGGCGGCCTCCTGGCAGTGCGCACCGCCGCGGCACACCCCGGCCAGGTGGCCGCCCTCGCCGGATTCCACGGCCCCGTGGGCGTCGCCGGGCCCGACAACCTGAACCGCCTCACCGCCGAGGTCCACTTCGGCCACGCCGAAACCGACCTGACGCCCGAGGCTCTCGGCGAGCTCAACCAGGTCCTCGATGCCGCGGGTGTCGGCTACACCTCCGAGGTCTACCCCGGCACCGTCCACGGCTTCACCATGGCCGACACCGACGCCTTCAACCCCGCCGCACTGCAACGCCATTGGGAGCGCCTGCTCCCCCTCCTCGGCCGCACCCTGAAGCCGACCGCCGGGTAGGACGCTCGGCGCCGACCGGGCCAACCCCTCCCTCCCTCCCTCCCGGCTCAGGCCAAGCCGGGAGGGAGGGGCGGAGGGGCACGGGAGACGCCGGGGGCAGCGGGCGCCCCGGGGCTCGGGTGGGACGAGCCGGGGCTGTTCAGGCCGAGTGGGAAGGCGCCTCCTTCATGCCGTCGACGATCGCGCGCGCCGTGATGGCATGGGTGAAGACGACCGTGCCGGGCGTGATCAGGTCGTGGTCGCCGGATGTGCCCTCGACCTGGACCGTGCGCTCGCCGAGGAAGGTGAACGACGCACTGTCGAAGATCCACTCGGTGCGCTGGCCGGTCTTCTCCTCGAACCGGGCCACCGCGACCCCGTGGCGGCCGACGGCGTCGACCGCGTCGTCCACCTGGACCACGCCGGGGATCTTGGCCGCGGCCCTGTAGAGCGCGGCGGAGAGCTGGGCGGACGGGTAGCTCTCGATGAGCAGATCGCCGAGGGTGGTGAACGCCTCCGCGTCCGGGCCCGGGCCGTGGCCCGCCGTCTCCGTGTAGATCTTCTTCAGCAGGGCGTCGGGGTCGGTGGGGAGGGCGGCCAGGTAGTCGTAGGACGGCGCGTTGAGGTACGGCTCGACCTTCGAGTCCAGGGAGATGCCGTCCTTGTTCTGCTGGTCGATCAGCCAACCCCGCCGGCCGTCCGGCGACGTCCAGGTCCGGCGCGTGTTCAGTGCGTCGCTGACCACCGAGCTCCTGCCGTCGACCGTCCGCACATAGCTGCCGGCGACCTTCGACTCGATGTAGACGAACTGGCCCGCCCTCGCCGGCGGGGCTGCGGTCTCCTGGGCGGCCAGCGAAATCCGGTCGAGCAGCTGGACGACCCCGTGCGCGTCGGCGGCGCCGACGGTCGTGGTCAGGGCGGGGCCGGTGCCCGAGGTGGCGGCCTGGTCCGGGCCGCCGCTCAGGCTCAGGCCGGCTCCGGCCAGGACGGCGCCCGTCAGGACGCATGCCGCCACCGGCAGGAGGATCGCGCGGCGCAGGAACGGGTTGCGCGGCTTGGGGGTGCTGATTCGGGCGGGGCCGGAGACGGCGTTGTCGAGGTCTTCGTGGATCCGGGCCATCAGGCGCTCCTTGTGGAACTCGTGGCGGCCCGTCGGAAGATCCCGCGCCACGACCGGCAGGAGCCCATCGGTCTCCGGCCACTCAGCCGGGTGCGGCTGGGAGGGGCTGGCGTTCATCGGTTTCCTTCCGGTACGGGCCGGACCGCTGTCGCGCGGTCCCCAGTTATCTGTCGAGTCCGGCGGGCGGGTTCCCGTCTGTCCGCCGTCAGTTCCGCCTGTGCGAGCTTGCGCAGCCTGGTACGGGCGCGGGACAGGCGGGAGCGGACGGTCCCGAGGGGGATGCCGAGGGCCTCGGCGGCCTCGGCATACTCCAGGCCCTCCCACAGACACAGGATCAGGACCTCGCGTTCGGGACGGCGCAACGAGCCCATGGCGGCCATCGTGGCGGCGATCCGGCGCCGGTCGTCCACCCGGCCGGCCACGTCCTCGGCATGGTCGGGTATTTCCACCACCGAAGGCCCCGTCGCGGCGAGCGCTGCGGCCGCGGCGCGGTAGCGCCGGTTGCTGCGGCAGTGGTTGCGGGCGAGGTTCGTCGCGATGCCCAGCAACCACGGCCGCAGCGACCCGCCCTCGGCGGCCACCCTGCCGCGCAACCGCCAGGCCTCCATGAACGTCGCCGACATGACGTCCTCGGCGGCCGACCAGTCCGCGGTGAGACGGAAGGCGTGGTTGTAGACGGATCGGGCATGGAGGTCGAACAACTCCCCGAAGACGTTCGGGTCCCCGGCCCGTACCCGGGTTCGCATATCTGTGATCACTCCTATGGGCTGTCCGGCACCCGGGAGCGAGTTCCCGTGACCTGCGTCACCCGGTCAGTCGTGGTCGACGGCGAAGGGCCCCTCGTCGACGAAGCGGCGCAGGAGGCGGGCGAAGTCCCGGGCGTCGGCCTGCGGCCAGGTGGCGAGTGAGTCCTCGATGCCGGCGGCGAGCCGCTGCCGGGTGGCCGCGATGACGGCGTGACCGTCATCGGTGAGGGCGAGCAGGGTGGCGCGGCCGTCGGCGGGGTCGGGGCGGCGTTGGAGCAGGCCGGCCTGTTCGAGGCGGTCGGCGCGGCGGGTGACGGTGGTGCGGTCGAGTCCGATCTCGCGGCCGAGGTCGGCGGCGCTGTACGGGCCGGTGCGGGCCAGGCCGCTGAGGACCGGGTAGGTGAGGTCGTCGACGGCCTCCCCCAGCCCCTCGGTCAGGCGGGTGTAGAGGCGGGCCCGGGTGCTGCGCCGTAGGAGCAGCCCGAGGGCGTCGGCGATGTCGTGTCCTGTCTCGTGCTTCACCCCTCCAGAATAGCGTGCTTCGCACACGCTTTTCCCGTACCCCCGCCGGCCGCGCTCGCAGAGTGGCATCCGCGGCCGCAGGCGGCGGAACTCGGCGACCACGGGGTGCGCCGCACCCGCTGGCAGGACCTCGCGCTGGTCGACCACTGGCGCCGCTACCTGGAACACCCCGAGGCCTACCTGCGCCACATCATCGACTGACCCTCTCCGGGCGGTGCCGTCGTGCGCGCTCGGCGGGCGGTCGTCACCGTGAAGACGGCCGAATGGTTGGCACGCCGTGCGAATCACCTGGGCCACGACCACCCGCCCCCGGAGGCCCGGAACCCGGTGTCCACGGGGCGCGTCCTCCATGTCGGTCGGCGTGCCGTAGGGTGCCGCGCCGACAGGCACGGCCGACGGCCGGGGGACGGCGGGCACGACAGGGACGGGAGCACGGGACGATGGACGACCGGACGCAGCAGGGCGACAGACCCGGCGGGAGCGGCACGCCCTCCGCCGCTCCCGCGCCCGCCCTCCTTCCACCGGCGCCCGAGGACGCGCGCGCCTGGGAACTCCCGGACTACCTCCACGGACGCGAGCTCGGCGCCGGCGCCAGCGGCCGCGTCGTGCTCGCCCACCACCGGGAGACCGGCACCCCGGTCGCGATCAAGTACCTCCACGACCGCGTTGGCACGCCCGCGCTGCGCGCCGAGGCCGAGGTCCTCGCCCGGATCGACTCCCCGCACATCACCCGGCTCTACGAGTACGTGGAGGGGGCGCAGGGCTCGGCCATCGTGATGGAGCTGGTGGACGGCATCGCCCTGCGCGACCTGCTGCGGGCGGAGGGCGCCACCACCGCGCAGGCGGCCCTGGTGGTGCTGAAGGGCTCCCTGCTGGGCCTGGCCGCCGCCCACGAGGCCGGTGTGGTGCACCGCGACTACAAGCCCGCCAACGTGCTCGTCGACGCGGCCGGCACCTCGAAGCTGGTCGACTTCGGCATCGCGGTGCCCAGCGGCGACGAGCGCGACGTCTCCGGCACCCCCGCCTACATGCCGCCCGAGCAGTGGGCGGGCCGTCCGGCGTCCCCGGCCGGGGACGTCTACGCCGCCACCGTCACGTTCTTCGAGTGCCTCACCGGTGCCCGCCCCTTCGACGGCGCCACGATCGCCGAACTCGCCGTCCAGCACGCCGAGGCACCGATCCCCGCCGACCAGGCGCCCGACCTCGTCCGGCCGCTGATCCTGGCGGGTCTGGCCAAGGACCCCGAGGCCCGGCCCGACAGCGCCTCCGCGTTCGTCCGCGAGCTGGAGGCGGTCGCGACGACCGGTTACGGACCGGACTGGGAGGAACGGGGCCGTCTCGACCTCCTCGCCCTGCTCGCCCTGCTCGCGGCGCTGCTGCCCGGCGCCGGCGCGGCCGGCGGCGTCACCTCGCTGGCCCACACCTCCCTGGGCTCCCAGACCTCCCTGAGTCCCCAGACCGCGCTCGGCCCCCAGGGGTCCGGCTCCGTACCCGGCGCCGCCCGGGCCCAGGGCGTGCTGCGCCGGGTCCCGGCCCGCCCCGGCGTGCTCCTGCGCAACCGTGGCAAGGCCCTCACCGGGGTCGCGGCCGGCGCCCTCACCCTGGCCACGCTGGCCGGCCTGGCGGTCGCGGGGGCCACCGACGGCGGTGCCCGGACGGTCGTCGGCGCCGCCTCCCCCGAGGCGACCACCAGCCTCGGCCCGCAGCAGCCGACGGACGGCGCCTCCCCCGCCCCGAGCGACAGCGACAGCGCCACGGCAAGCCCGACGGCTTCGCCCACGGCCACCCCGGGCACGCCCAGCGGCACGCCCGGCGGCACCCCCACCGCCGCGCCGACCGCCAAGGCGCCCACAGCACCGGCCACGCCGGCCCCGCCCGCCCCCGGCCGCCCGCCGACACCGTCCACCCCCGCCGTACCGGCCCCCACGACGGCCGCGCCGACCCCCGTCACCGCCCCGCCGAACCCGAGCCCGACTCCGACCCCGACGGTCGCGCCCGCCACCCTGGCGGTCGACTCTGTCAGCCTGAACTCCCTGACCTGCAGCGGCCGTTGGAGCCTGACCGCGACGGTCACGGTGACGGCCCACGGCGCCGGCAGCGGGACGCTGACGCTCAGCTGGTACCACAGCTCGGGCGGCCGCGCGGTCACCGTCGCGACCGACACCGTGGCGGTCCAGAACGGCACCGCCACCATCACCCGCGCGCACGACTTCGGCTCGGCCGACACCTTCCCCACCTGGGGCGTGCGCGTCACCACCACCCCGGTGGCGGCCAAGCCGGGCCAGACATCCGCCGAGACGGCCGCCTTCCTCTGCAACCCGCCCCGCTGACGTCCCTTCACCGCCGCCCGTACGGGCCCGCTCCCCCGCCTTCCGCCTTCCGTCGTCGCCCCTGCCCCGCGCCCGTCCCCGTCCCTGTCCCTGTCCCTGTCCCGGAGAAGTCATGCCTGAGCCCCGCCCCGACTCCGCCCCCGACCCGGGCGCGGAGCACACCATCGCACTCGGCGCGCGCCCGGCCACCGGCAGCGGTGCGGACGTCGGAGTCGGCACGGGCCCGGACGCGGGCGAGACGACCGTGCGGCTGCCCCGGGAGGCCGAAGCGGGGGCGGAGGACGAGGAAGAGGCGGCGAACGCGACCTTCCTCGACCCCCGCGTCTGGCGCAGCACGCCGCCGAGCGGGGAAACCATCACCCTCACCGACCCCGCGCGGGCCGGAGAGAGCACCACACCGGCCGAGGTCCAGGACGCCGAAGCAGAGCCAGCCGTCTCCGCCGCACCGCAGGAACGGCCGCTCGCCCCAGGGGAGTTGCGCCGCTTCGGTCCCGGCGTCCCCCCGCGGGCCGCCGCCGCGTGGCACGGCCGCGCGACGCCGGAGGCCGGGCCGCCGCGGCGCGCCCGCCGGGTGTGGCGGTGGCTGGCACCGCTCGTCGTCGCCCTCCTGGCCCTCGCGGCCTTCCTCTTCTGGCGCCACCTGCGCGGCCCGGCGCTGGCCGTCACCGGCGTCACCGTGACCGTCGACCCGGCGAGCCCCGGCTGCGCGGGCACCGCAGTGGCCACCGCCGTGGTGGAGTCCAACGGTGGCTCCGGCGCCCTGCGCTACCGCTGGCTGCGCAGCGACGGCACCGCCTCGGACGAGATCGTCCAGGACGTCCGCTCCGGCGCGCACCGCACCGACCTGGTGCTGCGCTGGAGCTTCGAGGGCCAGGGCTCACTCCAGGCCACCGCCACCCTGGAACTCCTCACCCCGACCCCCCGCACCGCCGCCGCCTCCTTCAGCTACCACTGCCCCTGAGCCCTGCCCCGAGCCCTCGGGGCTTCGGCGGTCGACGTCGGCCGGGCGTCCTCGGCTAGGACGGGCGCCCGCCGAACTGCCAGTTGTGCACCTCGATGTCGGCGTACCGCCCCGGGGTCAGGATGGCGCGCGCCGCGTCCGGGTCCGGCGCCCGGAGCAGCACCGCCGTGCCCAGCCAGATGGCGCCGTCGTCGGACAGCAGCGGCCCGTAGGCGATCAGGCCGTCCCGGTCGGGCGGCACCGCGAGGTCGGCGGCCTGCCCCGTGCCGAGGCCGAGCACCAGGTACCGGTTGCCACCTGTCCGACCGCCGGGAAAGTCCCACATGGTGCGTCCCAGCATGTTGCGCCACCGTCGCAGCAGCACGTCCCGATAGGCGCCGGCCTGGTAGTTCGGCTCGTCGAAGGCGAACGCGCGGGCGGCGGTGGGATCCGGCAGGTCGACGATGTGCACGCTTCCGGTGGGCGTGCCGTCGGCGGCGAGGGTCGGGCCGCGGGCGATCATCTCCTTGGCGTACCGGTCCATGTACGACCAGTGCTCTTCCAGCAGTTCGTCGCGCAGCGGCGGGGAACCGGGCCGGTCGCGGTGGTAGCAGAGAAACTCCATGCCCGAGGATCGCGTAGAAGAGGTCACCGGGTCGAGCGGGTTTCACCGCACTCGCTCGACGCTCCACCTCGGCAGGTACTCGAAGAACGCGACGGACTCCTCCCGCCACCGAGGACGCCATCCGGCGGCTTCCGTGGCGGCCGCGTGCGCGTGGCGCCGCATGTCCGCCCGCATCCGGTCGGGGATGCCGTGGCGGTGGGCGATGTCGCGGATGGCGGCGATGGTGTTCTCGGGGCAGGCTCCGTCGCCGAGTGCGGACTCCACCAGGGCCCGTTCGGCGTCGGTGGCCGCTGCCAGGACGGCGCGGACGGTGTAGTTGCGCCGTCCCTCCCGGATGTCCGCTCCGGTGGGCTTGCCCATGGTCCCCGCGTCGCCGAAGAGGTCCAGGTAGTCGTCGCGCATCTGGCCGCAGATCCCCACCAGCCGGGCGTAGCGCCGCAGTTCCTTGTCGTGGAGGGCGGGCTGGACGCCTGCGGCGAGCAGCCCCATCTGCATCGGGGCGAGGACCGAGTAGCGGGCGGTCTTGTAGTCGGCCACGTCGTGCAGCATGTCCTCGTCCGGTTCCGCGGTGAAGTCCCGCTCCAGGTCGATGATCTGGCCGACGAAGGTGGCCGAGGCCGCGCGCGTCTGCACCTCGACCATGGCCTGCCGCACCGGCAGCGGGGCCCGGGAGTCGAGGAGGACCTGCAGGGACAGGGCGAGTGCGAGGTCGCCGGCGAGGAGGGCGAGCCCGAGCGCGGCCTGCGGCCGGTCGGGGAACTGCCCCCGGTAGGCGTAGTAGGTGGAGGGCCCGCCCCGGCGGGTGGGGCTGTCGTCGATGATGTCGTCGTGGACCAGCCCGTGGGTCTGGAGCAGTTCGATGCTCAGCGCGGCGTCGTCCAGCCCCTCCACGGGCTCGGCAGTGACCAGGCGGGCGGCCTCGAAGAGCAGGGCCACCCGCATCCGCTTGCCGCCGCGCAACGACAGGTCCCGCAGCAGAGCCAGACAGACCGGGGTGAACCGGCTGAACGACGGGGCATCGAAGGCGGCGGCCAGGTCCTGGAAGTACTGCTCGGACAGCGCGTTGAACCGGCGCTCGTACCCGGCGAGGCGGGCCCTGATCTGCTCGGCGGGGACGGCGGCGGTACCGGTCACGAAGGTGTCTTCCGTTCAGGCGGCGATGCGGGGCAGGCGGCGGTGCGTGCCCGCGCGGACGCGCAGGCACCACGCACCCGGCAGTGGTCGGGCACCATGCTGCCCCACCGGCCCCCCCACCGCCGCCCCCTAGGCCTGGGCCAGGCTCCTGGGCCGGATGTCGGTCCAGGTGGTCTCGATGTGGTCGACGCAGTCCTGCCGCCCGGCCGGGCCGAAGGTCTGCTGCCAGCCGGCGGGGGCCGGGGCGAAGGCCGGCCACAGGGAGTGCCGGCCCTCGTCGTTGACCAGGACCAGGTAGTCGGCGTCGGGGTCGTCGAAGGGGTTCGTCATCGGGTCGTCCTCTCGGATGGGTGGGGACGGCGCGGTCACCGGCCGCGCAGCTCCAGGGTGCAGCACTTGACGCTGCCGCCGGCCTTGAGGAGTTCGGTGAGGTCCACGCCGATCGGCTCGAAGCCGCGCAGGCGCAGTTCGCCGATCAGGTGGGTGGCCGATTCGGGCAGCAGGACGTGGCGGCCGTCGGAGAGCGCGTTGAGGCCGAAGACGGCGGCGTCCTCGTCGGTGGCCAGGATGGCGTCCGGAAAGAGTTCGCGCAGCACCGCGCGGCTGCCCGGGGTGAAGGCCGCCGGGTAGTACATGACCTCGTCGTCGGAGAGGACGGCGAGGGCCGTGTCCAGGTGGTAGAACTCCGGGTCGACCAGGGTCAGGCTCGTCACCGGGACGCCGAAGAACTCCTGGGCCTCGGCGTGCGACCGCTGGTCGGTGCGGAAGCCGGTGCCGGCCAGCAGGCGGCGGCCGGCCAGCAGGTAGTCGCCCTCGCCCTCGTTGATGTGCTCGGGCCACAGGAGGTCGGAGTAGCCCTGGTCGCGGAACCAGGAGAGGTAGGCCGGGCCCTCGGCCGTGCGCTCGGCGTGGCGGAAGCGCGCGCCCAGGACCTTCCCGTCGATCACGGTGGCGCCGTTGGCCGCGAAGACCATGTCGGGCAGGCCGGGCAGCGGGTCGATCTCCTCGACGGTGTGGCCGAGTTCGCGGTAGAGGTCGCGCAGCCCGGTCCACTGGGCGAGCGCGCGCTCGCCGTCGACCGGCTTCTCCGGGTGCATCCAGGGGTTGATGGAGTAGCTGACGCCGAAGTGGCTGGGCCGGCACATCAGGAAGCGGCGCGGGCTCGCGGTGCGGACCGGCGGCCGCTCGCGCGGGCCCGGTCGGGCGGTGTCCGTCATGGACGTGGTTCTCCTTGGTCTGCGCGGTGCCCGGGGGAAGGCCGGGTCCGGGTCGGTCGGGGGTGTCCCCGTTTCAGTCGATGAGCCGCCGGCGCATCCCGCGGACGGCCAGGTACCAGGCGAGGGCGGCGAAGCCGGCCAGCACGGCCCCGTGCAGCGCGTCGGCCGCCCCGAGCGTCCCGAAGGCGGCGTGCCGGACCGTCTGCATGCAGTGGTAGATCGGGTTGACGGCGGCGACGGCGTGGACCCAGCCGGGCAGGCCGTCCAGCGGGAAGAACACGCCGGCGGCCATCACCAGCGGGGTCAGCACGCCGGAGACCACGAGCCGCAGCCAGTCGATGGCCGGCACCAGGCAGGACACCCACATGCCGAGCAGGGCGAAGGCGAAGCCGGAGACGAGCGCCACCAGCGGTACGAGCAGCAGTTCCGGCGTCGGCGGGAGGCCGATGGCGAGGGTGACCAGCAGCGGCGTGGTGCCGTACACGGAGGACTTGACGGCGATCCAGGAGGCCTCGGCGGTGACCAGTTCCCAGACGTCCACGGGCTGGCAGAGGACGGCATCGTAGATCTTCTGGTACTTGCGGCGGTTGAAGCTCTCGAACATCCCGGCGAAGGCCGAGGCGAAGAGCACCGAGGTGACGACCATGCCGACGCCGACGAACTGCGGGTACGGGTGGCCCTGGACGGAGTCGATCAGCCGGCTGAAGCCAAGACCGAAACCGGTCATGTAGACCAGCGGCTCGATCAGCGAGCCGAAGGTGACGGCGGGCCAGTAGCGGCGGAAGAGCAGCAGTTCGCGCAGCCAGACCGCGCGCATGGTCGGCCACAGGGCCGGCGGGCGGCCGGGTTCGGCGGCGGGGCCGGCCTGTTCCCGGGTTCGGGGCGTGGGCGTCGCCGTGGTCATCGGGTGTCCTCTTCTCTGGGGGTCGGCGGGCCGGGCCCCCGCCGGTGGCCGGTGCGCGCCCCGCCGGCCGGGCCCGTCGGGGGCGGCCGGCCGGCGGGGCGCGGCGGCGGGGGCGGTTGTCAGCCGAACAGTTCGCCGGTCAGGGCGACGAAGACGTCCTCCAGGGAGGTCGGGCGCAGCACGTCCGGCGGCCCGAGGCGCTCGTGCAGGTGCGCGGAGATGGTCTCGGCCCGCAGGACGGAGACGGCCGGCCCGGTGCGGCGGCTGGGCAGCCCGGCCCGGGCGGCTTCGGCCTCGACCAGTTCGCGCCGGGCCGCGTCGCCCCGGTACTCGGCGGCCTGGGCGCCCGCGTGCGCGCGCAGCAGTTCCGCGGGGGTGCCCCGGGCGATCAGCCGGCCGCCGAACACCACGGCCACCTCGTCGGCGAGCCGCTCGGCCTCCTCGATGTAGTGCGTCGACATCACCACGGTGGTGCCGCTCTCGCGCATCCCGTCGATGACGTCCCACAGGTCCTGGCGGATCTGCGGGTCGAGGCCGACGGTGGGCTCGTCCATGAGCAGCAGCCGCGGGTTGTTGACGATGCCCCGGGCGAGCAGGACCCGGCGGCGCATGCCGCCGGAGAGCGCGTCGGCCCGGGTGTCGGCGCGGTCGGTGAGGCGGACCGCGGCGAGGGCGCGGTCGACGGCGTCACGATACCCGGCGCGCGGCAGGGCCGTGAAGCGGACGAAGACGTCGAGGTTCTGCCGGACCGTCAGTTCGGGGTCGATGTTGTCGTGCTGCGGCACGACGCCGACCAGGGAGCGGGCCCGGCGGGAGTCGTCCGGCATCCGGTGCCCGAAAACCTCCACCGTGCCCGAGTCCGCCCGGGTCTGTCCGGTGAGCATCCGCATGGTGGTGGACTTGCCGGCGCCGTTGGGCCCGAGCAGGCCCAGGAACATGCCGGCCGGCACCTCCAGGTCCAGGCCGCCCACCGCCGTGGTGGCACCGAAGGTCTTGACCGCACTGCTGATTCGGACGGCAGGGGTGTCCACGCGGGCCGCTCCTTTCGGGAAGGCTCTGGGAAGTGACCGGGGCAGTCGTGCAAGTCGCCGCCCCGGTGGGCCGGCATCCTCCGGCCCCGGGAATTCGGGCCCGTTTCCGGGCGGGCCGGAGCGCTTTTCGGGTCGACCCGATTCTGTATAACGGCCGCCGGGGCGTGCTCGGTTCACATCCGTTCGAACACCTGGCGCACACTCATCTAACCGCAGAATCGGGCCTGTCAGGAACCCGCTCGAGAGGGTTCCCATGTCCATGACCCGGTGTGTATGTTGACCGAAGATCAACGCCGCCGGGCCCGTTTTCACGTGGGTCATCCGGGGGGAGATTCGACTCAATCACCCGCTGCACACCCGATTTTCGACATCGGTGCGCGGCGGTGTCGTTCGCGTGCTCCTTCCTCGGTGGTCCACCGGCGGCAGCACCGCCTGTTGCCTGATCGAGGAGATGTGGATGCAATCCGACGAACCGTTCACCGGGAACGTCCACCTGCGGACCGCGGAAGCCGAGGACGCCGGGGCCGTCACCGAGGTCTTCCTGGCCTCGCGCGCCGCGGCCATGCCGTATCTCCCCCGCCTGCACAGTGACGAGGCCACCCTGAGCTGGATCACCCACGTGGTGCTGCCGGGTTCGCGGGTCTGGCTGGCCGAGGACGCCCGCACCCGGGCCCTCCTGGGCTTCGCCTCGCTCGACGGCAACCTGCTCGACCACCTCTACCTGCGCCCCGACGCGCGCCGTCGCGGCATCGGCACGCTGCTGCTGGAAGCCGTCAAGTCGGCCGGTCCGCAGGAGCTTTCGCTGCACGTCTTCCAGAAGAACACCGAGGCCCGCGCCTTCTACGAGCGGCACGGCTTCGTCGTGGTGGACACCGACGACGGCAGCCGCAACGAGGAGAACGAGCCCGACATGACCTACCGCTGGACCGCGTGACGCCCGCCCGCACCGAGCGGTAGTACCCCGCCGAGGGACGTCGGCGGGCCCCAACGGCCAAGAGCCACCGGAAAACCACCATCCGGCCCGCCCGCCCACCAGGCCGGCGGGCGGGTTCACCTGGAGGGATGCCCCGTGCTGGGCGAACACAGCCTGCCGGCGGAAACACCGCTCTCGTACGCGCAGTTGGCGCTCTGGTTCAACGACCGTCTCCAGGGCGGCGACGCCTCGTACAACGTTCCGGTGGCGATGCGGCTGACCGGCCCGGTCGACCCCGAGGCCCTCCGGTCCGCGCTGGCGGACGTGGTGGGGCGGCACCCGGCACTGCGCACTGTCCTCCCCGACCGGGACGGCATACCGCGCCAGCACGTGCTGCCGACGGCGGAGGTGCCGTCGATACTCACCGTGGTGCCCGCCGGCGAGGCGGAGCTGCCCGCCCTGATCGACACCGAGTCCGGGCACGTCTTCGACCTGCGGACGGAAATCCCGCTGCGTGTACGGCTGTTCGTGCTCGGTCCGCAGGAGCACGTGGTGCTGATGGTGCTGCACCACATCGCCGGCGACGGCTGGTCGCTGGCCCCGCTGGCCCGCGACCTGAGCACCGCTTACCTGGCCCGGACGCAGAACCGGGCCCCCCTCTGGTCCCCACTGCCCGCCACGTACACCGAGTTCGCCGTGCGCCAGCACGCTGACCTCGGCGACCTGGACGACCCGCAGAGCAGTGGCGGACGCCAACTCGCCTACTGGCGCGATGCCCTGGCCGGCCTGCCGGACTTCCTGGAACTGCCCACGGACCACCCCAGGCCCGCCGCGATGTCGCACCGGGGCGAGTACTTCCCCTGGAACCTCCCGGCCGAGCTGCACCGCGAGCTGCTGGCGCTCTCCCGTTCCTGCCGGGTCAGCATGTTCATGGTGCTCCAGGCCGCGCTGGCCGTGGTGCTGACCCGCTCCGGGGCCGGGACGGACATCCCGATCGCCAGCCCGATCGCGGGCCGCACCGACGAACGCTACGACGAGGTCGTCGGGTACTTCGTCAACCCGCTGGTCCTGCGTCTGGACACCTCCGGCGACCCGACCTTCCGCCAACTGCTCAAGCGGGTCCGGCGCACCGACCTCCAGGGCTTCGCCCACCAGGAGTTCCCGTTCGAGCGGCTGATCACCGCGCTCAACCCGCGCCGCTCGCTGGCCTGGCACCCGCTGTTCCAGGTGATGCTGGCCTTCCAGAACACCCCCGAGGCGGCCCTCACACTGCCCGGCATCCACACCGAGATCGCCGAGGCGGGCCCGGGCGGCGCCAAGTTCGACCTGTCCTTCAACATCCGTGAGCTGCACGACGCCGACGGCGCCCCGGCCGGGCTCGGCTGCTTCGTCGAGTACAGCACCGACCTGTTCACCCGGGACGGCGCCGAGGCCCTGACCGCCCGCCTCGGCCGGCTGCTCGCTGCGGCCGCCGCCGACCCGGACCGGCCGATCGGCGGGTACGACCTGCTCTCCGCCGACGAGCAGCGGGACGTCCTCGACCGCGCCGCCGGGCCGGCCCTGCCCGCCGCCACCGCCACCTACCACGCCGCCTTCGAGCAGCGCGCCGCCCTGGACGGCGAGGTCACCGCCCTCGTCGCCGAGGACGGCCGGCTCACCTTCGCCGAGGTCAACGAGCGGGCCAACCGGCTCGCCCGGGAGCTCGTCCGGCGCGGGGCCGGACCCGAGCGGTACGTCGTGCTGGCGCTGCCGCGCACCACCGACCTGCTGATCGCGCTGCTCGCCGTGCTCAAGTCCGGTGCCGCCTACATCCCGGTCAGCCCCGCCGCGCCGCGCGAGCGGCTCGCCGGGATCATCGCCGACGCCGCCCCGGTCTGTGTGCTCGCCACCGCCGCGGACGCCGCCCGGCTGCCGGACACCGCCCCCGTGCTGGTCCTGGACGAGCCCGCGGTCCGGTCCGCCGTCGCCGCCCACCCCGGCGGCGACCTGACCGACGCCGACCGGACCGGTCCCACCGGCCCGCTCGACCCCGCCTACGTCATCCACACCTCCGGGTCGACCGGCGTCCCCAAGGGCGTGGTGATCCCGCACGGCGGCCTCAGCAGCCTGATGCAGCACCACCGCACCCGGATGGTCCGGCCGTCCGGCGGCCCCGGGGGCCGGCGCCTCCAGCTCGGCCTGGTCGCCTCGATCACCTTCGACACGGCCTGGGAGCCGCTGTTCTGGCTGCTGGAGGGCCACCCGCTGCACCTGCTGAGCGACGAGGTCCGGCTCGACCCGCGGGCCCTGGTCGACTACGTCCGCCGCGAGCGTCTGGACTTCCTCGACCTCACCCCGACGTACGTCCCGGCGCTCACCGCGGCCGGCCTGTTCGCCGCCGAGCAGCACCGCCCGACCGTGCTGATGCTCGGCGGCGAGGCGGTGGGCCCGGCACTGTGGACCGAGCTTTCCGGCCTGCCGGACGTCGAGGTGTTCAACTACTACGGCCCGACCGAGTGCACCGTCGACGCGCTGGCCTGCAACCTGACGGACAGCGACACCCCGGTCATCGGCCGCCCGCTCGACAACACCCGGGCCCAGGTGCTGGACGAGCAGCTCCGCCCCGTCCCGCTCGGCGTGCCCGGCGAGCTGTACCTGTCCGGGCCGCACCTGGCCCGCGGCTACCTGCGCCGCCCCGGCCTCACCGCCGAGCGCTTCGTCGCGGACCCGTACGGCCCGCCCGGTGCCCGGATGTACCGCACCGGCGACCTCGCCCGGATGCGCCGCGACGGCCAGGTGGAGTACCTCGGCCGGGCCGACGGGCAGGTCAAGATCCGCGGCTTCCGGATCGAGCCCGGCGAGGTCGAGGCGGTGCTGCTGCGCCACCCCGCCGTCCTGCAGGCCGCCGTCCTGGCCCGCGGCGACAGCGCCGAGGAGCGCTACCTGGCCGCCTACCTGGTGACCGAGGACGGCAGCGCCCCCGACCTCGCCGAGGTGCGCGAGCTGCTGGCCGGCCGGCTGCCCGACTACATGATCCCGGCGGCGTACGCCGTGCTCGACCGGCTGCCGCTCAACTCCAGCGGCAAGCTGGACGGTTCGGCGCTGCCCGAGCCCGGGCTGCGGGCCGCCACCGGCCCGTCCCGAGCCCCCAGGAACGCCCGGGAGGCCGCGCTCTGCGCGCTGCTCGCCGAGGTGCTCGGCGTCGCCGAGGTCGGCCCCGACGACGACTTCTTCGCGCTCGGCGGCCACTCCCTGCTCGCCACCCGGCTGGTCAGCCGGGTGCGCACCGCGCTGGGCGCCGAACTGCCCATCCGGGCGGTCTTCGAGAGCCCCACCGCCGCGGGACTGGCCCGCCTGGTGGAGACCGGCCGATGTCGCCCGGTGCTGACCGCCGCCGCCCGCCCCGAGCGGATCCCGCTCTCGCACGCCCAGCGCCGGCTCTGGTTCCTCCAGCAGCTGGACCCGCTGAGCGACGCGTACCACATCCCGCTCGCCCTGCGCCTCACCGGTGCCCTCGACGCCGACGCGCTCGCCGCCGCGCTGCACGACTGCGCCGTCCGCCACGAGGCGCTGCGCACCGTCTTCCCCGCCGACGCGGACGGCCCCCGGCAGCTGGTCCTCGACCCGGACCGGCTCCCCCCGCTGCTGCGCCGCCCCACCCCGGCCGACGCCACCGCGGCCGACTCCGCGCCGGTGACCGGGGACGGCCTGGCCGAGGCCCTGCGCACCGCCGCCGCCCGGCCCTTCGACCTCGCCGCCGAGCCGCCGCTGCGCGCCGACCTGCTCGCTCTCGCGCCCGACCGGCACGTCCTGCTGCTGACGGTCCACCACATCGCCTGCGACGGCTGGTCGCTGGGCCCGCTCGCCCGCGACCTGGGCACCGCCTACCGGGCCCGGGCGGCCGGCCGCGCACCCGAGTGGACCGACCTGCCCGTCCAGTACGCCGACTACACCCGGTGGCAGCGCGAGCTGCTCGGGGACGACCAGGACCCGGGCAGCCCGGCCGCCCTTCAGTGGCAGTACTGGAGCAGGGCCCTGGATGCCCTGCCCGAGGAGATCGCGCTGCCGGTGGACCGGCGCCGCACCGCCGAGACCGGCGCGCCGGCCGGCCGCGTCCCGCTGCGGCTGGCCGGCCCGGACCACCGGGCCCTGGCGGACCTCGCCCGGGAACACGGCGCCAGCCTCTTCATGGCCGTCCAGGCCGGCCTGGCGGCGCTGCTCACCCGCCTCGGCGCCGGCACCGACATCCCCATCGGCACCCCGATCGCCGGCCGCACCGACGAGGCCCTGGACGACCTGGTCGGCTTCTTCGTCAACACCCTGGTGCTGCGCACCGACACCGGCGGCGACCCGGGCTTCCGTGAGCTGCTGCTCCGCGTCCGGGACGCCGACCTGGCCGCCTACGCCCACCAGGACCTGCCGTTCGAGCGGATCGTCGAACTGGTCAACCCGGAGCGCTCCCCCGGCCGCCACCCGCTCTTCCAGGTCGCCCTGGTGATGGACCAGAGCGGTCCCGCCGTGGACATCCCCGGCCTGGAGACCGAGTTGCTCACCGCCGGCCCGGCACCGGCCAAGTTCGACCTCACTCTCACCCTGAGCACACCGGCCGAACCGCACGACGAGCTGATCGGCGCCATCGAGTACCGCACCGACCTGTTCGACCGGGCCACCGTCGAGGCGATCGCCGGCCACCTGGTCCGGCTGCTCGGCGCGGTGGCGGCCGACCCCGAGCAGCCGATCGGACGGCTCCCGCTGGCCTCGGAGCGCGAGCGGGCCCGGCTGCTGGCGGAGTCCCTCGGCGAGCGCCGGGACCTGGCGCCGACCACGCTGGCCGCACTCGTGCGGGAGGGGCTCGCCGCGCCGTCCGGCACCCCGGCGCTGGTCTTCGCGGGCCGGGCGCTCGGCCCCGCCGAACTGGACCGCCGGATCGAGGCGATGGCCCTGCGGCTCGCCGCCGCGGGCGTCCGCCCGGGCAGCCGGGTCGCGGTGGCCGTGCCCCGCTCGGTGGAGCTGGTGGTGACGCTGTGCGCCGTCCACCGGGCCGGCGGCGCCTACCTGCCGCTCGACCCCGACGCCCCGGCCGACCGGCTCGCCCTCGTGCTGGCGGACGCCCGGCCGGCCGCCGTGGTCGCCGCCCCGGAGCAGTTCGCGGCCCTGAGCCCCGCCGAGGGCGTGCCGTGCCTGTCGCCGGAGGACCTGCCGGCGCCCGAGGGCGCCACCCTGACCGCCCCCGGTCCCGAGGACCCGGCGTACGTCATCTACACCTCCGGCTCGACCGGACGCCCCGAGGGCGTGCTCGTCCCGCACCGGGCCGTCGTCAACCGGCTGGAGTGGGGCCAGGAGGAGTACCGGCTGGCATCCGGCGACGCGGTGCTGCAGGAAACCTCGGTCGGCGACGACATCCCGGTCCCGGAACTCTGCTGGCCGCTGATGACCGGCGCCACCCTGGTGCTGGCCGAATCCGACGGCCACCGCGACCCGGCCTGCCTGGCGGAGCTGATCCGACGCCAGGACGTGACCGTCGCCCGGTTCGTGCCGTCCGTGCTGGACGCCTTCCTGCAGGACCCGGCGGCCGCCGACTGCACCGGGCTGCGCCTGGTGGTGGCCGGCGGCGAGGCGCTGTCGGCGGCCACCGTACGCCGGTTCCGGCAGGTGCTCCCGGGCGTCCGGCTGGACCACCTGTACGGCCCCGCCGAGGCGGCCGTCGAGGTGACGGCCTGGAAGTGCGGGCCGGCCGACGAGCAGCCCCGCCCGGTGCCGATCGGGCGGCCCATCCGGAACACCGGCGCCCACATCCTGGACGCCGCCCTGAACCCCGTCCCGGCGGGCGTGCCCGGTGAGCTCTACCTGTCCGGCGAGCAGCTCGCGTCCGGCTACCTCGGCCGCCCGGCGCTCACCGCCGAGCGCTTCGTCGCCGACCCGCACGGAGCGCCGGGCACCCGGATGTACCGCACCGGCGACCTGGCCCGCCGCCGCCGTGACGGCGCGGTGGAGTACCTTGGCCGGGCCGACGGCCAGGTGAAGGCGCGCGGCGGACGGGTCGAGCTCGGCGAGGTCGAGGAGAGCCGGGCCCGGGAACCGCGGACACCGGCCGAGCGCGCACTGGTCGCGCTCTTCGCCGAGGAGCTCGGCGTGACCGAGGTCGGGCCGGACGACGACTTCTTCCTGCGCGGCGGCCACTCGCTGCTGCTGATCCGGCTGGTCGAGCGGATCCAGACGGAGCTCGGTGTGGAACTGCCCGTGCGGGCGATGTTCGAGGCACCGACCCCGGCCCGGCTCGCACAGTGGCTGGCGGAGCGTCGGCCGGAGGTCGCCGACGCGGCCTTCGAGCCGCTGCTGGCGCTGCGCAGCACCGGCACCCGGGCGCCGCTGTTCTGCGTCCACCCGGTGACCGGCCACGGCCTGGGCTTCCTCGGTCTGCTGCGCGGCCTCGACCCGGCCCAGCCGGTGCACGCCTTCCAGGGCATCGGCCCGGTCGGCGGCGGGCAGCGGCCCGCGACCCTGGACGGGCTGGCGCGGGAGTACCTGGCCCGGATCCGGGCCGTCCGGCCGCACGGCCCCTACCGTCTGCTCGGCTGGTCCTTCGGAGGGCTGGTCGCCCACCAGATCGGCGTCCTGCTGCGCGAGGCGGGCGAGGAGGTCGACCTGGTCGCGCTGCTGGACAGCCATCCGGCGACGGCGGAATCCGGCGAGGTCACCGACTCCGTCGTGGTGGCCGAGCTGCTGACGGCGATCGGCGCGTCCGACGCCGAGGTGGCCGCCGTCCGGTCGGGCCAGTGGCGGCCGAAGCCGTCGGAGCTGCTCGACCGGCTGGCCGTCGCGCTCCGCGAGACCGCGCCGCGCGACGAGGACCAGCTGGCGGTGCTCCTCGACTCCTGCCGCTACCACGCCCAGTTGATGACCGGCTGGGCACCGGGGGTGCTCGACGCCCCGCTGCTCGCCTTCACCGCGACGGCCGACCACCGCTCGGACGGGACGGTGGCCACGTGGTCGGCCCACACCACCGGGCCGGTGGTGGAGCACCCGGTCGCCGCCCGGCACCTGGACCTCACCAAAGCCGGACCGATCGACGAGATCGCCCGGGTCGTCGCCGCCGCCCTCCGCCGGGCCGACCAGGGCCGGCGATGACGGTCCGTCCGGCGCGCTGCGGACGGACCGTCGCCCGCTGTCCGGCCCCGCACCACGGGGCCGGACAGCCGGGGTCAGGCGCTCGGGGCCTCCAGGCCCGCCCGGGCCTCGGCCGCGAGTTCGGCGAGCACCTCGCCCCGCTGCCGGTGCAGGAAGAAGTGGTCGCCCGGCAGGATGCGGTGGCGGAAGCGCGCCGCCGTGGTGCAGCGCCAGCCGGTGATCCACTCCGGGCCGGCCATCAGGTCGTCCGAGCCGCCGAGCGCCAGCACCGGGCAGGGCAGCACGGTCGGCCGGATCCGCTCGTTGTACTCGGCCAGCAGCGTGACGTCCGCCCGCAGCACCGGCAGGACCATCCGCATCAGGTCCTCGAACTCCAGGACCTCGGCGGGGGTGCCGCCGAGGTCGACGAGGCGCTCCAGGAGGTCGTCGTCGGTGAGGTCGTGCAGCCGGGCCACGTCCGGCGTGCCGGGCGCCCGGCCGCCGGAGACCACCAGGGACAGCGGCAGCGGCCGCTCCTCGGCGGCGAGCCGGCGGGTCGTCTCGTAGCCGATCCGCGAGCCCATGCTGTGGCCGAGGAGGATGAACGGCTCGTCGGCCGGGCGGCTCGCGAGGACGGCGAGCAGGCCGTCGACGACCTCGTCCATGGCGGTCATCGGCGGCTCGGCGAGCCGGGTGCCCCGGCCGGGGATCTCCACCGGAACGATCGTCAGGTCCGGTTGGCCGGTGTCCCGGGCCCAGGGCAGGTAGGCGCTGGCGGAGCCGCCGGCGTGCGGCAGGCAGTAGACGCGTACGGGCCCGGACCCCCCGTCCGGTTCGGCGTCACGGTGCCACGGCGTCCATCGGGTCACCTCGTCGGGCAATACGGCGGGCCATCCGGTCATCAATTATTCGCTTTCGTTCCCGGTCACTGAGAGAAGCCTGTCGACCAGGCTCCCGGGAAGACTTTATGCGCTGATTTTCAGCTGGGTCCAGCCCATCATTCGCCATTTCCCGGATATTCTCGACCGGGCAGTGGCGGGGCTTTGCCGTGCCCGAAAACGGCCAATTCCTTGAGGAAATCCCACTCTTTCCCGAGCCATCCGACTCTGTTACGGTGCTATTCGTCCGGGCTTCTTGCGGATATTTCCGAAGTATTTCCAACGGCACGCGTGAACATCCACCGGAGAGGGCGGACGCAATGTGCGGAATAACCGGCGTATTCGTCCTGGGCGGCGGTCGCCCGGTCGACGCCGAGGCGGTCGCCGCGATGACGGCCGGTCTGGTGCACCGCGGGCCCGACGACGACGGCCACCACCTCGCGGACGGCATCGGCCTCGGCTTCCGCCGGCTGGCCCTGAACGACCTCGCCCACGGCAACCAGCCGCACCGCACCGAGGACGGCACGCTCGTCTCGGTCTGCAACGGCGAGATCTACAACCACCGCGAGCTGCGCACCGCGCTGGGCCGCCGCGGCCACCGCTTCCGCACCGAGAACGACACCGAGGTGCTGGTCCACCTCTACCGGGAGTACGGCAAGGAGCTGACCGCCCACCTGGACGGCCAGTTCGGCTTCGCCCTGCACGACGCCGCCCAGCGGCGGCTGCTGCTCGCCCGGGACCGCGCCGGGATCGTCCCGCTCTTCTACACCGTCACCGACGGCCTGCTGATCTTCGCCTCCGAGGTCAAGGCGATCCTGCGCCACCCCGCCGTCCGCGCCCGGGTCGACCTGCGCGGCCTCGACCAGGTGCTGACCCTGCCCGGGCTGGTCAGCCCGCGCACCATGTTCGAGGGCATCAGCGCGCTGCGCCCCGGGGAGCGGCTGATCGCCGACCACGCCGGGGTGCGCACCGAGCAGTACTGGGACCTCGACTTCCCGCTCGCCACCGACCTCGCCCCGGTCGGCCCCGCGGACCTCGACCGGGAGCTGGACCGGTACGCCGACAGCACCGTCGCACTGCTCGACACCGCGGTGCGCAGCCGGCTGCTGGCCGACGTGCCGATCGGCATGTACCTCAGCGGCGGCCTCGACTCCAGCCTGATCGGCGCCCTGATGTCCCGGGCCCGGCCCGGCCACGCCTGGCCCAGCTTCTCGGTCACCTTCCCCGGCCGGGACTTCGACGAGGGCCCGCACCAGCGGCTGGTCGCCGGCAAGCTCGGCACCGACCACCACGAGGTGCCGGTCGGCGAGCACGAGGTCGCCGAGCGGATCGCCGCCATGGTGCGGCACGCCGAGGCCCCCGTCCGCGAGTCGTACAACGTCTGCTCGCTCGCGCTGTCCGAGGCCGTGCGCGCCGCCGGGACGGTCGGCGCGCTCAGCGGCGAGGGCGCCGACGAGCTGTTCGGCGGCTACCCCGGCTACCGCTTCGACGCCACCGGCCTCGGCGGCAGCCGGCTCACCGGCCTGGACGCCTCCCTGGAGCGGGAGTTCCGGCACCGGATGTGGGGCGTCGACCTCGCCTACGAACAGGACCAGCTGCCCGCCCAGGAGTTCCGCCGCGAACTGTACGCCGAGGACCTGGCCCACGCGCTGGACGAGTTCTCCGTCACCAGCCAGCGCCTGGCCGACCCCGACCGGCTGGCCGGGCGCCACCCGCTGCACCAGCGCTCCTACCTCGACTACCGGCTGCGGCTCGCCGACCACCTGCTCGGCGACCACGGCGACCGGATGGCCCTGGCCAACGGCGTCGAACTGCGCTTCCCCTTCCTCGCGAACGCCGTGGTCGACCACGCCACCACGGTGCCGCCGGAGCTGATGCTCGCCCACGGCCGGGAGAAGGCCGTCCTGCGCCGGGCCGCCGAGGGGCTCGTTCCCGTCGAGGTGCTCGGCCGGCAGAAGTACGGCTTCCGCGGCCAGACCAGCAGCCACCTGCTCAGCACCGGCGCCGACTGGTTCGAGGAGCTGATCTCCCCCGCGACCGTCCGCCGCCAGGGCTACTTCGACCCTGACACCGTCGCCGCCCTGACCGCGCGCCAGCGCACCGACGGCCACCAGGTGCACGCCCACCTGGACACCGACTACCTGATGCTCGTCGCGACCTTCGCCCTCTTCGTCGAGGAGTTCGACCTGCCGTGCCTGGGATGACCCTCACCGCCGCCGCACCGTCCGCCGCCCCCGGCGCCCGCCCGGACCACCCGCTGATCGGGGTGCTGGGCGGCATGGGGCCGCTGGCCTCCACCGAACTGCTGCGCACCGTCTACCGGGCCTGCCGGCTCCACCCCGAACAGGACACCCCCCGGCTGCTGCTGTGGTCCGACCCCGCCGTGGTGGACCGCACCGAGGCCATCGGCAGCGGCGAGCTCGACGTGCTTCGGCGCGCCGTGGAGACCTCGCTGCGCGGCCTGCAGGCGGCCGGCGCGGAGCGCACGGTGATCGCCTGCATCACCGCCCACCACGTGCTCGGCGACCTGCCCGCCGACCTCGCGGCGCGCTGCGTCTCACTGGTCGACGTGGTGCACGAGGAACTGGCGGCGGCCACCGAACCGCACCTGCTGCTCTGCTCCTCCGGCACCGCCCGGGCCGGCCTGCTCACCTCCGGCCCGGCCGGCGCCCGCGCCGCCGAACGGCTGGTCGCGCTGCGCCCGGCGGACCAGGACGCGCTGCACGAGCAGATCCACCGCCTCAAGCGCGGCGAGGACCCCGCCCACACCATCGACTTCCTGCGCGAGACCCTGCCCCGCTACGGCGTGCGGGCCTTCGTCGCCGCCTGCACCGAACTGCACCTGGTCACCAGGGCGATCGAGGACGCCGGCCTGGGCGGGGAACTGCCCTCCCTCGACCCGCTGACGGTCGTGGCCCGCCGGATCATGAACGGAGAGTTGTGAGCCACACGAGCATCCTCGACCGCTGGGCCGACCAGGTCGAGCGCCGAGCCGCCGAACCCGCCCTCGCCACCGCCGGCCGGGACTGGAGCCACCGCGACCTGGCCGAGCTGGCCACCGGCCTGCGGGCCCGGTTCGCCGAGGGCACCGGCCCCGTCCTGGTGGCCTGCGCCGACCCCGTCCCGGTGGTCGCCGCGGTCCTCGCCTGCGCCGCCACCGGCCGCGCGTTCGCCCCGGTCGACACCCGCCAGCCCGCCGCGCGCTGGACCGCCCTGCTGGCGGACCTGCGGCCGGGCACCGTGCTCGCCGACGCCGCCGGCCGCGCCGCCCTGGCCGCCGCCGGAGCGGACGAACCGCCCCTGCTGGAGGCCGAGTCCGTCTCCGGCCTGCCGTGGACGGCCGACCACTGGCGCGGCCTCGACGGCCCCGACGCCGGGTACGTGTACTTCACCTCGGGCACCACCGGCCGCCCCAAGGGCATCCGGGGCAGCTTCGAGGCCGTCGGCCACTTCCTGGACTGGGAGATCGCCGAGTTCGGTGTCGCACCCGGCACCCGGGTCTCCATGCTCACCTCCCCCGGCTTCGACGCCTTCCTGCGCGACGCCCTCGTCCCGCTCTGCGCCGGCGGCACCGCCGTCGTCCCGGCGCCGGGCGCGATCCCGGTCGGCGCGGCCCTCGGCCACTGGCTGACCGAGCAGCGGATCGACCTGCTGCACTGCGTCCCGACCGTGTTCCGCACCCTGCGCGCCGCCGGGCTCGACAGCGGCTCGCTGCCCCGGCTGCGCGCCGCCCTGCTGGCCGGCGAGCCGGTCCGCCCCGCCGACATCGCCTGGTGGCGCGGCCTGTTCGGGGCCGACAAGGAGCTGGTCAACCTCTACGGCCCGTCCGAGACCACCATGACCAAGGTCTTCCGCCGGCTCACCGCCGAGGACGCCGAGGCCGAGACCGTCCCGGCCGGCCGGCCGATGCCCGGCGTCGAGGTCAGCGTGCTGGTCGCCGGACGCCCCGTCACGGAGGCGATCGGCGAGATCGAGATCCGCACCCCGTTCCCGCTGCGCGGCTACCTGGGCGACACCCCCGGCGGCTTCGCCGGGCCGGACCGCTACCGCACCGGCGACCTCGGCCGGCTGCGCGCCGACGGCGCCCTGGAGGTCCTCGGCCGCCGGGACCAGCAGGTCAAGGTGCACGGCGCCCGGGTCGAGCTCGGCGAGATCGAGGACGGGCTGCGCCGCCACGCCGGCGTCGCCGACGTCTGCGCCGCACTCGTCGAGGAGGCCGACGGCGAGCCCGTGCTGTGCGCCTACCTGGTCGCCCCGGACGTCACCGACGAGGAACTGCGCGACTACGCCGCCGAGACCCTGCCCGCCGCCGCCCGGCCCGCCCTCTACCTGCGGCTCGCCGCCATCCCGCGCACCCTCAGCGGCAAGGCCGACCGGCGGGCGCTGCCCAGCCCCGCCGCCGCCCGGGCCGGCCACACCGGCGAACAGCCGCTGGAGGGCCTGGAGGCCGGGATCGCCGAGCTCTGGCGCGAACTGCTGCACGTGCCCGCCGTCGGCCGGCACGACGACTTCGCCCTGCTCGGCGGGGACTCGCTGGGCATCGCCCGGCTGCTGGACGGGCTGCGCACCCGCTTCGGCGTCGAGGTGCCGCTGCGGGTGTACGTCGGCGCCCCGACCGTCGCCGGACTGGCCGCGGCCGTCGCCGCCGGCCGCGCCGGGGCCGCCGCGGACGGTGAGCCCCGATGAGCCGAGACACCTCCCTGCCGCTGCGCGCCGACCGCGGCCGCGCCCCGCTTTCCTACGCCCAGCGCTCCATCTGGCGGGCCGAGCAGGTCCTGCCCGGCACCGCCCTGCACAACGAGAGCGCCGCCTTCCACGTCAGCGGCCCGGTGGACCCGGCCGCCCTGGAGCGGGCGCTCGCCGAGACCGCCCGGCGGCACGAGATGATGCGCTGCTCCGTCGTGGCCGACGCCGCCGGCGAGCCCTGGCAGCTGTTCGCCGAGCAGGTCCGGCCCACCGTCGAGACCGTCGACCTGGCCGACGTGCCCGAGCCCGACCGCGCGCAGCGGCTCGCCGAGCTGGTCGCCCGCGCCGTGGCCGTGCCCTTCGACCTCGACCGGCCCCCGCTCATGCGGACCCACCTGTTCCGGCTGGGCGAGGACCGCTCGCTGCTGCTGTTCACCGCCCATCACATCGTGGTCGACGCCTGGGGCTTCGGCGTCTTCCTGGAGTCCCTCGCCGCCCGCTACGCCGCCGCGCCCGGCACCGCCGAGGCCCCGGCCGGCGGCCCCGACTTCGGCGACTACGCCGCCTGGCAGCGCGCCGGGGCGGGCGACGGCGGCGGGCTCGACCACTGGACGTCCCGGCTCGCCGGGGAACTGCCCACCGCCGACCTGCCCGCCGACCCCGGCCGGGGCGGCGACCCGGTCGCCGGCGCGCTGCACCACTTCACCGTCCCCGCCGAACTGGCGGCCCGGCTCAGCGCCTTCGGCCGGGCCGAACTCGCCAGCCTGTCCACGGTGCTGCTCACCGCCTTCTGCGCCACCGCCGCCCGCTGGACCGGCCAGGACGACCTGGTGGTCGGCATGCCGGTGGCGACCCGCAACCGGTCCGCCCTGGCCGGCGTGGTCGGCCCGCTGCTCAACATCGTGGCCCACCGCGGCGACCTCGGCGGCGAGCCCGGCTTCCGGCAGGCCCTGGCCCGCACCCGCCGGCAGCTGAAGGCCGACCTCCGGCACCGGGACACCCCGTTCGACCTGGTGGTGGAGCGCCTCGGCCGCGCCGCCGGCGGGCGGACCCCGCTGTTCCAGCTGATGTACTCCTTCCACAGCGGCCCCACCACGACCCTGGAGCTGCCCGGCGTCCGGACCACCCCCGCGCCCTCGCACAGCGGCACCGCCAAGTACGACCTGACCTTCTTCCTCCGGCCACGCCCCTCGGGCGCGCTGGACGCCACCCTGGAGTACCGCACCGCGCTGCTCGCCCCCGAGACGGCCGCCGACTTCGCGGACTCGCTGCTGTGCCTGCTGGAAGCCGCCGTGGACGACCCGGACCGGCCGCTGACCGAGCTGCCGGTGCTCTCCGAGCACCGCCGCCACCAGGTCCTGACCGACTTCAACCGGGCGCCCGACGGCGCACGCGGCTGGGCCACCGTCCCCGAGGCGCTGGCCGGGCTCGCCCGGCGGGACGGCGCCGCCCCGGCCGTCGAGTCCCCCGGCACCGCCTACACCCGGGCCGGCGCCGACGCGGCCGCCGACCGGGTCGCCCACCGGCTGACCACCCGGCACGACGTGCTGCCCGGCGACCGGGTGGCCCTGCGGGTGGACCGTGCCGCCGCACTGGTGCCGCTGATCGTCGGCATCTGGCGGGCCGGCGCCGTCCTCGTCCCCCTCGACGAGGCCATGCCCGCCGCGCGTGCCGCGCACGTGCTCACCGACAGCGGCGCCCGGCTGCTGGTCGGCGACGGCCTCCCGGGCCTGCCCGCCGCCGACCCGGCCGCGCTGCTGGCCGAGGGTGCGGAGCCGGCCACCGCCCCGACGCCCGGCCCCGCGCCCGAGGACCTCGCGTACCTGATGTACACCTCGGGCTCCACCGGGCTGCCCAAGGGCGTCGCGGTGCCGCACGGCTGCGTGGCCAACCTGCTGCACAGCGTGGTCTCCGCCGAGCCGGGCCTCGGCCCCGAGGACACCCTGCTCGCCGTCACCTCGATCACCTTCGACATCTCGGTCCTGGAGCTGTTCGCCCCGCTGCTGGCCGGTGGCCGGGTCGTGGTCGCCCCGCGCGCGAGCGTCCGGGACGCCGAGGCGCTCGGCGCCCTGCTGGAGAGCAGCGGCGCCACCGCGATGCAGGCCACCCCCTCGCTCTGGCGCGGGCTGCTGGACGGCGGCTGGCCGGGCCGGCCCGGACTGCGGGCGCTGTGCGGCGGCGAGGCCCTGGACGGCGACCTCGCCGAACGGCTGCTGACCCGCTGCGCGGAGCTGTGGAACCTGTACGGGCCCACTGAGACCACCATCTGGTCCACCGTCGGACGGGTGCGCTCCGGCGAGCCCGTCACGGTCGGCCGCCCGGTCGCCGACACGGTCTGCTACGTCCTCGACCGGCGGCTGCGCCCGGTGCCGCGCGGCGCCGTCGGCGAACTGGTGATCGGCGGGGCCGGCGTGAGCGCCGGGTACCGCAACCGCCCCGAGCTCACCGCCGCCGCCTTCGTGCCCGACCCGGTCGACCCGGCCGGCGGCACCGTCTACCGCACCGGCGACCTGGCCCGGCACCTCCCGGACGGCCGGATCCTGGTGCTCGGCCGGGCCGACCAGCAGGTCAAGATCCTCGGTCACCGGATCGAGGTCGGCGAGGTGGAGGCCCTGCTGGGCGCCCACCCCGCGGTCCGCCAGGCGGCCGTGGTGGTGGACCGGCAGCAGCCGGCCGGCCCCCGGCTGGTCGCCTTCGTCACCGCCCGCGCCGAGGACGACGCGCTGCCAGGGGACGACGCCCAGCCCGGGGAGGACGCCCTGCCCGAGTCGCTGCGCCGTCACCTGCGCGAGCGGCTGCCCGCGGCCGCCGTGCCCGGCACGATCGCCGTGCTGCCCGCACTGCCGCTGAACACCAGCGGCAAGGTCGACCGGCCCGAACTGCTGCGCCGGGTCGGCGAGTTCGCCGCCGCGCGGCGGACCGAGCCGGTCACCGAGGCCGAGCGGGCCGCCGTCGCGCTCTGGGCCGAGGTGCTGGGCCTGCCCGCCGAACGGGTCGGCACCACCGACGACTTCTTCGCCGCGGGCGGCAACTCCATCGCCGCGACCCGGCTGCTCGGCCGGGTCCGGGCCCGGTTCGGCGGCGCGCCCTCGCTCGCCGAGTTCTACACCGACCCCACGCCGGCCGCGCTGGCCCGCACCCGGGCGGCCACCGCCGGCCCGGCCGCCCGCACCGCCGGGTCCGCGCCCGACACCGTCCCGATGACCGACCAGCAGCGCCAGCTGTGGCTGCTGCACCGGCTCGACCCGGACTCGCCCGCCTACCACCTGCCGGCCGCGCTGGAGCTGACCGGCCCGGTGGACCGGGACGCCCTGCAGGGCGCCTTCGCCGACCTGGTGGCGCGCCACCCGGTGCTGGCCGCCCGCTGCGAACTGCGGGAGGAGGGCCCGGTCCTGCTGCTCGCGCCGACCGCCGTACCGGCCCTCGCGGTGCTGGACGCGACGCCCGGGGAGGTGCCCGCGCTCGCCCGCGCCGAGGCGGTCCGGCCCTTCGACCTGGCCGCCGGGCCGCTGCTGCGGCTCACGCTGGTCCGCACCGGCCCCGAGCGCTCGGTGCTGCTGTGCACCGCGCACCACCTCGCCGTGGACGGCTGGTCCATCGGGGTGGCCGTGCGCGAGCTGGCCGCGCTCTACGCCGCGCGCCTCGGCCTGGCCGAGCCGCCGGCCGCGCTGGAGCCGGGCTTCGCCGACCACGCGGCCGGCCTCGCCGCCGCGCAGGCCGTGACGGACCGCCAGGCCCAGCTGGACTACTGGCTGGAGCGGCTCGACGGGCACCCCGGGGTGCTGGACCTGCCCACCGACGTACCCGCCCTGACCCGGCCGGCCGGCTCCGGCGAGACCCTGCCGGTCGCGCTGGCACCGGAGCTGACGGCCGCACTGCGCGAGGGCGCGGCGCGCCTGCGCACCACGCCGTTCACCGTGCTGCTCTCGGTGTACGCGGCCCTGCTGGGCCGCTACGCGGGCAGCGACGACGTGGTCGTCGGCGTGCCGGTGGCCAACCGGGACCGGCCCGAACTGGAGCCGCTGGTCGGCTCCCTGGTGAACACCCTGCCGGTGCGGGTGGACCTGTCCGGCGTACCGTCCTTCGCCGAACTGGTCGCCCGCACCGGGCGGGCGCTGGCGGCCGACCTGGGCCGTCCGCTGGTCGCCTTCGACCGGCTGGTGGCCGGCCTCGGCCTGCCCCGCGAACCGGGCCGGCCCACCCTGGCGCAGGCCTCGCTGGTGTTCCAGGACGCGCCTCCGACCGGACTCCGGCTGGGCGAGGCCACCGGCGTGCTGCGGCAACTGCCCACCGGCACCGCCAAGTACGACCTCACGCTGGCCTTGGACGAGCACCCCGACCGGATCGACGGCGGCCTGGAGTACGCCGCCGACCGCTTCGGCCCGGACTTCGCCGCCCGGTTCGCCCGGCACCTCGACGCCCTGCTGCGGGCCGCGCTGGCCGCGCCCGACGCCCCGCTGGACGCGGTCGAGCTCGCCGACCCGGCCCTGCCCTCCCCCGTACCGGCCCGCCCGGCCGGCCGGGTGCGCGCCGGGCACGCCCGGTCGGTGACCGAGCTGTTCCGGGCCCGGGCGGCCGCCCACCCGGACGCGCCCGCGATCCGCGCCTACGGCCTGACGGTGGACTACCGGCAGCTGGACGCCTGGAGCGACGCCGTCGCGACCCGGCTGCTGGCGCACGGCGCCGGACCCGGCCGGTTCGTCTCGGTGCTGCTGCCCGCCGGTCCGGTGCAGACCGCCGCGATCCTCGGCGTCGCCAAGACCGGCGCCGCCTTCGCGGTGCTCGACCCGGCCGACCCGGACACCCGGCTGACGACCCTGCTGGCCGACGCCGAACCGGTCTGCCTGCTGGCCGCCGAGGCGGCCCTGGCCCGCCACCCCGGGCTGCGCGCGGAGGACGGGGGCTTCGCCGGCGTCCCGGTCGAGGCCCTCGACCCGTGCCCGCCGGCCGCCGACCCGGCCGGACCCGTCCCGGCCGCCTCCCCCGCGGACCCCGGCGACCCGCTCTGCCTGGTCTACACCTCCGGTTCCACCGGCAGCCCCAAGGGCATCGCCCTGCCGCACGCGGCACTCGCCCAGTTCGCCGACTGGCAGCGCGAGCGCTTCGACATCCGCCCGGACAGCCGGATCGCCCAGTGGGCGCCGTTCACGTACGACGCCGCGTACACCGAGGTGTTCGCCGCGCTCTGCTCGGGGGCGGTGCTCTGCCTGCCGCCGGACGGGCTGCGCCGCGACCCGCTGGCGGTGGCCGAGTGGCTGCGGGCCGAGCGGATCACCCAGATCCAGACCGTCCCGGCCTTCTTCCAGCTGGTCACCGAGGCACTGGACGCCACCTGCACGCAGCTGCCCGACCTGGAGCACGTGCTGATGGCCGGCGAGGTGCTCCCGGTGGCCCTGGCCGCCGCCTGGGCGCACCGCCCCGACCGGCCCCGGCTGCACAACCTGTACGGGCCCACCGAGTGCGTGCTGGCGACCCACCGGGAGCTGGCGCCGGGCGAGGAGTTCCCCACCGGGGTGCCGATCGGCCTGCCCATCCCGGGCCGCGAGGCCGTCGTCCTGGACCACCGCGGCCGGCTCTGCCCGGTCGGGGTGGTCGGCGAGATCCACCTGCGCAGCGACCTGCTGGCCGGCTCCTACCACCGCCGGCCCGAGGAGAGCGAGCGGGCCTACGTCGCCGACCCCTGGGAGGACGGCGGCCGGCTGTACCGCACCGGGGACCTCGGCCGCCGACTGCCGGACGGCGAACTGGCGTTCACCGGCCGGATCGGCAGCCGGCTGAAGATCCGCGGCAACCGGATCGAGCTGGAGGAGATCGAGGCCCTGCTGGAGCTGCACCCCGGGGTGCGCGAGGCCGCCGCCGCCGCGCACGGCGAGGGCTCGGCCCGACGGCTGGTGGGCTACGCGGTCGCCGCACCCGGGGTCACCGGCGCCGACCTGCGGGCGCACCTGGCCGAACGGCTGCCCGCCGCGGTGGTGCCGGACACCGTGATGCTGCTGGCCGCGCTGCCCAGGACCCGCACCAACAAGCGGGACCGGGCCCGGCTGCCGCTCCCCGAGGCCGCCGCGCGGCCCGCCGACGCCACCCCGCTGGCCGGCGTCGAACAGCTCGTCGCCGACGCCTGGCAACAGCTGCTGGGCGGCGGCCCGGTGGGCCGGCACACCAACTTCTTCGAAGCCGGCGGCGACTCGCTGCTGGCCGCCCGGCTCCAGCTGGAGCTGGCCCGCCGGCTGGACCGGCCGGTCCGGCTGGTCGACGTCTTCGGCCGGCCGACCATCGCCGAGTTCGCGGCCGGCCTCACCGACGGCACCGGCACCGCGGACGGCCGGACCCCGGCCGCCACCGACGAACCGCGCGGCGAGCGTCGGCAGAACGCCGTCCGCGCCCGGGCCAGGGCCCGCCGCGAGGCCCGGGACCGGGCCGAGGGCGCGGACGCCGCCGACCGGTACACACCGACAGGGAGGGACTGAATCCATGGACGTCCAGAGCGTGATGACGGAACTGCACGGCGCCCTCGGCACCGAGGGGCTGGAGCGGGTCGAGGAGTGCCTGCGCATCCTCACCGGGGAGCAGGCCCCCGAGTACCTGCACGAGGACCAGGAGCCGACCCGGCTGTTCTTCCCCGGGATCAGCGCCCTGCCCTGGCACGACACCGCCGAACTGCCCTGGGTGGCACGGGTGGAGGAGTCGTACCAGGCGATCAAGGCGGAGTTCCTGGCGCTGCGCGAGGAGCAGGCCCGCTTCGCCCCGTACGAGGACCTGTACACCAAGGAGCTCGGCTGGCAGGGCTGGGACACCTACCAGCTGTACCGCAACGGGCAGTGGCGCGACGAGGTCCGGGAGCGCTGCCCCGAGACCCACGCGGCCGTGTCCGCGACCCCGCACGGGCCGCGCGACGGCATGTTCACCATCCTCAACCCCGGCGTGCACATCACCCCGCACACCGGCGGCGTGAACCTGCTGCTCACCGCGCACCTGCCGCTGATCGTCCCGCCCGGCTGCGCCATCAAGGTCGCCGACGACGAGCGCGGCTGGGAGGAAGGCAAGGTGATCCTCTTCGACGACAGCTTCATCCACGAGGCGTGGAACAAGGGCACCCAGCAGCGTGCCGTCCTGCTCTGGGACGTCTGGCACCCCGAGCTGACGCCCGTCGAGGTCCGGGCCCTGGAGATCCTCATGCCCCGCTTCCAGCGCTACCTGATGGCGGTCTGAGCCCCGGTCGTACCCGGTCGTCCCCGGTCCTGCCCGCCCCGCCGCGCGCGGAGCCCACCACACCACGGAGAACACCTTGAACGCACAGCCGGTCCTTCCCGACCCGGCCGAGACCGACGGCCGGGTCGCCGTCGTCGGCCTCGCGGGCCGCTTCCCCGGAGCCGATTCCGTCGACGCGCTGTGGGAGCTGCTGGCCGCCGGCACCGAGGCGATCAGCCGCTTCGGTCCGGAGGAGCTGCGGGCCGACGGGGTGCCGGACGACCGGTCGGGCAAGCCCGGGTACGTGGCCGCCAAGGGCGTGCTGTCGGACGTCGCCGGCTTCGACTCCCAGCTGTTCGGCTACAACGCGCTGGAGGCCTCGGTCATCGACCCCCAGCAGCGGATCTTCCTGGAGTGCGCCTGGGCGGCGCTGGAGGACGCGGGCTGCGACCCCGACCGGGCGCGCGGGCCGGTCGCGGTCTACGCCGGATCGCTGCTGAGCACCTACCTGATCCACAACCTGCTGCCGCGCACCGACCTGCAGGACTCGCTCGGCGTGCCGATGCTCTTCCAGGGCAACCAGCCCGACCAACTGGCCGCCCGGGCCGCGTACAAGCTCAACCTGCGCGGCCCGGCGGTCAGCGTGCAGACCGCCTGCTCGACCTCGCTGGTGGCGGTGCACCTCGCGGTGCAGAGCCTGCTCTCCGAGGAGTGCGACCTCGCCCTGGCCGGCGGCGTCACCGTCACCGTGCCGAACCGCTCCGGCTACCTGCCGGTGCCCGGCGGCATCGAGTCCCCGGACGGGCACTGCCGGCCCTTCGGCGCCGAGGCCGCCGGCACGGTCTTCGGCAACGGCGCGGGCGTCGTGGTGCTCAAGCGCCTCGCCGACGCGCTCGCCGACGGCGACCGGGTGCACGCCGTCATCCTCGGCTCGGCCGTCAACAACGACGGTGCCAACAAGGCCGGTTACACCGCCCCCGGGGTGGCCGGGCAGACCGCGGTGATCCGCGAGGCGCTGTCCGTCGCGGGCGTCGCCCCGGACACCATCGGCTACGTCGAGGCACACGGCACCGGCACCCCGATCGGCGACCCGATCGAGGTCGAGGCGCTCACCGCCGCCTTCCGCGCCGAGCAGGACGCCGAGCTGCGCTCGGCCACCGGCTGGTGCGGCCTCGGCTCGGTCAAGTCCAACCTCGGCCACCTGGACACCGCCGCGGGCGTCACCGGCCTGATCAAGACCATCCTGGCCGTCCGCAGCGGCCGGATCCCGGCCAGCCTGCACGCCGAGTCCGTCAACCCCGGACTCGGCCTGGCCGACAGCCCGTTCTTCGTCCCCGCCGACCTCACCGACTGGCCGGTCGCCGAGGGTCCGCGCCGGGCCGCCGTCAGCGCCTTCGGCATCGGCGGCACCAACGCCCACCTGATCCTGGAGCAGGCCCCCGCGGCGGCCGCCCGGGAGGCCGCCGAGCCGACCGCCGTCCCGGTCGCCCTGCCGCTGTCCGCCCGCACCGGCACCGCCCTGGACGCCGCCGCCGAGCGACTCGCGGAGGACCTCGCCGCCCACCCGGACCGCCCGCTCGCGGACGTCGCCCGTACCCTGCGCACCGGCCGCCGCCGACTGGTCCAGCGCCGGGTCGTGGTCGCCCGGGACACCGCCGGCGCGATCGCCGCGCTGCGCGGGGGCGGCCGCCGGGAGTCCGTCCGGGCCCGCGCCGGCCAGGGCACCGCGCCCGTCGCCTTCCTGCTGCCCGGCCAGGGCGCCCAGTACCCGGGCATGGCCCTCGGCCTGCACGCGGCGCACCCGGTGTTCCGCACCGCCCTGGACGAGGCCGCCGACCTGCTGCGCCCGCACCTGGGCCTCGACCTGGTCGAGCTGCTCCGCGACGGCGACGCCGAGCAGCTGCGCCGCAGCTCCGTCACCCAGCCCGCCGTCCTCGCGGTCGGCCACGCCATGGCCGCGCTGTGGCGGCACTGGGGCGTGCGCCCGGCTGCCCTGCTCGGCCACAGCCTGGGCGAGTACACCGCCGCGCTGCTCTCCGGCGTCCTCGACCTGCCCGAGGCGCTCGCCCTGGTCGCCGCCCGCGGCCGGCTGATGGAGGCCACCGCGCCCGGCGCGATGCTGGCCGTCCCGCTGGACGAGGCGGCCGCCGGCGACCTCGCCGCCCGGCACGGCCTGGACCTCGCCGCCGTCAACGGTCCGGCCGCCACCGTGCTGTCCGGCACTCCCGAGGCCGCCGGGCGCGCCGCCGCCGAACTCGGCGAGCGCGGCCTGCGCGCCCTCGCGCTGCCGGTGGACCGGGCCTTCCACAGCGCCCTGTGCGCCCCGGCCGCCGAACAGTTCGCCGCCGAGCTGGCCAAGGTGACGCTGCGCGAACCCACCGTGCCGTTCCTCTCCAACCTCACCGGCGACTGGATCACCCCGGAGCAGGCCACCGACCCCGGGTACTGGACCCGCCAGATGCTCTCCCCGGTCCGCTTCCACGACGGGCTGACCCGCCTGGCCGCGCTCGACGAGCGGATGGTGCTGGTGGAGACCGGCCCCGGCAGCGTCCTGACCGACCTGGCCCGCTCCGCCGCCGAGGGCACCGCCGCGGCGCGGCTCGCCCAGCCGCCGCTGCCCACCCGAGGCCGCCGCGGCCCGGAGGACGAGCCCGGCAGCGCCGTGCTCGCCCTCGGCAGCCTGTGGACGCACGGCGCCCCGGTCGACTGGGAGCCGCTCGACCCCGCCGCCCGCCCCGCAGACCTGCCCGGCTACCCCTTCGAGCGGCTGCCGCACTGGATCGAGCCCGCCATCCCCGGCCGGGCGCCCGCCACCGCGCTGCCCGCCTCGGACCCCGACGCGGTACACGCCACCATCGGCTGGCACCCGTCGGCCGAGCCGACGGCCGAGGCGGACCCGCTGAGCGGGCGCCGCCAGACCTGGCTGGTCCTGCTGGACCGGGCCGGCACCGCCCAGCCGCTGGTCGACCTGCTGACCGCGCGCGGCCAGATCGTCACCACCGTCCAGCCCGGCGCCGGCTACCGCCGGGTGCGCCGGGGCGTCTACGAGCTCGACCCGGCCGACCCGGCCCAGTACGCCAAGCTGCTCGCCGACCTGCGCGCCCTGGTCCGCACGCCCACCGCTGTCCTGTACGGCTGGGGACTGGACGAGACCGCGGACGAGACCGACGGCTACTTCGGCCTGGTCCACCTCGCCCGGGCGATGTCCGCCGAGAGCGTGGTGCACGAGGTGCGCCTCGGCGTGGTCACCGCCGGCGCCTTCCCGGCCGCCCCCGGCGAGCGGCCCCGGCCCGCCGCGGCCCTGCTCAGCGGCCCGGTCCAGGTGTTCGGCGAGGAGTACCGCAACCTGCGCTGCACCCAGGTCGACCTCGCCGCCGGGACCGCCCTCGACGAGGCGTCCGCCACCGCGGTGGTGCGCGCCGTGCTCACCGGCCCGGCCCCGCTGCTCGCCCTGCGCGACGGCGCCCTGCTCGCCCGCACCGTCGAGCGCGCCGAGCGGCCCGTCCCCGCCGCCCCGGCCCGGGTGCGCGCCGACAGCACCTGGCTGATCACCGGCGGCCTCGGCGGGATCGGCCTGACCCTGGCCCGCTACCTGGCCGGCGCCGGCGTCGCCCGGCTCGTCCTGCTCGGCCGCGGGGCCGGCGGCGAGACCGCCGAGACCGCCCTGGCCGGACTGCGCGCGGCCGGCGCCGAGGTGCTGGCAGTACGCGCCGACGTCACCGACGCCGAGGCGCTCGACCGGGCGCTGGAGCAGGCCCGGTCCGCCTTCGGACGGATCGACGGCGTGATCCACGCGGCCGGTGTGCCCGGCGGCGGCTCGGTGGAGCTGCGCTCCGACGACAGCATGCGCACGGTGCTCGCCCCGAAGACCGCGGGCCTGCGCCACCTGCTGGCCGCGCTGCGGCCCGGCGAGGCCGAGGTGCTGGTGCTCTGCTCCTCGCTCGCCACCCTGATCCCGACCTACGGCCAGTGCGACTACGCGGCCGCCAACGCCTACCTGGCCGCCGTCGCGGAGGCCGAGGCCGCGCGCGGCGAGCGGTTCGCGGTGGCCGTCGACTGGGACATGTGGGCCCAGGTCGGCATGGCCGACCAGGCCGAGGTCCCCGAGGCCCTGCGGGCCTTCCAGGCCGAGATGCTGGCCGGCGCGCTCACCCCCGAGCAGGGCGCCCGCGCCTTCGCCGCCCTGCTCGACGGCCCGGCCGGCCGGGCCGTGGTGGCCCGGGTCGGCGCCGGGATCACCGGCGGCACCCTGCGGACCTCCACCGCCCCGGCCGCCGACCTGCCCCGGACGGCCGCCCTGCCCCGCCCCGAGCTCGCCACCCCGTACACCGCCCCGGCCACCGCGACCGAGGAGCGCCTGGCCGAGATCTACGCCGAACTGCTCGGCCTCGACCGGGTCGGGGTGGAGGACGACTTCCTGGAGCTCGGCGGCCACTCGCTGCTGGCCGCCCAGGTCGCGGCCCGGCTGCGGGCCGAGTTCGAGGTCGACGTCCCCGCCCGGGTCTTCTTCGAGGGCGGCCGCATCGCCGACCTCGCCGTCGAGATCGAAGACCGCATCATCGCCGAACTGGAGCAGCAGTGACCAACCCCGCAGGCCGCAACCCCAAGGGCCGCGAGGACCGCCTCGCCCGGCTCACCCCCGAGCAGCGCGCCGCCTTCGAGGCGCGCGCCCGGGGCCGCGCCGGCACGGCCCCGGTCACCGCCACCGGCCTCACCGCCGCCGGTCCCGCCGGTCCCGGCGCCGCGCCGACGCTGCCGCCGCGCGACCGCTCGGTGCCCGCGCCGCTGTCCTTCGGCCAGGAGCGGCTCTGGTTCGTGGAGCAGCTCACCCCCGGCCTCGGGGTGTTCAACGAGTACGTCGGACTGCGCCTCACCGGCGCGCTGGACGTCGCCGCCCTGGAGGCCGCGCTGACCGGCCTGGTGGAGCGGCACGAGGCGCTGCGCACCGTCGTCGCCGACGGTGCCGACGGCCCGGTGCAGCGGGTGCTGGAGCACACCGGCCCGGTCCTGCGGGTGGTCGAGCCGCAGGACGGCGAGGCCGGCTGGAGCGAGCAGCGGGAGCGCGAACTCGCCGAGCGGGAGGCGGCCCTGCCGTTCGACCCGGAGCACGGCCCGCTGCTGCGCGCCCTGCTGATCCGCTCCGCGCCGGAGCGCGCCCTGCTGGTCGTGGTCAACCACCACCTGGTCGGCGACGCCTGGTCCCGCTCGGTGCTGGTGGAGGAACTCTGCGCCCGCTACCGGGCCTTCCGCGAAGGCGGCCCGGTGCCCGCGCCGCTCACCGTGCAGTACGCCGACTGGGCGCAGTGGCAGCGCGCCGAACTCACCGACGGCGCGCTGGCCGAGCCGCTCGCCTACTGGCGCGAGCGCCTGGACGGCGCCCCGCACGTCCTGGAACTGGCCACCGACCGGCCCCGGCCGGCCGTGCCCAGCCACCGGGGCGGCCGGGTGCACTTCACCCTGGACGCCGCCACCACCGAGGCCGTGGAGCAGGCCGCGCGCACCGCCCGGGCCACCCCGTTCATGGTCACCCTGGCGGCCTGGCAGGCCGTCCTGATGCGCCACTCCGGCCGGCAGGACGTGCTGGTCGGCGTGCCCACCGCGGGCCGCGACCGGCCCGAACTCGCCGGCCTGGTCGGCATGTTCGTCAACAGCCTGGTGCTGCGCTCGGACCTCTCCGGCGACCCGACCTTCGGCGAGCTGCTCGACCGGGTCCGGGAGACCGCCCTCGGCGCGCTCGCCCACGCCCAGGTGCCCTTCGAGCGCCTGGTCCGCGAGCTGCGCCCGGACCGCGACCTCAGCCACGCACCGCTCTACCAGGTGCAGTTCGGCTACCGGAACGTCCCCGCCCCGGACATCGACCTGCCCGGGGTCGGTGTCGAGCTCGTCGACCTGGACAACGGCCTGTGCCGCACCGACCTCAGCCTGGAACTCGCCCGGGACGGCGGACTCACCGCCGGCGTCTGCGAGTTCAGCCGGGACCTGTTCGACGACGACACCGTGCGCGAGCTGACCGAGGCGCTGCGGCGGGTGCTCGCCGGCGGCGCAGCCGACCCCGGCCTGCGGCTGTCCGAACTGCTCGCGCTCACCCCCGTGGAGCAGGCCCTGCTGGCGGCCGCCGGGGACGGCGGGCCGCTGCCCGAGGACGCCGTGGACGTCGTGACGGCCTTCGCCGAGGCCGTCCGCACCCGCCCCGGCGCCGAGGCCGTGCTGCCCGGCGGCCGCCCGGACCAGGCCCTGACGTACGCCGCCCTGGACGCCCGGGTCGACGAGCTGCTCGCCCGGCTGCGCGCCGCCGGGGTGCGCCCCGGCGACCGGGTCGGCCTGTGCCTGCGCCGCGGCACCGACCTGCCGGCCGCCATGCTCGCCGTGCTCCGGGCCGGCGCCGCCTACCTGCCGCTGGACCCCGACTACCCGGCCGCCCGGCTGGCCCACGTGGTCGAGGACGCCCGGCCAACCGCCGTGCTGGTGCACGCCGCGACTCGGGACGCGGCGCCGGCCGGTGCCCCGCTGCTCGACCTGGACACCCCCGCCCCGGCCGGGAACGCGTCCGCCGAGCCCGCGCCGGTGGACCCGGACGCGCCCGCCTACGTCATCCACACCTCCGGCTCGACCGGCCGCCCCAAGGGCGTCGTGGTCCTGCGCCGCAACCTCACCGCCTTCCTGGCGGCGATGGACCGCGTGCTCGCCGAGGACGCGGACGGCACCAACAGCGCGGACGGCACCGACGGCGCGGAGGCCACCGACGGCACCGACGCCGCCGAGCCGTCGACCTGGCTGGCCGTCACCAGCGTCTCCTTCGACATCTCCGTCCTGGAACTGCTCTGGACCCTCAGCCGGGGCCACCGGGTCGTGGTCAACCCCGACCCCGGGGCGGCGCTGCCCGCCCCGACCACCGCCCCGGCGCCCCGGGCCGACCGGGCCGTCCCCGAGTTCAGCCTGTTCTACTTCGCCAGCGGCACCGCCGGCGCCGAGCCCGGCCCCGAGCAGTACCGGCTGCTGCTGGACGGCGCCCGCTTCGCCGACACCAACGGCTTCTCCGCGGTCTGGCTCCCCGAGCGGCACTTCCACGCCTTCGGCGGGCCGTTCCCGGCCCCCTCGGTGCTGGCCGCCGCGATCGCCCAGGCGACCGAGCGGATCGGCATCCGGGCCGGCAGCGTGGTGCTGCCGCTGCACCACCCCGTGCGGGTGGCCGAGGAGTGGTCGGTCGTCGACAACCTGTCCGGCGGCCGGGTCGGCCTCTCCTTCGCCTCGGGCTGGCACGCCGACGACTTCGTCCTCGCCAAGGACGCCTACCAGGACCGCCAGGCGCTCACCGTCAGCGGCATCGAGCAGGTCCGGCGGCTGTGGCGCGGCGAGCGGCTCCCCTTCGAGGGGCCCGGCGGCCGCACCGTCGACGTCGAGGTGCTGCCCCGCCCGGTCCAGGCCGAACTGCCGTACTGGCTCACCTCCTCCGGCAACCCCGAGACCTGCCGCACGGCCGGCCGGGTCGGCGCCCGGCTGCTCACCCACCTGCTGGGCCAGAGCACCGAGGACCTCGCCGAGAAGATCGCCCTGTACCGCGAGGCCTGGCGGGAGGCCGGCCACGCCGGCGAGCCGCACGTCACCCTGATGCTGCACAGCTACCTCGGCGCCGACCCGGCCGACGTCCGGGCGCACGCCTGGCAGCCGTTCCGGGACTACCTGCGCAGCTCGGTCGGCCTGATCGAGAACCTGGCCCGCAGCCTCGGCATGGACGTCCGCAGCAGCGACTTCACCGCGGAGGACCAGGAGGCGCTGCTCGACCACGCCTGCGCCCGCTACCTCGGCCACGGCTCGCTGATCGGCACCGCCGAGGAGTGCCTGCCGCTGGTGCACCGGCTGGCCGAGATCGGGGTCGACGAGATCGGCTGCCTGGTCGACTTCGGCGTCGACACCGACGTCGCGCTGGCCGCCCTGCCCCGGCTGGCGGAGCTGCGCCGCACCGCGGCCACCGCACCCGCCGCCACCGGCCCGGCCGACAGCGAGCTGACCGCGCTGATCCGCGCCCACGGCGTCACCCACCTGCAGTGCACCCCCTCGCGGGCCCGCACCCTGCTGGACGAGGCCGACCCGGAGGCGCTGCGCGGCCTGCGCCGGCTGCTGCTCGGCGGCGAGGCCCTCGACGCCGACCTGGTGCGCCGCCTGGCCGGGCACCTCGACGGCCGGATCCTCAACATGTACGGGCCGACCGAGACCACCGTCTGGTCCACCACCGACGAGGTCGACCCGCAGGAGGGCCTGGTCACCGTCGGCCGCCCGATCGCCGGCACCACCGTCCGGGTCCTCGACCCGTACGGGCGCCGGGTGCCCGTCGGCGTGCCCGGCGAACTCCTGATCGGCGGCGCGGGCGTGACGGCCGGCTACCTCGACCGGCCCGAGCTGACCGACGAACGGTTCGTCACCGACCCCGAGGCGGCCGGCGCCGGAACGGGGCGGCTGTACCGCACCGGCGACCTGGTCCGCACCCGCCCCGACGGCCGGATCCAGTACCTGTCGCGCAACGACCACCAGGTCAAGATCCGCGGCTTCCGGATCGAGACCGGCGAGGTGGAGGCCGCGCTCACCGCACTGCCCGGGATCCGCCAGTGCGTGGTGACCGCCTACGGCCTGGGCACCTCCCGGGCCGCGCTGGCCGCCTACCTGGTGCCCGCGGACCCGGCCGCGCCGCCGGCCCCGGCCGAACTGCGGGCCGCCCTCGCCGGGCAACTGCCCGGCTTCCTCATCCCGTCCCGCTTCATCGCGCTCGACGCGCTGCCGCTCACCGGCAACGGCAAGGTCGACCGGGCGGCGCTGCCCGCGCCCGAGTCCGTGCCCGCCGCCGGCCGCGACCGCACCCCGCCGGCCACGCCCACCGAGGAGCGGATCGCCGCGATCTGGCGCGAGGCCCTCGGCCTCGGCGAGGTCGGCACCGGGGAGGACTTCTTCGAACTCGGCGGTCACTCGCTGCTGGCCGCCCGGATGGTCGCCGGCATCCGCGACGGGCTGAACGTGCAGCTGCCGCTGCGCACCCTGTTCAACTCGCCGACCGTGGCCGCGCTGGCCCGGGCCGTGGACGCGCTGGGCACGGACGGGGCCGCCGAGGCGCCCGCCGAGCGGACCGCGCTGCTCCCCGACCCGGCCCGCCGGCACGAGCCCTTCCCGCTCACCGACGTCCAGCGCGCCTACTGGATCGGCCGCAGCGGCGCCGTCGGCGGCGACGTCGCCTGCCACCTCTACCTGGAGGTGGACGTCGCCGACGTCGACCCGCTGCGCCTCCAGGACGCCTGGCGGTCGATGGTGCTGCGGCACGACGCCCTGCGCCTGGTCTTCGGCGAGGACGGCACCCAGCGCGTCCTGCCCGAGGTGCCCGCATACGAGCTGACCGTCGACGACCTGCGCGAGCTGCCGGAGCGGGACCGGGCCGAGCACCTCACCGGGACCCGCGCCCGGATGTCGCACCAGGTGCTGCCGGCCGACGCCTGGCCGCTGTTCGAGCTGCGCGCCAGCCGCACCGCGGGTGCCGACGTCCGGCTGCACCTGAGCATCGACACCCTGATCGCCGACGGCGGCAGCGTGCAGATCCTGCTGCGCGAACTGCTCGCCGTCTACCAGGGCACGCTCGACCCGAGCCCGCTCGAACTCTCCTTCCGCGACTACGTGCTGGCCGAGCAGGACCGCCGCCGGGGCCCGGCCCTGCAGCGCGACCTCGACTACTGGCACGGCCGCCTGGACACCCTGCCGCCCGCCCCCGCGCTGCCGCTGGCGCGGCGCCCCGAGGAGCTGGCCGAGACCAGGTTCCGCCGCCGCGAGGCGCACCTGCCCGCCGAGCTGTGGGAGCGGCTGAAGAGCCGGGCCGCCGCCGGCCGGGTCACCCCCTCGGCGCTCGCGCTGGCCGCCTACGCCACCGTGATCGGCACCTGGTCGACGGCCGACCGCTTCACCCTCAACCTCACCCTGTTCAACCGGGTCGGCGACCACCCCGACCTGGCCGCCATGGTCGGCGACTTCACCGCGCTCAGCCTGTTCGAGGTGGACGGCGCCACCGCCGGCTCCTTCGCCGACCGGGCCCGCCGGCTGCAGGACCGGCTCTGGGAGGACCTCGACCACCAGCTGGTCAGCGGCGTCCGGGTCGGCGGCGACCTCGCCCGCCGGCGCGGGGTCGCCGAGGCGGCCATGCCGGTCGTCTTCACCAGTGAGCTCGGCGCCGACGGCGTGGGCGGCAGCCGGGTGCTCCGCGAGCTGGGCGCCGAGGTCGCCCACACCATCACCCAGACCCCGCAGGTCTGGCTGGACCACCAGATCTCCGAGGACGAGGGCCGGCTGCGGCTGACCTGGGACGCCGTCGAGGAGCTCTTCCCCGAGGGCGTGCTCGACGCCATGTTCGAGGCCTACACCGGCCTGCTCACCGCGCTCGCCGAACAGCCCGGCGCCTGGACGGACCCGCACCTGGTCGTCCTGCCCGCCGCCCAGCTCGACGCCTACCGGGCGCTCAACGCCACTGACGGCCTGCGGCCCGACGGGCTGCTGCACGAGCCCTTCCTCGACCGGGCCAGGACCTCGCCCGACCGCACCGCCGTGGTCTCGGCCACCGGCACGGTGACCTACGGCGAACTGGAGCGGGCCTCGGCGGCCGTCGCCCACGCGCTGCGCGCGGCCGGGGTGCGCCCCGGCGAGCTGGTCGGCGTGCGCGCCGACCGGGGCTGGGAGCAGGTGGCCGCCGCGATCGGCGTGGTCCGGGCCGGCGGCGCCTACCTGCCGCTGGACGCCGGCCTCCCGGCCGCCCGGGTCGCCCGCTCGCTCGAACACGCCGGCGCCACCGCGCTGCTCGCCCGGGAGTCCTGGGCCCCCGAGGACGCCGTGCCCGCCGGAGTGACCCTGCTGAGCTTCGAACAGGCCCTGGACACCCCGGCCGACACCCCGCCGGCCCCGGTCCCGACCACCCCGGCGGACCTCGCGTACGTCATCTACACCTCGGGCTCCACCGGCGACCCCAAGGGCGTGATGATCGACCACCGGGGGGCGCTGAACACCGTGGTGGACGTCAACGACCGCTTCCGGGTCACGCCGTCCGACCGGGTCCTCGGGATCTCCTCGCTCGGCTTCGACCTCTCGGTGTACGACGTCTTCGGCACCCTCGCCGCCGGCGCCGCCCTGGTGCTGGTCGGGCCCGGCGAGGAGCGCGACCCCTCGCGCTGGTCCCGGCTGGTCGCCGAGCACCGGGTCACGGTCTGGAACTCCGTCCCCGCGCTGATGGAGATGCTGCTGGCGTACGCCGACGGCAACCCGGCCGCCGACCTGGAGTCGCTGCGCCTGGTCATGCTCAGCGGCGACTGGATCCCGGTCGGCATGCCCGGCAACGTCCGCACGCTCGCGCCCAAGGCCGAGGTGATCAGCCTGGGCGGCGCCACCGAGGCGTCGATCTGGTCGGTGCTCCACCCGGTCGGCGAGGTCGAACCGGGCCGCCCGAGCATCCCGTACGGCCGCCCGATGCGGAACCAGGGCATGGTCGTCCTGGACGAGGCCTTCCGGCCGCGTCCGGTCGGGGTGGCCGGCGCCCTGTTCATCACCGGCGTGGGCCTGGCCGTCGGCTACCGCAACGCCCCGGAGATCACCGCCCGGGCCTTCCCGGCCCACCCGGTCACCGGCGAGCGGCTCTACCGCACCGGCGACCTGGCCCGACTGCTGCCCGACGGCGACCTGGAGTTCCTCGGCCGCGAGGACTCCCAGGTCAAGGTGCGCGGCATGCGGATCGAGCTGGGCGAGATCGAGTCCGCCCTGGTCCGGATGGACGGCGTGCGGGAGGCCGCGGCACTGGTCGAGGGCGACGGGCTCGGTGCCCGGCTCGCGGCCTACGTGGTCCGCGAGGCCGCCCGTCCGCTGTCGGCCGACCCGGCGACCACCGCCCCGGCCCCGGCGGCCGCCCCGGCACTGGACGCCGAGCGGGTCCGCCGGCTGGAGGCGCGCCTGCGCCAGCCCGGCCGCCGGGCCGACCTGGCGGGCCGTGAGGTGCTGCCGTTCGCGCTGCCGGCCGACACCCTGGAGCTGCGCCGGGCCGCCGCCCTGCGCGGCGCCGCCACCGGCTTCGCCGACGTCCCCGTGAGCCGGACCGACCTGGACGCGCTGCTGACCGTGCTCGCCCGCCAGGACGAGGACGGCGTGCCCCGGTACGCCTACGGGTCGGCCGGCGGCCTGTACCCGGTGCAGACCTACCTGGCCGTCGCCCCCGGCGGGGTGGCGGGCCTGGCGGCCGGCACCTACTACGTCGACCCGGCCGGACCGGCCCTGGTCCCCCTCGACGGCGCGCCGGGCGCGGAGCGGGCGCTGGACCCGGCGCTCTACAGCGAGGCCAACCGGCCGCTGCTCGAACGGGCCGGCTTCGCCCTCTTCCTGGTCGCCAGGAACACCGCGATCACCCCGGTGTACGGCGAACTCGCCGACCGGTTCTGCCTGTTGGAGGCCGGGGCAATGGCGCAGCTGTTGCGCCACCGGGCCGGCGACTGCACGGTGGCACTCTGCCCGATCGGCGACGTGTTCCCCGAGCCGCTGCGCGGAGCGCTGCTGCTGGAGGACGGCCAGAGCGTGCTGCACACCCTGGTCGGCGGCCGCCCGCCCGGTGCGGCGGCCGAGCAGCCGGACTCCGGCGCCGACTGGACGCTCGGGCTGCGGGAGGCCCTCGCCGAGCGGCTGCCCGGCTACATGGTGCCGCAGCTGGTCCGGGCGGTGGAGGCGCTGCCGCTGTCCGCCAACGGCAAGGTCGACCGGGCGGCGCTCGCCCGGCTCGGCGCCCCGGCCGTCACGGCGGCCGCACCGGGCACCCCGGCCGCCCCGGCGGCACCCGCGGCACCGGTTCCGGCGCCGCGCGCGGTGGCCCAGCCCACCGGGCCCGGAGCGGTGGAGCGGCTCACCGCACTGTGGCGGGAGGTGATGGACGGGGCGGAGGTCGACCTCGACACCAACTTCTTCGAGGCCGGCGCCAACTCCATCCACCTGGTCCGGGTCCAGCGGCGGATCGCCGAGGACTTCGGCCGGGAGCTGTCGGTGGTCGAGATGTTCGACCGGCCGACCATCCGGCACCTCGCCGAGCTGCTGGACCGGCCGGACCCCGCCGTCGCCCCCGCCCCGGTCGCGGCTCCGGTCGCGGCTGCGGCTGCGGCTGCGGCTGCGGCTGCGGAACCCTCGCCGGCCCCGGAGAGCAGTGCCCAGACCGCCGGCGGCGACCGCCGGCAGCACCACGAACGGCGCCGCGCCGCCCGCCGAGGCGGCCCCGGCACCGCACCGACCGGCTGACCCGGACGGTCGGCGGTCGGGCCGTGCGCCCCTGCCCGGCCCGACCGCCGACCCACCGAGCCGCGTCGATGACCACCTGTGAGGAGAACAGTCCGATGTCCACCCACGCCCCCGAGGGGCCGGCCACCGCAGTGCCGGGCCTGCCGGACGCGATCGCCGTCACCGGCCTTGCCTGCCGGTTCCCCGGCGCCCCCGACGCCGGGACCTTCTGGGCCGACCTGGTCGCGGGCCGGGAGAACATCACCTTCCGCACCCCCGAGGAGCTGGCCGCCCTGGGCGTCCCGGCCGAACGGCTGGCCGACCCGCGGTTCGTGGGCGCCGGCGGCGTCCTGGAGGGCCTGGCGGAGTTCGACGCCGAGTACTTCGGCATCCCGCCCCGGGACGCCGAGCTGATGGACCCCCAGCACCGACTGTTCCTGCAGTGCGCGGTCACCGCACTGGAGGACGCCGGACAGCCGACCGACGGGGTCGAGGGCGGCGTCGGGGTCTACGCCTCGGCCGGCTTCAACTCCTACCTGACCCACCAACTGCTGCCCCGCGCCGCACACTTGGCGGACCGCGCCGAGGTCCAGTGGCTGGCCGCGGGCGACAAGGACTACCTCGCCACCCAGACCTCCTACCGGCTCGGCCTGACCGGCCCCAGCCTGAGCGTGCAGAGCGCCTGCTCCTCCGCCCTGGTCGCCGTGCACCTGGCGGCCGAGGCGCTGCTGAGCGGCGAGTGCGACGTGGCGCTGGCCGGGGCCGTCTCCGCCGGGGTCGGCCAGGGGCTCGGCTACCTGCACGCCGAGGGCGGGATCCTGTCCGCCGACGGGCGCTGCCGCCCCTTCGACGCCACGGCGACCGGCACGGTCTTCGGCAGCGGCGTCGGCGTGGTGGTGCTCAAGCGGCTGGCCGACGCGGTCGCCGACGGCGACACCGTCCGGGCCGTCCTGCTCGGCTCGGCGGTCAACAACGACGGCAACCGCAAGGTCGGCTTCACCGCGCCGAGCCTGGACGGCCAGGTCCGGGTGATCACCGCGGCCCAGTCGGTGGCCGGGGTCTCGCCCGGCGAGGTCTCCTGCGTCGAGGCGCACGGCACCGCGACGGCCCTCGGCGACCGGATCGAACTCGCCGCACTGGGCCGGGTGTTCGGCGACGCGCCGGACTCCCGCCGGGTGCTCGGCGCGGTCAAGTCCAACGTCGGCCACCTGGACACCTGCGCCGGGATGGCCGGGCTGATCAAGACGGTGCTCGCACTGCAGCACCGCACGCTGCTGCCGACCGTCCACTTCGAGAGCCCCAGCCCCGAGCTGGACCCCCGCCTGTTCCGGGTGCTCACCGAGGCCGAGCCGTGGACCGGCGCGGACGGCACCCGGGTCGCCGGGGTCAGCTCCTTCGGCATCGGCGGCACCAATGCCCACCTGGTTCTCCAGGACGCTCCCCCGCTGCCCGCCACGCCCGCCGGGCCGACCGGCGGGTGGGAGCTGCTGCCGGTGTCCGCCCGCACCGAGGCGGCGCTCGACCGGGCCACCGAGCGGCTCGACGCGGCACTGGCCGGACCGGCCGCGCCCGCGGCCGCCGACGCCGCGTTCACCCTGCAGACCAGGCGCAGGCACCACCCGTGGCGGCGCACCGTGCTGACCGGCCCCGGGGAGCAGCTGCGCTCCCGCCCGGTCCGGGCCGCCGCCACCGGCCGGGGGGTCGCCTTCCTGTACCCCGGCCAGGGCGCCGGCCGCCCCGGCATGGCCGCGGAGCCGTACCGCGCCGAACCGGTCTTCCGCGCCGCGCTCGACCGCTGCCTGGACGCCCTGCGCCCGTGGACGGCCGCGCCGCTGCGCGCGCTGCTGCTCGACCCGGCCCACGCGGACCTGTTCGACCGGACCGAGGTCGCCCAGCCGGCCCTGTTCGCGGTGGAGTACGCGCTCACCGCGTGGTGGACGGCGCTCGGCCTGCGGCCGGTCGCGCTGGCCGGCCACAGCGTCGGCGAGTTCGCGGCCGCCTGCGCCGCCGGGGTCTTCGAACTGCCCGGCGCCGCCCGGCTGGTGGCCGAGCGCGGCCGGCTCATGGGCACCATGGCGCCCGGCGCGATGCTGAGCGTCCCGCTGCCCGAGGCGGAGCTGCGCGCGCTGTTGGACCTCCCCGAGGGCCCGGAGCTCGCCGCCGTCAACGCGCCGGACCGCTGCGTCGCGGCCGGCACCCCCGAGGCGGTGGCCCGGCTGGCCGAACGCCTGGCCGCGCGCGGCGTCTCCGCCCGGCCGCTGGCCGTCCGGCACGCCTTCCACACCCGGGACGCCGAGCCGCTGCTGGCCGAGTTCGCCCGGCTGGTGGCGGGCGTCCCGGCGCAGGCCCCGGCCCTGCCGGTGGTCTCCGGCCTGACCGGGCGTGAACTGACCGCCGAGGAGGCCGTCTCTCCGGAGTACTGGGCGCGCCAGCTGCGCCACACCGTGCGCTTCGCCGACGCGCTCGCCGCCCTGCCGGGCGACGGCCCGCTGCTGGAGCTCGGCCCCGGCCGGGGCCTGACCGGCTTCGCCGTGCGGACCCTGGGCACCGAGCGGCCGGCCCTGCCCACCCTGGACGCGGCCACCGACGGGACGCCGCCGCCCGCCCGGCTCACCGCGCTGGGCCGGCTGTGGGAGCGCGGCACCGAGCTCGACTGGTCGGCCCTCGGCGAGCGGGCCGGGCGTCGGCACGCATCGCTGCCGGGCTACCCGTTCGAGCCGGTCCGGCACTGGTTCGAGCCGGCCGAGGACAGCGCGCCGCCCGCTGCCCCCGCCGGACCCGCCGCCCCGGCGCCGGTCCCGGCCGCCGAGGGGGTGGACTCCTGGCTGCACGTTCTGTCCTGGACCGCGGCCCTCCCGCCGGTCGGCACCGGGCCCGTCCCGGCCTCGGTGCTGCTGCTCGCCGACGACGCCGGGCTCGCCGGGCCGGTCGCCGAGCGGCTCACCGCGGCCGGCGCCGCCGTCACCGTGGTCCGGGCCGCCGACGGAGCGGCCGCCGAGGAGACGAACGCGCTCACCCTCGACCCCGCCGACGCCGCCGCGCACTCCGCGCTCGCCGCCGCCCTGGCCGGGCGCGGCACCCCGCCGGACGCCGTGGTCTCCTGCCTCGCCCTGGACGAGCCGGCGCTGGCGCGGGCGACCCCGGGCGAGGCGGCCGACGGCGCCCTGCGCGCGCTGACCGTCCCGGTCCAGCTGGCCCGCGCCCTGGGCGAGGCCTTCCCGGGCCGGCCGCTGCGGATGCTGCTGGTCACCGACAACGCCCACGGGGTCAACGGGCAGCCCGCCCGCACCCCGCAGGCCGCCGCCGGGCTCGGCGCCGTCCGGGTGCTGCCGCAGGAGGCGCCCGGCCTCACCGCCGAGGCGCTCGACCTGGACTGCCCCACCCGGGAGCCCGCCGAACTCGCCCTGGCCGCCGACGCGGTGGTGGCCCGGCTGTGCTCCGAGCTCGCGCCCGCGCCGCTCACCGCGGTCCGCGGCCGGGCCCACCTGGTGCCCGCCCCGGACCGGCCCGTGCTCACCGACCCGGACGCCCCGCAGCGCGCGCTGCCCGCGGGCCCGTGGCTGGTCACCGGCGGTCTCGGCGGGATCGGCCTGGCCGTGGCCGGCCGGCTCGCCGAGGACCCCGCGCGGACCCTCGTGCTGCTGACCCGCCGCGCCGTCCCCGACGGCGACGGCTGGCACAGCCTGCGGCCCGCGGGCTGTGCTCCGGCGCGGAACTGCCCGCCGGAGCTGGCCGAGGCGCTCGCCGGGCTGACCGCCCACGGCGCCCGGCTCTGCCTCGTCCAGGCCGACGTCACCGACGAGGCCGCGCTGGCCATCGCCCTCGACGCCGTCCGGGCCGCGTACGGCCCCCTCGCCGGGGTGGTGCACGCCGCCGGGGTGCCCGGGGGCGGTGTGGCCGCCCTGCGCGGGCCCGAGGAGATGGCCCGGGTGCTCGCCCCCAAGGTCCTCGGCACCGTCCTGCTGGAGCGGCTGACGGCCCGGGACCGGCCGCTGCTGGTGCTCTGCTCCTCGGCGCTCACGGTCACCGGCGCGGTCGGCCAGGCCGACTACACCGGGGCCAACGCCTTCCTGGACAGCTTCGCCACCGGCAGCCCGGCGGCCGTGTCGATCGGCTGGGACCGCTGGTCGCAGACCGGCATGGCGGTCCGCTCCGGGCTGCGGGACTGGCTCGACGGCGGCGAGGCGCTGGACGACGCCCTGTTCGACGCCCGCCGCACCGAGCCGGACGGCACGGTGGAGCTGCGGCTGCGCCGCGCGGAGCAGACCGAGTGGCCGGCCGCGGAACACCGGATCGGCGACGTCCCGGTGCTGCCCGGCACCGCACTGCTCGAACTCGCCGTCGCCGGGCACCGGTTGACGCTCGGGGACGGTCCGGTCGAACTGGACGCGGTCTTCACCCACCCGCTGCGGCTGCCCGCCGACCAGCCGCCGCAGGTCACCCTGCGGCTGCGTCCGGCGCCCGAGGGCGGCCACCTGTGGGAGGTCCGCTCCAGCGCCGCGCCGTCCAGGCCGCACGCCCAGGGCCGGATCGCGCCGTACCGCGGCGGCTCCCCCGAGCGCCTCGACCTCGACGCGCTCGCGGGCCGCTGCGCCCCCGTCGCCCCGGCCGCCGGCCGGGAGCCCGCCGGGGCCAGCGGGCTGCGCACCGGACCGCGCTGGGAGAGCGTGCTGGAGGTCCGCGAGGGCTCCGCCGGGGATGCGCCCGAGGCGATGCTGCGGCTGCAGCTTCCCGAGCGCTTCCACGGCGACCTGGCCGCGCACCCGCTGCACCCCGCGCTGCTGGACACCGCCACCGGGGCGGTCACCGCCCGGACCGGGAGCCACCTGCCGGTGGCCTACCGGCGGCTGGTGGTGCTCGGCCCGCTCGGCCCCGACGCGGTGGTCCGGGTGGTCCGCCGCCCCGGGGCGGTCGGGGCGGGCGGCACCCTGGTCGTCGACGTCACCGTCGCCGGGCCGGACGGCACGCCGAGCGTGATCGTCGAGGGCTTCGTGTTGCGCCCGGCCCCGGCGCCCGGCCCGGACGGCACAGGTGTGACGGCCGGTACCGCCGGTGCCGCCGCCGAGCGGGGCGGCATCCCGACCCGGGAGGGCCTGCTGGCCTTCGATCGGATCCTGGCCAACCGTCACCTCCCGCACGTGCTGGTCAGCCCCCGCTCCACCACCGCGACCGCCCCGGGCGCCGCCCGCACCGCCCCGGAGGCCACCGCGCCGCCGGAGCCCGGGCCGACCGCGCCCGAGGAGCTGGAGGAGCGGATCGCCGCGGTCTGGTCCCGACTGCTCGGGGTGCCCGACATCGGCCCGGACGACAGCCTGTTCGAGCTCGGCGGCGACTCCCTGCTGATCGTCCAGATCACCGGTGAGCTCCAGCGGCTCGGGCTGGCCGTCTCCCCCGGCGACCTCTTCGCCCACCCCACCGTCGGGCAGCTCGCCGCCCGGCTCCGCACGGACCGCGAACCGGCCGCCGCGCCCGCGCCCGACACCACAGCCCCGCCCACCGCTCCCGCCGGATCCGACCCGGCCCCCGCACCGGGGCCGCGCGAGGCCTTCTCGGACGCGGATCTCAGCGAAGACGACCTGGCCCGGGTATTCGCCCTGTTCCGGTCAGGAGAGGACACCAAGTGAACGACATCGAGGACATCTACCCCCTCTCGCCCACCCAGGAGGGGATGCTCTACCACAGCACCACCTCCCCCGAGCACGGCCTCTACGTCGAGCTGACGACCTTCCGGGTGCACGGCGAGCTGGACCTCGCCGTGCTGGGCGCCGCCTGGCAGCGGGCGATCGCCCGGCATCCGGTGCTGCGCACGGCCTTCGTCCGGGAGCGGATCCGCACCCCGCACCAGGTGGTGCTGCCGAAGGCGGACCTGCCGATCGAGTTCCGCGACCTGACCGGCCTGGACGACGCGGCCCGCGCGGCGGCCGTCGCCGAGGAGTTGGAGCAGCGGGCCCGCGAGCGCTTCGACCTGACCCGGCCGCCGCTGATGCGGCTGCTGGTGCTGCGCCTGCCCGGCGAGCACCTGGTGGTGTGGACGTACCACCACCTGCTGCTGGACGGCTGGTCCGCCGCCCTGCTGCTGGCCGAGGTCACCGCCGGGCTGTCCGGCGACACGGCCGAGCTGCCCGCGCCGCCCGCCTTCCGCGAGTACATCGCCTGGTTGGGCCGTCAGGAGCCGGAGCGCGACCGGGAGTTCTGGACCGGCTACCTGGCGGGCTATCGCGAGCCGGCGGCGCTGACCCTGCCCGGGATGCACCCGGGCGCCAAGCCGTCCGGCGAGTTCCGGACCGTCCGGGCGGAACTGCCCGCCGAGACCCTCACCGCGCTCCGGCGCCTGGCCGCCGCCAACGCCACCACGCTCAGCGGCCTGGTCGAGGCGGCCTGGGCGGGAACGGTCGCCCGTCACTCCGGCCGCGACGACGTGGTGGTCGGCGTGACCGTCTCCGGACGCCCGGTCGGCCTCGACCGCGCCGAGCAGATGCTCGGGATGTTCATCAACACCGTCCCGGTGCGGGTGCGGATCGACCGGGACCTGCCGGGCGACGCCTGGCTGGCCGGCCACGCCGCCACCCGTCACCCCGTGCTGGACCACCAGCACACCCCGCTGACCGACATCCAGCGCTGGGCCGAGACGGCCCCCGGCGTGCCGCTGTTCGACACCGTCGTGGTGGTCGAGAACTACCCGGACCGGACGGAGGCGGTGCTCTCCCACGGCGCGGTCACGGTCAGCGACGTCCGCTACGAGACCCGGACCAACTACCCGGTCACCCTGGTCGTCCGGGCCGCCGCGGAAATGCAGCTGCAGGCGGTGGTGGACGCCGGCCGGATCACCCCGGAGGAGGCGCGGGCGCTGCTCGACCACGTCGTCGCCGTGCTGACCCGCTTCGCCACCGAACCCGGCCGTGCCGTCGGGGAGCTGCTGGACGTCACCGAGGAGACCCGCGCCCGGCAGCTGGACACCTGGAACGGAACCGAGGTCGACCGCAGCGAGCCGCCGACCCTGCTCGCCGGGCTGATCGACGAGGCGGTCCGCAGCCGGCCCGACCATCCGGCCGTGATCGACCCGCAGACCCGGTACAGCTACCGGGAGTTGGACCTGCGGGCGGACGCCCTCGCCCGGTGGCTGGCCGACCACGGGGTGCGGCCGGGGGACCGGGTGGGCATCTGCCTGGGCCGCTGCGTGGACCTGGTCACCGCGACGCTGGCGGTCGCCCGGGCCGGGGCCGCGTTCGTCCCGCTCGACCCGACCCACCCGGTGGAGCGGATCGGCCTCGTCCTGGAGGACGCCGCGCCGGCCGTGGTGCTCGTCGACGCGACCGGAGTGCCCGCACTGGCCGGCTGGGACGGCACCGTCGTCGACCTCGCCGCCGTGGACCTCTCGCCCTCCCCGGCCGCCGACGATCTCCCGGGCGCCGATCCGGAAGGACTCGCCTACCTGATCTTCACCTCGGGCTCCACCGGCCGCCCCAAGGGTGTCGCCGTCGGCCACCGGGCGCTGGCGAACCTGGTGGACAGCCTGGCCCGCCGTCACCCGGGCCTGGACGGCGACACCTGCTTCCTCGCCCTCACCACGCTCAGCTTCGACACCTCGCTCGCCGAACTGCTGGTGCCGCTCGCGGTCGGCGGGACGGTCCACGTCGGCGGCCAGACCCTCGGGCTGAGCCGCCGGGAGCTCGACCGCTACACCGTGGAGCACGGCATCACCGCGGTGCAGGCCACCCCCTCCCGCTACCGGGCGCTGCTGGAGTCCGGCTGGCAGGGCGCCGGGCGGCCCCGGCTCTACAGCTGCGGCGAGGCCTTCCCGGCGGACCTGGCCGCACCACTGGCCGAGCGCGGCTCCTCGGTGTGGAACATGTACGGGCCGACGGAGACCACCGTGTACTCCAGCGTCGAGCCGATCACCGCCGACACCACCCGGGTCACCGTCGGCCGCCCGATCTCCAACACCGTGCTGCACGTCCTGGACACCGTGGACGGCCGGCTGCTGCCGGTCGGTTGCGTCGGCGAACTGTGCATCGGCGGCGACGGCGTCGCCCAGGGCTACTGGCGGCGGCCCGAGCTGACGGCGGAACGGTTCGTCACCGACCCGTTCACCGGCGGCCGGATGTACCGCACCGGCGACCACGCCCGCCGCCTGCCCGACGGCCGGATCGAGCTGCTCGGCCGGATGGACCGCCAGCTCAAGCTGCGCGGCTACCGGATCGAGCCCGGCGAGATCGAGCAGGCGCTGCTCGCCCTGCCCGCGGTGGCGGGCGCCGCGGTCGCCGAACGGGAGGACCGCCTGGTCGCCTGGGTGGTGCCCGCCGAACGGGGAGCCCCGTTCGACGCCCTCGGGCTCCAGGGCGAGCTGCGCCGCTCGCTGCCCTCGTACATGGTCCCCGAAGCGGTCACCGTCCTCACCGAGCTGCCGCTCACCCCGGCGGGCAAGACCGACCTGCTCGCCCTGCCCACCCCGGCGAAGTCCACCACCGAGCCCGCGCCGACCGGCCGGCCCGCCGTGGCGGCGGACCACGAGGCGCTGGTGACCCGGCTGTTCCGTGAAGTCCTGGCAGTGCCGGAGGTCGGTCCGGACGACGACTTCTTCGAACTGGGCGGCGACTCGCTGCGCGCCCTGCGCCTGCTCTCCCGGCTGGAGGCGGAACTCGGCTGCGAGCTCGACATCGAGCTGCTCTTCGACGCGGCCACGGTCCGCGAGCTGACCTCGGCCCTCGGCTCGGTCCTCGGCACCACCGGCCAGTGAACCGCCCGGCGTCCCGGCCGGCCCCGGCCGGGCCGCCCCTGCACCCACCCCCCGGATTTGAAAAAAACCCCCCTGGGTAGCACAACGGCCCCGCGTGACCACCACGGCCCACGCCGGGGGCACACCCAGCGGGTGT
>NZ_JBITFB010000038.1:0-82951 GCF_044455625.1 Kitasatospora sp. NPDC051164 | reverse complement strand
TTGCCCGGGAAGTTCCCGATCGGCATGCTCGCCCGGTAGATGCTGCCGTTGTCACCGGCGAAGAACAGGTACATGTTCTGGTCGTCGGCGATCAGCGTCGGGTCGATCGGGCTGCCGGTGACGCCGGTGGGGAAGCTGCCGGTGAACAGCGCCTGCGGCGCGGACCAGCCGTTGGGGTTGGTGGGGTCGCTGGACGTGCGGTAGGTGAAGGGCCAGGCGGTACCCCACCCCAGTGAGGCGAGCACCCAGACGTTCTTGGGAGCGAAGTAGAACACCTGGGGCGCCACCGCGGACTGGCTCATCCCGGTCTGGCCGGCCGACGCCATGTCCGACCAGTTCGTGAAGGGGCTGAACCCCATCGAGCCCCACGACGATCCGTCAGAGGTCGTCGCGTAGACCAGGTGCTTGCCGTTGTACGTCGTGGTGGTGAAGTCCTTCAACGCGACCGCCCCGTTCGTCGGCTGTGCCAACGGACCAGTCGAGGTCCACCGGTATGTCGACGGAAGAGAGCATGTGCTGCCCGTCCCGGACAGGCCGGTCCACTTCTGGTTGCCGGCGCCGGTGCAGTTCCAGAGCTGCACCGCCGTGCCGTCGGCCGTGCCGGCGCCCGAGACGTCCAGGCACAGCCCGGACTCCACGCCGACGATCGTGCCGTCGGAGTTCACCCGCCACTGCTGGTTCGCGGCGCCGCTACAGGACCAGATCTCCACCCGGGTCCCGGCCGTGGTGGCGTGGCCCGGGACATCCAGGCACTTGTTGCCGTACACGGTCAGCTGGTTGCTGTCCGTCGACGTCCACTGCTGGTTGGTCCCGCCCGTGCAGTCCCAGATCTGCAGGAACGTGCCGTCGGTCTGGCCAGCGCCCGGCACGTCGAGACACCGACCGGAACCCGTACCGCGCACGGCGCCGGCGGTGGCCGCCTGAGCCGGGCCGGCGACGAGCATCGCGGCCAATGCGGCCAGTGCGGCCAGGACCGCAACCGCGGCGGCGAGCGCCGCAGGCGGACGTCTGCGGCTGAAACTAGGACTGTGCATGGGGGACCTCGTCATCCTTGAGCAAGCGGCTCGGGTGGGGGAGGGCGACGGCTGCGAAGTGTTAGCGCTAACAAAATGCTGGCAGCAGAACAGCGGTGGAGTGAGGGTGAGTTCCACGTTTATAGACCCGGCGCGCCGATCGTGTCCAGGGATGTGCGAGCGCCCGACATCGACCGGCACGTCTCGGTCGACTCCCCGTCCGTCCGGATCGATGGTCGGAGCTGAGGGCCGAGACCGGCGACGAGTGACGCGAGCGTTTCGCGGATGCGAGTGCGGTCCGCATCCCGGTGGCGATCGGTCGGTCGCCCTCCGGTATGACGGGTCGGCGGGAACGTCTCGACCGCTCACCGACAAAAGTATTGACACGCAAATTGTGAGCGTTAACACTCATGTCATCAGGCGGATGCCGCCCCGAAACCCAGGGCTGGTGACGCATGCCCACCCACAGGGATACGGCTGCGTCCCCCAACAGGCCATGACGGCCGGGGAAGGCAGCGAACGTGACGCGACCCGCTCGAAGGCGACCCGCGTCGCCGTCAGCACTCCCGCACTGCCACCGGCCCAGTCCCCGACGTCTTCCACGGACCAAGGAGTTCGCCATGCCGGCTCATCCCTTCAGCCGCCGCACCGTGATCAAGGCGACGAGCGCTGTGGCCGTGGCCGTAGCTGCCGACCCCGTCCTCAGCCCCGTCTCCGCCGCGGCGCAGACACCCCCGGTCAGGTCGGACGTCGGAGTGTCGACGGTGCCGTTCGACCTGGGTCAGGTCACGCTCACCAGCAGCCGATGGCTCGACAACCAGAACCGCACCCTGGCCTACCTCCGCTTCGTCGACGTCGACCGCCTGCTGTACAACTTCCGGGCCAACCACCGGCTCTCCACCAACGCCGCAGCCCCGACCGGAGGCTGGGACGACCCGGCGTTCCCCTTCCGCACCCACGTGCAGGGCCACTTCCTCTCGGCGTGGGCCCAGGCCTACGCCGCACTCGGGGACACCACCTGCCGTGACAAGGCCGACCAGATGGTGGCCGAACTCGCCAAGTGCCAGGCCAACAACTCCGCCGCGGGCTTCTCCGCCGGCTATCTCTCGGGCTTCCCCGAGGCCGACTTCGCCGGCCTCGAAGCAGGCAAGCTGAGCAACGGCAACGTCCCCTACTACTGCATCCACAAGACCATGGCCGGTCTGCTCGACGTGTGGCGCCTGATCGGCAACACACAGGCCCGCGACGTGCTCCTCGCGCTCGCCGACTGGGTCGACCGACGCACCGCTCCGCTCGGCTACAGCACGATGCAGTCGTTGATGGGCACCGAGTTCGGCGGCATGAACGAGGTGCTGGCCGACATCTACCAACAGACCGGCGACGCACGCTGGCTGACCTGCGCCCAGCGGTTCGACCATGCCGCGGTCTTCGACCCGCTCGCCGCGAACCGGGACCAGCTCGACGGCCTGCACGCCAACACGCAGGTGCCCAAGTGGATCGGAGCCGTCCGCGAGTACAAGGCCACCGGCACGACCCGCTACCGCGACATCGCCGCCAACGCCTGGACGTTCACCACCGGTTCGCACACCTACGCCATCGGCGGCAACAGCCAGGCGGAGCACTTCCGGGCCGCGAATGCCATCTCCGGCTACCTCGTCCCCGACACCTGCGAACTCTGCAACTCCTACAACATGCTCAAGCTGACCCGGGAACTGTGGCAGCTGACCCCCGACCGGGCGTCGTACTTCGACTTCTACGAGAAGGCGCTGCTCAACCACGTCATCGGTGCCCAGAACCCGGCCGACCCGCACGGACACATCACCTACTTCACGTCCCTCAACCCGGGCGCCCGGCGCGGCAAGGGGCCGGCTTGGGGCGGCGGCACCTGGAGCACCGACTACGGCACGTTCTGGTGCTGCCAGGGAACGGGCATGGAGTCCAACACCAAGCTGATGGACTCCGTCTACTTCCACGACGGCACCACCCTCACGGTGAACCTGTTCCTCCCCTCCGTCCTGGACTGGACCCAGCGAGGCATCACGGTCACCCAGACCACCTCGTACCCGGCCGACGACACCACGACGCTCAAGGTCACCGGCAGCGTCGGCGGGACCTGGTCGATGCGCGTCCGCATCCCCGGATGGACCTCCGGCGCCACCATCAGCGTCAACGGCGTCGCCCAGGCCGTCACGGCCACCCCGGGCACCTACGCCACCCTCACCCGGTCCTGGGCCTCCGGCGACACCGTCACCGTGAAGCTCCCCATGCGGGTGGCCCTCCAGGCCGCCAACGACAATCCCGGTGTCGCCGCGATCACCTACGGCCCCGTCGTCCTGGCCGGCAACTACGGCAGCACCGCCCTGTCCTCCCTCCCGGCCCTGGACCCCTCCTCGATCACCCGGACCAGCAGCACCGCCCTCACCTTCACGGCCACCGCCGACGGAGCGACGGTCGGTCTCGCCCCGTTCCACGACGCCCAGGGCTTCAACTACACCGCCTACTGGCGGACCGACAGCTCCGCCGGCTTCCGTCTCGTCAACGCGGCGAGCGGACTCGTCCTCGGCATCCGGAACATGTCCACCGCGGATGGGGGCCTCGCCCTGCAGTGGCCCGACACGGGCACCGCCGACCACAACTGGGTCCTCACCGTCGACGGCACCGCACTGCGGCTGCGCAACGTCAACAGCGGCAAGGTCCTCGGCGTGCAGGACATGTCCACCGCCGACAACGCCCCGGTCCTCCAGTGGGCCGACACCGGCACCGCCGACCACCGGTGGACCGTCGTCGACGCCGGCAACGGCTACCACAAGTTCCAGAACGTCAACAGCGGCAAGCTGCTCGGCATCGAAGGCGGCTCCACCGCCAACGGCGCCGCAGCCGTACAACTGCCCGACAGCGGCGCCGCAGCCGGCCAGTGGCAGTTCGTCCCCGACGGTGCCAGGCGCATCCAGAACGTCGCCAGCGGGCGGGTCCTCGGTGTGCAGGGCATGTCCACCGCCGACGGCGGCCTCGCCATCCAGTGGGACGACAACGGCACCGCCGACCACCTCTGGACGGCCGTCGTCGACACCGGCGGCTACCTGCGCCTGCGCAACTCCAACAGCGGCAAGGTCCTCGCCGTGGAGAACGGCGGCACCGCCAACGGCGCCCGGATCGTCCAGTGGGCGGACGGCGGCACCGCCGACCACCGGTGGCGCCTGCGCCACGGCGGCGGCGACACCTTCAGGATCCAGTGCGCCAACAGCGGCCGCGTCCTCGGCGTCTCCGGTGGCTCCACCGCCCAGGGCGCCCAGACCGTCCTCTGGGACGACAACGGCACCAGCGACCACCTGTGGCGATTCATCTGACCCGGCGCCGAGCCCGCTGATCACCACAGGCCGATCGCGGCGACATGGAGGAAACCTTCCCTCTCCACCCCGCCGATCTTCGGCGGGCCCCGGCCCTGGGGCCCGCCGAAGCCCCATCCCGCGGGCGAGCTGATCGGATGTCTGCTCACGGCTGGTCCACTGCGAGCACTGGCCCCACCCGAGGTCGGTGTCAGTACACGAGGATGTCCCAGTGGTTGCCCTCGTTGCAGTACAGGTTGCCCGATGCGGCCTTCCACTGCGGGTAGCCGTCGCCCCGGTAGCCGATGTAGGTGAAGCTGTTCTGGATGTAACCGTCGATGCAGGAACTGCGGGAGATGTCGACCTTGTAGCCGTTGTAGTGGCTGTAGGTGCCGGAGGCGTGGCCCACCTCGGTCCCGCCCGTGATGTTGATGGCGCAGCCGCTGGCCCGTTTGAGGGTGATGATGGCGCTCACCGTGCCCGAGTTGATCTGCTCGAACGAGGTGCAGGTGGGGTTGGACCTGGTGGTGCAGCCCCCACTGGAGCTCCACGTGATGCCGGCGTTGCTGAACTGACTGGCGGCCGTCGACTGCGACAGCTTGGTACCGCTGGCGCCGGCCGTGGGCGCCGAGACGGCGAGGCCGGCCACGGTCAGGGCGACGACGGTGGCTGCGGTGCGTGGCTTCATCTGCATCTCCCGGTGAGGATGGTGTGCCTGCGACGACTCCTGCCCTCCTGCCCTCCTGCCGCGCCTCGGCGGGAGGACGGTAAGCCCGGCGCCGGGCCCACGGAACCGGCTCGGACGGCGGGATCGTACGCAGTGCTGTGACGCGGCAGTGCGCCGGCGCGAGGGCCGGCGCGAGGGCCGACCTATCCGTCCGGCACCCCCGCCCGCGGTTCCCCGGGGAACGAGGGGCGGGCTTCGAGCGCCGGCATCGCACCAGGATGGCCCATCGTTGTCTATGCGAGTAGACGTCGGTCTGTGAATTTCGCGTGACGGGGAGCGGCCTTCAGTGCGTCGAAACGCATCACGGGGCGCACCGCACGATCACCACTGGAGCAGCGGCTTCCGGCCCGCGCCGCCGGGGACGCGGCCCGCGAGGTGCAGGGCGACGCCGCTGAGGGCCCCGGGAGCGAATGTTCCTGACGGCATGCGTCACACCGGCCGAAATCCGTCCCAAGACATATTTTCGGATCGGTTCCGGCCTTCTCAACTCCCGACGCCGAGTGCCAGATTGACTGCCCCAGGAAGCCGGGCGCCCCCGCCGGCCTCCGGACTTCCGCCCTGCGTCGAACGGGGAGACATGACGGCACCCACCGCAACCACCACCACCGCCCACCGCGCCGCGCGGGCGGCCGGCGCCCTCCCGCTGCTCGGACACGTCCCGGCCCTCTTCCGCAATCCGCTGCCGTTCCTGCGCTCGCTCGCCGACCAGGGCGATCTGGTGGAGCTTCGGCTCGGACCGCAGCGCGCGATGATGGTCTGCACCCCCGACCTGTTCCACCACGTCCTCACCGACACCCGGCACTTCGACAAGGGCGGCCCGCTCTTCGACAAACTGCGGTGGTTCCTGGGCGACGGGCTGGGCTCCACACCCCACGACGTGCATCGCCGGCAGCGCCGGCAACTCCAGCCCGCCTTCCGGCCGGACGCCTTCACCCGCTACCTGCCGGTGATGCTGGAGGAGATCCACGCCACCGCGGGCGGCTGGCCGGACGGCCGGGTGATCGAAGTCGAGGAGCACGCCTACCAGTTGATCGCCAGGATCATCACCCGGACGATGTTCTCCGCGGACGGCCCCTCCGCCGCGGTGGCCCGGATCGCCGCCGTCTACCCGGACTTCCACCAGGGCATCGGCCGGCAGATGCGCTCCCCGTCCCGGCTGCTCGACCGGCTACCGACGCGGGCCAACCGCCGTTTCCGCCACGCCTGCCGCACCGTGGACGAGGTGGTCGACGGCGCGATCGAGGACCGCCGGCGCGGTAGCGGTCGCGGAAGCGGCGATGACAGCGATCACGACCTGCTCACGCTGATGGTCGAGGAGGGCCTGACCGACCGCGAGATGCGCGACCAGGTCGTCACCATGCTCACCGGCGGCATCGGCACCTCGGCCTCGGCGCTCGGCTGGGCCCTGCACTTCCTCTCCCGGGACGAGGAACTGGCCGACGCCGTCGCCCAGGAGGCACGCGCCGTCCTCCCCGCCCAGACCCTCCCGAACGACACCGACATCGACCCTGACGGCACGCCCCCCGCCGTCACACCCCCCGGTGTCACGCCCCCCGGCGTCACCCTGGCGGACGTCACGCGCCTGGACCTCGCCCGCCGCGTGGTGGCGGAGACGCTCCGCTTCTACCCGTCCGCCTGGTTCTACAGCCGCACCGTCACCGAGCCCGTCGAGCTGGCCGGCGAACGCCTCCGCCCGGGCACCGCCGTCCTGCTCTCCCCCTACCTCCTCCACCACCGCCCCGACCTCTACCCCGACCCCGAAGGCTTCGACGTCGACCGCTGGTCGCCCGCCCGCCAGGCCGAACTCCCGCGCCAGGCCTACGTTCCGTTCGGCACCGGCTCCCGCAAGTGCATCGGTGACGTCTACTCCCTGACCGAACTCACCCTGGCCGTCGCGGTCATCACCTCCCGGTGGCGGCTGGAACCGCTGCCGGGACCACTGCCCGCGCACCTGGTCGAGCCCCGCCCGTGGACGGTGATCCACCCGGCCCCGCTGCGCCTACGGCTGCACAGGCGCCCGTGAAACCGCACCGGAACGAACCGGCCCGAAGGAGACCGACACCCGCATGACGACCCCCCGAACCGTACCCCTCGACCTGCGCCTGCTGCCCGACCCCGACCACGTCCTGTACCGGCTGCCTCCCCGGATGTCCCCGCACCGGGAGGAGTTGGAGCGGCTCATCCTGGAGTGGGCCGACCGCTACGGCCTGGTCGACGGACCGCGCGCCCGCCGGCGGCTCGCCGACACCCACCTGGGCGAGCTCATCGCCCGCTGCTACCCGCACCTGCGCGCCGAGCGACTCTCGCCGCTCGCCGGCTGGTTCACCTGGGCCTTCGTCATCGACGACCTGTACGACGGCTGCGCCTCCGCGGAGGCCGCCGACCACACCCGCGCCACCCTCCGGATGCTCGCGGCCCTCTCGCTCCGATCAGCCGAACCGTCACCGGCCGGGGACGCACCGCCGCTCGTGGACGAACTCGCCGAGGTGTGGCGGCGCCTCGCCGGGCGGCAGAGCATCCAGTGGCAGCTGCGCTTCATCACCCACATGGGGCAGTTCCTGGACGCCTTCCGCTACGAGGCGGTCAACCGCGAACACCGGCACGTCCCCGCCGTCAGCGGCTACACCCAGCTGCGCCGTGCCTCCGGCGGCATCACCCCCTCACTGGACCTGCTGGAGTACGCGGCCGGCCTGGAAGTACCCGCCCTGCTCCACGAGTCCGAGCAGCTGCGCACGATGGTCAACAAGGCCTCCGACGTCGTCGTCTGGGTCAACGACGTCCTCTCCCTGCAGAAGGAACTCGTCGTGGGGGAAGTCACCAACGGCGTGCTCGCGGTGAGCCGGGAACTCCGCTGCGGCATCCAGGACGCCATCGACCACGTGTACCGCAAGGTCGCCCGCGACATCGAGGTCTTCCTGCATGCCGAGGAGTCGCTCACCACCCTCTGCGGCAGCTGGCACGGCCTGCCGGAGGCCGACCGGGCCGCCGTCGGCACCTTCACCGACGGCATGAAGGCCTGGATGCGCGGCAACCTGGAATGGGAAATCAACTCCCGCCGCTACGTGGACATCGACACCCTCCGCCTCACCCGTGACCCGGATCTGCTCGGTGGGCGGACCCCGGCCTGACGCTCACCCGTGAGCCCCCCTCATGACAGCCTCAGCTGCGGAAGGCGGCCGCGTGGTCGGCGGCCCAGGTGGCGAAGGTCCGGGCGGGGCGTCCCAGGAGCTGGGCAACGGTGTCCGTCGTCGGGCCCGGTTCGTCCAGGCATGCGGCCGCGTAGCCGATCAGCCGGTCGGGTACGTCCTCGGGCAGCCCCTGGGCGAGCAGCGCCCGGCGCAGCTCCTGGGGGGAGATCTCCTCGAACGACAGCTCCCTGCCGATGGCCTCGCCGATGAGCCGGGCCTTGTCGCGCTGGGTGAGCGACTCCGGCCCGGTGATCGCGTACGCGCGGCCCGCGTGGGCGGCGTCCAGCAGCGCCCGGACGGCGATCTCGGCGATGTCCCGCTGGTGGATGGGGGAGGTGGCCGCATCGCCGTACACGCCCCGAGCGGTGCCGGTCGCGCGGATCTGCGGCGCCCAGGCCAGGGCGTTGGCGGCGAAGTCGGCGCACCGCAGGAACGTCCACGGCAACCCGGAGGCTCTGGCTGCGGCCTCGACCTGCTCGAACTCCTCGGCGAAGCGCCGGTACCCGCCGCCGTACTCGACGGTGACCGCCGACAACACCACCACGCGCCGCACGCCGCGCTCGGCCGCGAGCGCCAGCAGCTCGGCGCTCGCGCCGCCGACGGCACGCGGACTGAGCAGGAGAGCCTCCACGCCGTCCAGCGCCGACGCCAGCGACCGCGGCCTGGACGGATCCCCGACGATCGGCCGGACACCGTCGGCGAACCCGCCGGCGGCCGGATCACGGGTGACTGCCGCCGCCTCGGCTCCCTCCGCCACCAGCAGTCTCAGTACGTCGCGACCGACGGTTCCGGTCGCACCGGTGACCATGATCATGTGCCTTCTCCTGTCCGGACTGCTGTTGCGAGATGCTTCTGCAGGAACGCGATCTGCGCCTCGACGGCCTGTTCGTGCGCTTCCAGAAACGGGGCGTAGTGGCGGCCGGGCAGCCGGACCACCTCGGACGCCGGCGCGTTCCGGGCCGCCCGGACGGCGGGGCCGGGGAGCACGCTCCGGTCCTGGTCGCAGACGACCACCAGCAGCGGGCACCGTATCCGGGAGGCGTGGCGGCCGGGCCGGTACCCGCCGACCTGGAGGGCGATCCGTGCGGCGACCGTCTGGTCCCAGTTCGTGTGGCGACGCTCGGGGTCGAGGGCCCGGTCGCCGTCCATCGCGTCGGGTGTGGTGAGCGAGGCGACGGCGCCGCGCGGTCCGGCGGCGGGGACCAGCAGCGGCGCCCGCCCGAGCAGGCCCCCGAGCGCGTCCGCGACACCCCGTCCGAAGAGCCGCAGCAGCGCGAGGGGCGTCATGGAGCGCAGCGCGTGGGGAGCGACCGCGAGGCCGTCGACCAGCGGGGTCTGGGCGATCGCGCCGGCCAGTCGCGGGTGGTCGGCCGCGACGCGGAAGATGTGGCCGCCCGCGAGCGAGAAGCCCCAGAGCGAGATCCGGTCCGGGTCGACGTCGGGCAGAGCGGCGGCGTACTCGATCGCGGCGTGCCAGTCGGCGATCTGCTCGTCGAGGCGGACGATCTGACGCGGCGTGCCCCCGCTCTCTCCGAACCGTCGGTGGTCGAAGGCGAGGACCGCGAAGCCGGCCTCGTTGAACCGGGCGGCGAACAGGTCCGAGGCCGGTTCCTTCGTCACCGCGGTTCCGCCGGCCATGATCACGCAGCCGCCGTTGGACCCCGGGTAGTGCCAGGCGGCGCACGAGGTGTCGCCGCTGGCGAAGCGTACTTTCTCCCGTTGCCTGGGCTCCTGTTGCCGGGGCTCCCGTTGCTTGGGCTCCCGTTGCTTGGAGTCCTGTTCCTTGGACACGGGCATGTGGACCTCCGTGGTGGATCTGTCGTTCTCGGAGCGGATGACCTCCATGGTTGGGGCGTCGTCCCCGGAACGGGCGCCGCGAGGCCACGGGATGAGCGAAACTTTCCTTCATGGCGCGCGAATCGACGAATTCCGTACTGAGCCTCCCGGATCAGCGGCTGGTGGCCGCGCTGCAGTGGGACGGCCGCCTCACCGCGGAGCGGGCGGCCAAGGTGCTGGGGCTCAGCCCCGCCACCGTCCGCCGCCGACTGCACGCGCTCGGCGCCGACGGCACCGTGCGCGTGGTGATCTCACCGGTGGCCCGACCGCGCAACGGGGGCTCGGCCGGGGCCCTGTTCCTGCGCATCCGGGTCCTGCGGGGAAAGCTCGACACGATCGTGGCCGCGCTCGCGGCGCGCGAGGACATCCCCTTCATCGACGTCACCACGTCGGGTGACGAGATCTTCGCGGTCGCCCGCACCGAGCCGGGCTCACGCGACCAGTTGGTCTTCCGCCGACTGCCCTCCACCCAGGCGGTGACGTCCCTGGAGAGCGCCACGATCCTGCACGTCTTCCGGCTCACCTCCGAGTGGCGCCACCAGGTGCTGACGGCGTCCGAACGCGAGGCTCTGATCCCGGGCGAGCCGGTCCCCGGGGCGGCCGGTACCGGATCCCCGGGCCCGTACGGCGTCGACACCGATGCCCTGGAACAGGAGCTCATCGACGCCCTCGCCCTTGACGCGCGCCTGCCCGCGGTGGCCGTGGCCGAGCGCACCGGCCACCCGGAGAGCACGGTGCGGCGACGCCTCGCCCAGATGGCCGCCCAGGGCCGACTGGTCACCCAGGTGCTGGTCGACCCCCGCCGCCTCGGGCTGCCCATCGAAGCCAAGTTCCTGCTGCGAGTGGCGCCGGACCATCTGGCCGCCGCCGGCCAGGCGCTGGCCGACCACCCCGCGGTGCACGGCGCCTTCGCCACCTCGGGACCTTCGAACCTCCACGCGGCCGCGTACTTCCCGGACCTGACGACTCTCTACCGCTTCCTCTCCAGCGACCTGGTCGGCCTGGGCATCACCCACGTCGAGACGGCCATCGTCAGCCACGCCGCCAAACGCACTCCCATGCCGCTCCAACCGGCCTTGTCGAGGTGAGGGCAGAACGAGCGGTCGACGTGGGACGCCGGCTGCCGCTTCGACCCCGAGAAGCCCGAACACCGCTGGGTTAGCCTGGCCGGAGGGCCGTCGCGGCTGACGCCGCCGCCGCCGTTGAGAAGGGACCCGCCATGACGCACGCCGTCGAACTGCGTCTCGCCGGCGCCGATCCTCTGACCGTAGGCCGGAAGCCCGCTGCTGAACTCGGACCGGATCGCTTACCCGTTCGGATGCCCAATGCTCCGACCCTCCTGGCGGAAGGCCGACAGGTCGACTCTCGCCCCGGTGGTTCCGGGCCTTGCTACCGTGAGCGGGGACAGACAATCGGGGGGCCTGATGAGCAGCTTCCACGTCAAGCCGGTGGACATGATCCTCTCCTCCGCCGGGTTTACCGATCTACACAACACGGCTGCGCAGCTCTACCGCAGCCTCGTCTTCTCCATGGACGACGTCAAAGGCATGGCTGGCGACGACGACGCCGGCAAGAAGTTCGCCGCCAAGTACGATCCCGCAGCACAGAAGATCGCCGACGCGATGGCCCAGGCGGTCGGCCAACTCGGCGGAACCGCCAACGGCCTGTACACCATGGCGGTCAACTACCTGCAGACCGAAGCCGATGTCGCGGCCTCGATGATGGCCCCTCAGAAGCTCCCCGCGTCCGCCGACCCGGCGTGCGACGAGGAACTGGCCAAGGCCAAGCTCAACTCCGCCGTGGGCCACAACGGCAGTGGCGCGGTCCACGATTTCCTCAAGAAGTTCTGGCCGCAGGGTGACCCGGGTAAGCTCCGCCAGGCCGCAGCTGGTTGGAAGAACTTCGCTAGCCTCGTCAGCCGGCTGGGAGTCGAGGGCGACAAGAGGGTGCAGCGGGTCACCGCGTCCAGCACGTCCAGCGCCGTCACGAGCTTCGCGCAGAACTGGGCGAAGATGCACGACGGCTGCGCCACGCAGGGCCCGTTGCTGAACAGCATCACGAATGCGGCTTTCAAGCTGGGGCAGGCGTGCGAGGCGTATGCGAAGGAGGTCGAAGACCTGCGGGACACCCTGGAGGACCTCGCTATCGCTGCAGGGCTCGTCGCGGGCACCGGGATCGCGTTGACGATCTTCACGTTCGGTGGTTCCGACCTCGCAGCCGCCGGAGGGGAGGCCGCGATCGCAGCCGAGGCCGGCACCGCAGCGGTCGCCATGACAGCAGCGGTAGAGGGCAGCGCGGAACTCGCCGTGCTGGCCGAGGCGGCAGCCGTGGTCGACACTGCGGCGGCGAGCCTGATCCCGGTGGGAGCAGCGGCCGCCGCCACGGCCACCGCGGCCGTCGTGCTGGCCGGGGCGAGCGACGCGGCAGCAGCGCCCACACCCAAGCCCCCGCCGTTCACGGTCACCCCGGGTATGCCGCCACTGCCGCATGATCCGACTAGCCCGTTCCCGCTGCTGCCCCCGAAGGAGCAGGCCGCGATCCGGGCGTGGATGACGCAGATGGAGCAGGACGGCCGTACCTTCCAGGCCAACGGCCCCCATGCGCCCAAGCCCCCGGACAAGCCCGACCCGAAGATCAACGCGAGGCGGGCTTACCAGGTCAGGGTTGCCGGGTCGACGGAGTACCGGTTGTACACCGACGTCAAGGAGCCGGGCACCGGTCGCGAGCTGGGCATGGATGCCGACGGTGTCCGCCCGGAGGATGGCGCCGCGATCGACGCCAAGTACATCGGCCAGCAGAAGAGCTGCAAGTCTCCGTTCCGCCTGGACAACGCGGACGGTGTGTTCGAATTCGCCTACGAGCACACCATGGAGGGGGAGTCCAAGAAACTGGAGAAGTACGCATCGGCCTTGAAGGACCCCCGGAACAAGGTCAACCACCTTGAACTCATCACGAACGACCCTCAGGCCTCCGCCTACTTCCAGTCCCTTATGACGGCGGAGGGCGTAACCGGCCGCGTCCGCATCGAGCCCTGACCGGCCATACTCGGCCTGCGTCACCGAGAGAAACGAGAATTCCGTGGGAGCCAGCTTCAACGTCAGTGCCGACCGCGAGCGTGTCGGGCCGTGGGCCTTCACCGGGGAGCAGGTGAAGGAATGCGTCCTGGGGTACTGGCCGGACGCCACGGTGAGCAGCGCGTTCGAGGGCTTCCTGGAGATCGTGGCGAACGTAGAGCCCGGGCGGCCGGCGGAGCTGTCGTTCAACCTCCGGCACGCCGTGTTCTCGTTTGAGGACCGGGGGTCGCACGTCGGGCCCCTGACCGTCATCTACAGGGTGCTGCACGACTTGGCGCCCGAGGTGCCCGTCGTGTGGTGGATCGACTACGACGTAGACCTCCAGCCCCTCGATCTGGCAGGAGGCCTCGACGCGTTCATTGCGAGTCTCCCGGCCTAGCCTGCCGACGGCCACGGGCTGGGCCAGGGCGGTCGCGACCGGCGGGTTGAGGTTCCAGTTCCGGATGTGGCTCGTCCGGTAGGGGATCATGGGTGGTGGTGCGGGCGCGTACCACGGAGGAACTGCGCCCATGTCCCGCCCTACCCGGGCTTAGTGTTGGCTCCGGAAGTCCTTCGGGGGCTGATCACGTTGCCGGGGCGACGGAGGATTCTTCCTGGTGATCGGCGGTGTGCCGGTCGAGCCTGGCCAGCAGATCGTTCAGGTCGGAGGTGGTGAACTTCCACTGGAACGGCTGTGCCGTGGCGTTGTAGCGGTCAAGCGCTGGTCATCCGGTCGGCGGCCTTCTGGCCGCGGTGGGAGGAGCCGTTGTCCACGATCCAGAACACCCGCTTCGCGCTGGCGTAGGGTTCGGTGCTCATGACCTGGGCGACCAGGTTCATGAACGGGCTGATGCCGGTGCGCGGCTCGGTACGGCCGAAGGCTCGGGCCTGGTGGACGTCGTAGGCGGCGAGGTAGGCCAGCGCGCCGCCGCGGCCGTAGGTGTGGTTGACCCGTATTGCCCGGGCCTGCCCGGGCGCGAGGGTGGGGTGGCAGCGGCAGCGGGCCTGGATGGAGGTCTGAGACCTCACTGCGCGTCAGCAGTCACCGGGCGGCCGGGTTCAGTTCGTCGCGTCGGCCAGCCAGAGGTCCGGGCCGAAGACCTCGTACTGGATGTGCCGTGCCTGGATTCCCGCGAACAGAAGTTGGCTTCGGACCGCGCGCATGAAAGGCAGCGGGCCGCAGAGGTAGACGTTCGCGTCGGCGGGCAGCGCGAAGCCCTGCAGATCCATCAGCCCGGTTCGCGCAGTCGGCTCCTCGGGTCCGGCCTGCTCATACCAGAACAGCGCGCGGGCTTCGGGGAGCGCCTCGACGAGCCGGTGGACGTCGGCGCGCAGCGCGTGGTCGGCGGCCGAGCGGTCGGCGTGCAGCACTACGACGGGCCGGGTGGAGCCGGTGGCGGCCAGGTGTTCGAGCAAGCTGACCATCGGGGTACAGCCGATGCCGGCGGAGATCAGGAGCAGTGGGGAGCCCGCGTCGTCCAGCGCGACATCGCCGAACGGGGCCGACAGCATGAGCTGGTCACCGACGCTTACGGTGTCGTACAGCAGGTTGGAGACCTCGCCGTCCGGCAGGCCCTCCTCCCGGACGCGCTTGACGGTGATCCGGCGCTGCTCGCCGCCGGGCGCGCAGGACAGGCTGTACTGGCGCAGTTGGTGCACGCCGTCGGGCATCGGCACGCGCACACTGACGTACTGGCCGGCGCGGGCCGGAGGCGTCTGCTGCCCGTCTGCGGGGCACAGCAGGAGGGAGACCGCGTCCGGGGTTTCCTCGCGGCGCTCGACAACGGTCCACGGGCGCCACGTGTTTCCGGCTTCCACCTGCGCGTCCTGGTACAGGCGGGCCTCCAGGGCGATGAGGGCGTTGGCCATGAGCCAGTACACCTCGTCCCATGCCGCCGCCACGTCGGGTGTGACGGCGTCACCCAGGACCTCGGCGATCGCGCCGAAGAGGTACTTGTGGACGATGGCGTACTGGTCCTCGGTGACGCCGACAGAGGTGTGCTTGTGGGCGATTCGGGCGAGCAGCGCGTCCGGCCTGGCGTCGGGGTTGGCGAGCAGTGCGCCGGCGAACGCCGCGATGGAGCCCGCCAGGGCTTGGCGCTGGGCGCCGCTGGCCTGGTTGCCGCGATTGAACATGCCGTCGAGGAGCTCGGGGTGCTCGGCGAACATCGTCGCGTAGAAGCGAGAGGTGATGTCGTCCAGGGCTGCACCGACGGCGGGAAGGGTAGCTCGGACGGCAACGGCGGATTCAGGTGAAAGCATCGATACTCCTGGGAAGTGAAGGGATCACTGCGTGCTTGCCGATGAAACGCTGCTGAATGGTGTCTATCAGAGGTTGTTCGAGGCGTTCATGGCAGGCATGGAAACGGCTTTGCATCAAGGCCGAACGTCCCGCACCCGGGGCCCGACCGTCCCCGGTCGAGTTTCCTCGGAGGCCGCCCCGTCGTGGTTCGGCCGGTGCCGCGCGCCTGTCGCACTCCTGCGGTCGCCGAAGCAGGGCCGTTCGGCCCTGGCCCACGGGTCCTTCGGCGGGCAGGACCACGTCGGCCCCCGGGGTGAACCCGAGAACGGTGCGCATGGGGCCTGCCGGACGGGGCCAGGGGACGTCCGGCCCTCGCCGGGTCACAGCTGCCGGGTGACTATCGGGGCATGGAACTCGGACGTGAGGCAATTGGCGAGCGGCAGTGGCTGACACTGCTGGCAGGACGGCAGGTGGGGCGTCTGGTGTACACGGTCGGCGCGCTGCCAGCGGTGTTGCCGGCCCGCTTCCGGCTCGACACTGACGGTTCCCTGCTGCTGCGGGTGCCGGTCACCGCCGGGCTGGGACGGGCCCTGGACCAGGCCGTGGTGGCCTTCGAGTCGAGCGAGGTCAGCGCGGCGGACGGCAGCGGCTGGAGCGTCACCGTGCTCGGACATGCCACCGCGACGCCCGGCGTGGACACCGTGCGCGTGCAGGCGGAACTGGTGACGGGCCGACGGCTGGCACCGGTGGCCGCAGCCGAGGAGCCATGACCTCGCGGCGACTGCCGTCAGCGCCTGACGGCTGCTCACGGCTGCGCCAGCGGTGCCTTCCATACCAGCCGGGTACCTTCCTCCGGAGCCTGCACGTCGAACGTGCCGCCCAGCTTCTGGGCCCGCTCGGCGAGGTTGTGCAGTCCGCTGCGGCGGCTGTCGGCGGGGATCCCGACGCCGTTGTCGGTCACCATGAGGACGACCTCCGTGAAGGTCGGTACTGGTCGCCGGAGCCCCGCTCATGGACGCCGCGCCGGACAGGGTGCCCTCGGCCGGGACGGTCAGCCCCAGGCGTCCGGGGGCGTCCGCGCCGAGGGCGAGTTCGACCGTCAGCCGGTCCGACCCGGGCAACGGTACGGATACGTCGGCGAGTTCCGCCCCGGTGATCTCCCGGGCGCGCTGCGCGATCAGCTCCAGTACCTCGCCACGCGGGCTGCCGGACAGCAGGCCCCGGGTGATTTCCGCACTGGCGCGCAGCCAGCGCTGCTGACGCTGGGACACCTCGTACAGCCGGGCGTTGTCGATGGCCCTGCCCGCGGCGACGGCCAGCGTGGCGATCACCGTCTCGTCGTCGGCGTCGAACTGGGGGCCGCCGTGCCTCTCCGCGAGGTAGAGATTGCCGAACGCCTCGTCACGGATCCGCACCGGGACCCCGAGGAAGGTGTGCATCACCGGGTGGTTCGCCGGAAAGCCGTGGGAGGAGGCATGCGTGGACAGCTCGGCCAGCTGCAGCGGCTCCGGGTGCCGGATCAGTTCACCGAGGATGCCCTTGCCCGTCGGGCACGGGCCGATCGTCGCGATCTCCTCCGCCGACATGCCGACCGTGTGGAACTGCGACAGGCTCTGCCCGTCCGGCCCGATCACACCGAGCGCCGCATACCGGGCGTCCACCAACACGGCGGCCGCCTCAACGATCCGGCGCAGCGCCTGGGTGAGGTCAAGCTCACGGCCGACCGAGAGCACCGCCTCCAGCAGGGCTGTGGACCCGGTCGCGGGTGCCGCGCGCGGCGTCGATGCGCGCCTGGAGCTCGTCCAGACGCAGCTGCGGCAGCGGCGATGCGGCCTTCTCCTCGCCCACCGGCATTCTCCTTGATGTGCGCGACCCGTCCCACCGAGGGTTCACAGCAGCGGGCCGGGCGCAGGCGGCGGCAGCCCGCGTGTGCCCGGCCCGATCCAACCGACAGGCCCGTAGGTCCTTGCTTCGGGAGCTTGCCGGCCCTGTGCCGCCCGGTGCCGGGCCGGTCATCGTGTGAGCGATGGGTGACGAGCGGAGGAGATGGACATGGAGTCCGAGGTGCCGCGTGAGCGGCGGATCGTCGTGGGAGTGGACGGCTCCGCGCAGTCCAGGGAAGCGCTGCGCTGGGCGGTCGAGCAGGCGCGGGCGACTAGCGGGGTCGTGGAGGCCGTGACCGCGTGGGAGTACCCGCAGACCTACGGCTGGAGGGTTCCGGTGGTCGCCGGCGAGTTGGCGCGGGCGGCCGGCCATGCGCTGGCCGACAGTGTGGCCGAGGTGGTCGGCGCCAACCGTCCAGTGGAGATCCGTGAGCGAGTGCAGTGCGGTAACGCGGCACAGGTGATTCTCGAGGCCGCGCAGGAAGCCGAGTTGCTGGTCGTCGGAAACCGGGGCCATGGCGGGTTCACCGGGGCCCTGCTCGGATCGGTCAGCCGGCACTGTGTGCAGCATGCCCCGTGCCCCGTCGTCATCGTCCGCCACGCCCACAACGAAACGGCAGGGCGAGGATGTTGACCCGAACCAGCGCACCTCTCGCCCGCCCACTGGACAGCTCCGCCGACCGGCAGGCTGTGGCTGCGCCGGCCGGCATGTCCGTGCAGGCTGCCGGCGCCCTGGACATCGAGGACACCCTGGCGGCGTTGCGCACGCGCCGCGCCGGGCTGTCCCCGGACGAGGCGCGCGAACGGATCGCGGCCGTCGGTCCCAACGCTGTCCGGTCCCACCACGTCCGGCTGCTCACAGTGCTGGTCCGCCAGCTGCGCAGCGCGTTGCTGCTCCTGCTGCTGGTGACCGCCGTGGTCTCGTACTTCTTCGGTGAGCGGACCGACGCCGTGATCATCGGCGTGATCCTGCTCCTGAGCGTCGCCCTGGGCTTCGCCAACGAGTACCGGGCTGAGCGGGCGGCCGAGGCGTTGCACTCGCGCGTGCGCCACACGGTCGTCGCCGTGCGCGACGGCCGGGAGACGGAGGTGGACGTCACGGAGCTGGTCCCCGGCGATGTGGTGCGCCTGGTTCTCGGGCAGGTGGTGCCCGCCGATCTCCGGCTCCTCGAATGCACTGCCCTGCAGTGCGACGAGAGCGTGCTGACCGGCGAGTCCGTCCCAGTGAACAAGGACACCGGGCCGCTCCCCGCCGGGACGGCCCTGGCCGAGCTGGCCGGCTGCGCGCTGATGGGCACTGTGGTCCACGCGGGCGCCGGTACCGGGGTTGTGGTCGCCACGGGCGGGCGCGCCGAGTTCGGACGGATCGCCCTGGGCCTGGGGGAGCGGCAGCCGGAGACCGACTTCCAGGTGGGGCTGCGCCGGTTCTCGATGCTGCTGCTCCAGGTCGCGGCGGTGCTCACCACGGGCATCTTCGTGACCAACATGCTGCTGCACCGGCCGCTGCTGGACGCCCTGCTGTTCTCACTGGCCATCGCCGTGGGCATCACCCCACAGCTGCTGCCCGCGGTGGTCAGCACCAGCCTGGCTGCGGGCTCGCGCCAACTGGCCCGCCGCAAGGTCCTGGTCAAGCGCCTGGTGTGCATCGAGGACCTGGGCGACATGGACGTCCTGGTCACCGACAAGACCGGGACCCTCACCGAGGGCCGGATCGCCTTCCAGGCCGCCCTCGACGCGGACGGTTGCGATAGCGAGGAAGTCCTCCTGCTCGGTCTGCTGGGTACCGAGAGCGATCTGGACGGCGCCCACCTGGGCGGCAATCCGCTGGACAGCGCCCTCTGGCAGGCGCCTCGCGCTGCCGAAGCGCTCACCCACGGCTATCGCCGCCTGGCCGTCCTGCCCTTCGACCACGAGCGCCGGCTCACCTCCTCCCTCGTCCAACGGCCTGACGGCAACAGGGTCCTGGTAGCCAAGGGCGCACCCGAGGCCGTGCTGGCCCGCTGCCCCGACGTCTCCGACCGGGCGACCGCCGTCCTGACCGAGTTGTTCGCTGCGGGCAGTAGGGTGGTGGCGGTCGCGACCGGAGATGCCGGTACGGCCACCGCGGTCACCGCGGCCGATGAGGCCGGTCTGCGCCTGGCCGGTTTCCTGGTGTTCCTCGATCCGCCGAAACAGAGCGCCGCCGACTCGCTGCGCCGCCTGGCCGAGCTCGGTATCACCGTGAAGGTCTGCACCGGTGACAACCCGCTGGTCGCCGAGAAGGTCTGCCGCGACCTCGGGCTGCCGGTCGCCCGCACGCTGACCGGTCAGGACATCGCGGCGCTGGACGACCGGCAACTCGCCGTGGCGGCACAGGAGTCCACGGTGTTCGCCCGGGTCTCACCGGAGGACAAGGCCCGGATCGTACGGGCACTGCGACGGCGCGGACGGGCTGTCGGGTTCCTCGGCGACGGCGTCAACGACGCGCTCGCGCTGCACTGCGCCGACATCGGGCTGTCCGTGGACACCGCCACCGACGTGGCCAAGGACGCCGCCGACGTCGTGTTGCTGGAGAAGGACCTCGGCGTGCTGGCCGAAGGCGTCGCCGGCGGTCGCCGGATCTTCGCCAACACCATCAAGTACGTACTCATGGGCGCGTCCAGCAACTTCGGCAACATGTTCAGCGCCGCGGGGGCGTCCCTGGTGCTCTCCTTCCTGCCGATGCTGCCGTCCCAGCTCCTGCTGAACAACCTGCTGTACGACTCCAGCCAGCTGGCCATCCCCACCGACCGGGTGGACGCCGAGCAATTGGCGGCGCCCTCGCACTGGGATATCTCCCTCATCCGCCGGTTCATGCTGGTCTTCGGACCGGTCAGCTCGGTGTTCGACTTCGCCACGTTCTGGGTGATGCTCGGGGTCTTCCACGCCGGGCCCGCCCTGTTCCGCTCGGGCTGGTTCGTGGAGTCGCTGGCAACCCAGACCCTGGTGATCTTCGCCATCCGTACCCGGCGGGTGCCCTTCCTGCGCAGCCGCCCGAGCCGGCCGCTGTCGGCCGCCGCACTGGGGGTGGTGGCGCTCGGCATCGTCCTGCCGATGTCCCCCCTGGCTCCCGCCCTGGGGTTCCAGCCGCTGCCCGCCGGGTTCTTCCTGGCTCTGGTCGTCATGACCGGGCTGTACCTGCTCCTGATCGAGATCGCCAAGCGCCTCTTCTTCGGCCGGACTCCCCGGCCGACCGTGGCCCCCGCCGGCCGACGCGGTCACGAGCACCGCGTCCAGCGCCGGGCCAGCCGCTTCAGCCACCTAGGCCCGCTCGCTCCCGGCCGGCGCTGACGTGATCCTCGGCGGCCGGGGAGTCCGGCCGAAGGTCCCGGTGTCCCGGCCCCGGTGGCCCTATGACCTCGAAAGCCAGGCCGGGCATGGTGGACGTACGGACTGCCGACACGAGAAGGTCGCCCTCGGGGCGCACGATGGAGGTACGGCCCGAATCAGGCGAGACAGCGATCCCTTCGGGAGACCACCATGACCCAGCCGTCCTTGACCCTCGCGGAACTCCGGCTACTCGCGGACGCCGGCGGCGCGGCGCCGTCGCTGCACAACAGCCAGCCCTGGCGCTTCCGCCCGGGCCCGGACCGCAGGAGCCTGCTGGTCTTCGCCGACCCCACACGCGCCGTGCCCGTTGCCGATCCGGACGGCCGATCCCTGCACATCTCCGTGGGCGCGGCGCTGTTCAACCTGAAGACGGCCAGCCGGCACCTCGGGCGAGCCGCCACCGTGGCGCTGTGTCCCGAGTCTGCGGACCCCGACCTCCTCGCGGTCCTCGACCTGTCCGAGCCGGGCTCGCCCGATGATCCGGACCTGTACCCGGCCATCGAGCACCGCCACTCAAGCCGCCAGCCGTTTGCCAACCATGACGTGCCGGAAGCAGTAGTCGGGGAGCTGATGGGGGCAGCCGCCGCGGAGGGCGCCACGCTGGCCGTGTTGGAAGAGGCCGGGGTGCGCCGGGTGCTGGAGCTGACCACCGAGGCCGAGCAACGGATCGCCGCGGACATCGCCAGGCAGGCCGAGACCCGCACCTGGCTGCGGCTGGAGGAGCCGACTTCGGACGGCATCTCGGCCGCGGCGCTCGGCCCGCTCGACCGTGACGCCCGGGTGCCCATGCGCAGCTTCACCGGGCACCCGCCCAGGCCCGCCGCCCCGCACACCGAGCGCTTCGAGGCGCTGCCGCAGGTCGCCGTCATCAGCACGCACGGTGACCACCCCGCGGACTGGTTGCGGGCCGGTCAGGCGATGGAGCGGGTCTGGCTGCTCGCGACACTGCGCGGGGTACGGGCCTCGGTGCTGCACCAGGCCGTCGAGTGGGCCGACACACGGTGGCGCCTGCGCGACCCTGCCGAGGGACCGGGGCACGTCCAGATGGTGATGCGACTCGGCTACGGCCCGGGCGGGGCACAGACGCCCCGGCGGCCGGTGGAGGAGATCCTCGACCTGAGCGAGCATCACGAGAGCCCTGGCGCAGCGTCAGACAACAGCTGAGCTGGTGGCTCACGAAGGGCCGGCGGGGCGATGGTTGCCAGGGCGCCAGCGATCGAGTTCGCCTCGTTGACGGTCTTCGCGTTCCCGCCGCGGGCGCCGCCGACCAACTCTTCCTCCTCACCACCCCGATCCGGCACAGCAGCAACCTCCGGCCTCCTGGCCGAGTGCGAGGAGGACATCCCTCAGCGGTACACAGCGCGGTCGACGGTGAACCTGAAAAACTCACCCTCCGACCAGCGCTCGGTGCCGTACCACCATCCGGCGCTCGCGGTGCGCGGGATCGTGAAGCCGCCGAAGACGGCCTCGTCCTGGAAGCCGGCGCCGAAGACGTGCTCGCGGTAGCCGCTGCGGTCCGGATCACCCCATCGGCACAGCGTGACCGACTCCAACGCCCCCGAAGCCGCGACCTCCACCGTCACACGGACCTCGCACTCCCCGACCGAGACCCGGGCGACAGCCCGCCGGTGGTCGACCGGCCCCCAGACGACCGCCGGCCCCAGGGCCGCAGCCGGCACGAGGATGAACTCGCCGGCTAGGCGACCGGCGGCGCTGCGGGTGATATCGGCTCCGATGCCGGACATGACCGGGACCGCGCCGAGCAGCCGCCAGCGCATCTCGCCGGTCCCGTTGCTGTACCGGTCGAACCCGCTGACCGGCAAGGCGGTCAGATGCGCGGTCGCCGCCCAGAGGAATCCCTGCGGCGGGGTGAGGACCTGAACGGCCTCAAACCGCCGCCACGCGCCCAGCCGGATCTCACCGTGCATCGCCAACTCGACCGACCCCAGCAGCGCGGTCCCAGGGGCGATGGCGTGCACCAGCCAGCGCCGCACCGGCGGGGGCAAGCGCGCCACCATGGCCGGATCGAACACCGCGGGCCGCGGGGTGGGGACGGCAAGGGATACCCATTCCCGGCGCGCCCGACCGGTGAGCGTGCGCGGGGGGCCCCCGACGGCCGCTGCCCGGCTCACCGGAACCTCACCTGCGGGCTGCGCCGCACGACGAGTGTGCAGCCGAGTACGGTGATGAGTACGCCGGCATCAACGGCCAGCCCCGCTCCCGCAGCTGAACCCATGAGCGCGAGCACTGGCGCCGACACGACAGCGGCCACGACGGTCACCGCCGCCCACCGCAGGTGGGCTACCAGCAGCACCGCCGACCACACGAGGAGCATCGCCGCCAACAGCCACAGGGTGCCCACGATGGTGCCGGCCAGCGAGCCCGGCCGGGGAACTGCGTCGGCGTACCGCAGACCTCCCGGTTCGGCGAGCCGCCACAGCACAGCCACGCCCAGGAGATGGATAAGGCCGTGTCCGGCCAGTACGGTGCCGCCCAGCCATCGCACTACCCGCTGCCCGCCGGTGGGTCCGTGACCACGCTCCGGAGGGGCTGTTCCCGTCGCAGACGACGGTCGATGCCGAACGGATCCGGGCATTTCTGCCTCCTGGCCTCCGGACCCGCCAACCGGGTCGCCGGCTCCGAGTCTGGCCGCCGTGAGGGGGCGTTTCCAGGGCTGAATGGCACCGATGCGCCCGGCAAACGGCCCGACGCGCACGAGATCGACGGCCCACTGGCCGTCCTCGGTGCGTGAGCCGCCCCGCCGTCGCCGCCACGGCGAACACCGACTGCGCCACGACGGTCGCCGCGATCACGGTCTTCCGGCGCGGGATGCTCCCCGTCCTGTGCCGCCATCTGGCCCCACTGGCCGGCGCGGCTGGGCGGGGGCGCGAGCAGAATCGGTGGGAGAGCCGACGCCTCTGCCGTGCGGCGCAGTGACGGCGACCCGGGCACTGCGCCGACCTCCGTCTCCGGGAGGACATCGTGAACGAGAACACCACCGGGTCGGCCGACCCCGAACTCCTGCACCGGATCGAGGTGCGGCGAAGACAGCTCGGCCTCACCGAGGCCGAGCTGGCCGACCGGGCCGGCATGTCGCCCCGCTACTTCCGGCACCTGCTCGACCTTGGGACCGACTTCTCACCCAGCGGCTTCCTACGCATCGCCGCCGCCCTGGGGATGACCTACCAGGAGTTGATGGAAGGCCGCACCGACGCACCGCCGGGGCAGCCCGGAGCATCCGCCCACCCGGTGCTCATGAGGCTGACAGCCGAGGCGTGCTGGGAGCGACTGGGCACCCACGGCATCGGGCGGATCGCGCTGCCTGTCCACCCGGGGCCCGGCGTGTTCCCGGTCAACTACCTCGTCGACGGCGACACGGTCGTCTACCGGACGGATCCGGCGGGCGCGGCGGCGGCCGAACCCGGCGGTGAGGTCTCCTTCCAGGTGGACCACATCGACGAGCACCGGCGCGACGGCTGGAGCGTGCTGATCGTCGGTACCGCCGAGCACGTCACCGACCCGGCTGCCATCCGGCGCCTCGCCGAGCAGCCTGGCGCCGCACCATGGGCCGGCGGTGTCCGCCCCCTGTGGATCCGCGTCAGCCCGGCGGAGGTGAGCGGTCGCCGAATCCACGGTCTCTGACGGAGGGCCTGGTAATACCTGTCTGAGGATGGGGCGAACTAGCGGTGGTGGTTGATCCGAGCGTCCCCGGTGGTCGACCGGCGTCGTTAGATAGGGGTGACGACGCCTGCGATGGCTCCGGGACCGCCCGCGAGAACCGCCTTCCACTTCCCTGACATGCCGATCTACTCGGAGCCGGCGGCGTTGTGGCGTGCGAGCGACCCGGTGGCGCCGAGGCAGCCCGATCCTGTGTGGGGAATGTTGGTTGGCGGTTCGGGGCGTCGCCGGAAGCTCGCCGGGGCCTGCAACTCGGGGGCAGCGTGACCTCCGCAGCCGCTGCTGCCTTGATCGATAGCATCGTGGCGGCGGTGAGCACCGGTGAGCACCGGTGAGCACCGGTGAGCACCGGCGAGGACCGCCGGGTCAGCCGGCTGCTGCGGCAGTTCTCCGCCCGCGCCGATATCGAGGCGCTCTACGCGCTGAGGGATGCTTTCGCAGTGACCTGCGGGAAAGAGCCAAGGCGGCCCGGTGGGAGTTGCCTGCTGGGCAGGCGAAGATGTTGGCGCACGCCCCGGCGATCAGCAGCATGGTCCTGCGGTCGCGCACTGCCCGGCGCGATTCGCGGGTCGCGGCGATCTCTCCGTTGAACCAGGGCAGGCCACCGGGGCGGTGGATGATCAGGTGGGACTGGCCGGGCACCGCCGACTACGACTGTTCCGACCCGGCCGAAGCCAAGGCCCTATGGCAGTCGGCCCATCCGTTGTCTGGCCAGGCGGGACTGGCGGCGGGGGGATGCGCCTGGTCATGAGGTTGACCGCGGCACAGGTGATCAGCCCCTTGGCGTCCTTGGGCCGACTGACGTCTTCACCGTGAGCTTCAGGTCCTTATCGCCCAGGTCGGAGCCCAGGGCGGGGTCACGAGGCCGGGCGGCCTGTGGCGGCGTGGGCGGCGAGGGCCTGGGTGGCGATGACGGCGGCCTGGACCCGGCGCTCGACGCCGAGCTTGGCCAGAAGCCGGGAGATGTGGTTCTTGACGGTCTTCTCGGCGAGGTAGAGGCGCTGGCCGATCTGGCGGTTGGTCAGCCCTTCGCCGATCAGGGCGAGGATCTCCCGCTCGCGGTCGGTGAGTTGGGGGAAGTCGGGGGTCCGCTGGGTGGATTCGCCGCGCAGGCGCGCCATCAGTCGAGTGGTGGCGCCGGGGTCGAGCATGGACTGCCCGGAGGCGACCGTCCGGACGGCGGAGACCAGGTCGGTGCCGCTGATCTGCTTCAGGACGTAGCCGGCGGCCCCGGCCATGATCGAGTCCAGCAGGGCCTCCTCGTCGTCGAACGAGGTGAGGATCAGACACGCCAGCTCCGGCATGCGTGAGCGCAGCTCCCGGCAGACCGTGACGCCGTCGCCGTCGGGCAGGCGCATGTCCAGGATCGCGACATCGGGGCGCAGCGCGGGGACCCGGGCCAGGGCCTGCTCGACGGTGCCGGCCTCGCCGATCACGGTCAGGTCGGGTTCGGCGTCCAGGAGGTCGTGTACACCCCGGCGGACGACCTCGTGGTCGTCGAGGAGGAACACCTTGACCGGGGTGTTCGCCTGTCCTGCCACGTTCTCCGCCATGCCTTCTCCGTTTGCCTGTGCCCGCTGCCACGGCGGGGTGGATTGATCCACGCGGAAGTCTGCCGCGGCTGTCGATCGGACCGGTAGGGCCGGATGGCCCTAGTTTCCCCGGGTCGGCGCGGTGCGGAGTGTGGGTCACCGTGCGGTGGCCGCCTGCAGGTCGCGTTGTCCGAGCAGGGAGGCGGTGTGGCGGCGTGGGGTGGGGTAACCGGCCGGGCCGTAGCCGATGCGCAGGAGCGTCTGGGGAGCGCAGCGGTCCGGGGAGGTGTCGGTCATCCGGGTGCGTAGGTCGGGCCATTCCAGGGCCTGGTGCAGGATCGAGGCGCGCAGGCCGTGGAGGGTGAGCAGGACCGAGAGGTGTAACGCCCGGGTGTCGGGGTCGGTGGCTCGCAGGGCGTATCGGGACGCGGCGTGCACGTGGATGGTGCGGGCGGGTGGGTCGAGGCGGAACCGCCAGGGCTGGGTGTTGTGGATGGAGGGCGCGGCGGCTGCTGCGGCGACGAGGGAATGGGCGGTGGCATCGTCGAGGGGCTGTTCCGGCATGGTGAGCTGGTGTCCTTCCGAAGGCGGACAACGTCCGGTCGCTGTGTCGGCTGACGGTGGTTCAGCCGCGCTGGGTGTCGTCGGTTCGGGGCTTGTGGGAGGTGCGGCCGGTCCAGACGGGCTCGGCTCGTTCCCAGGCGTGCTGCCAGGCCTGGTCGGCCTGGCGGCCAAGGGTGTTCAGCCGCCTGCCGAGGCCGGTGGCGATGACGAGGGACAGGCCGCCCAGGGTGAACAGGCCGACGCAGACCGCGTCGGCGGTGAGGTCCGCCGTGCTGGGCGGCGCGGACGCGAGTTGGCCGCCGTCGCCGACCCAGATCCTGTTGCTGGAGCCCGGGGTGCGAGCCCCTGAGACGTCGATGGTGCCGGTGTTGCGCTGACCGGGCGGGTAGGTCCAGGTCGCCTCGGCCTGGTAGCTGTTGGCCCCGACTGAGAGGGAGGTGACCGTCCTGCGGGCGGGGGTGAGCAGGACGGCTTCGATGTGGTGCAGGTGAGCGGCCGTCACTATCGCGTGCCGTTGGGTGGAGGCGAGGTCGGCGTATGACGCGCCGGCGCCCAACAGGCCGGCCAGGGCGATGCCGAGCACGGCGAGGAGCAGGGCCCGGCTGTGGGCTCGGTCCAGGGGCCGTGCCAGCTCGTTGATCTCCTCGCCGAGGGCTCGGCGCAGGTGGCGGCGCCACGGGCGCACGGCAAGGGCGGACCGCGCCGGGTGGGAAGTGCTGGACATGTCCGTGAACTCCTTCGGGGTGGCTTGCTGGTCGATGCGCAGGTGCGGGGCGGTCGGGATCAGGGGTGGGGAACAACCGCCACCGGGGCAGCGGCGTGGTGGAGCACGGCGTGGGCTACGGGCCCCAGACGCATGCCGGCGTCGTGACGCCGCACGCGGCGGCCGACGACGATAAGGCCGGCAGCATCGGAGGACTCCAGCAGGGTCTGGGCGCCGCTGCCGAGGTGGACCTCCTCGACCAGCTCGACCTCGGGGTACTTCTCCCGCCAGGGGGCGAGCGCCTGGACCAGTAGGGCCTTCTCGCTCGACTTCTGCGCGGCGATGTCCGTCTGCGGCGGCACCCAGCCTGCGAAGGACCAGGCGGGCAGCGGGTTCCAACCGTGCACGGCAAGCAGGCGCGCCCCGCGTAGCGCGGCCTCGGCGAAGGCGAACTCGATGACCGGGTCGGCGGGGTGGCGTGCGTCGAGGCCGAGCACGACCTCGCGGACGGCCGGGTGAGTTGCCACCTCGTGTGCGACGGAGGGCTGCTCGGAGCGGACCAGGACGACCGGGGTGTCGGCCCGTGCGGCCACGCCGAGGCTGACGGAGCCCACGAGCAGGGTGGCGAATCCGCCGAGCCCACGCGAGCCGAGTACGAGCAGCTCCCGTCCTGCGGCCGCGGCCACCAGTCCATCGGTCGGGGTGTCGCCGATCAGCGTGGTCTCGACGGTCAGGTCGGGCCGGGCGTCGCGAATCCGGCTCGCGGTGTCGGTCAGTGCCCGAAGGGCTTGAGTGCGAAGGTCCCCTGGACGGGAGAGATCCGCCTCGGTGGTGGCCAGCCACGGCCGGACGTGGAGCAGGCGCAGTGTCGCGCCCCGGAGTTGGGCTTCCTCGGCGGCCCAGGAGGCAGCGGCCTCGCTCTGGGGTGAGCCGTCGAGGCCGGCCAGGACGTAGCGCGTCATCGTGGGACTCTCTCTCGGGTGTCGGGGTGAAGGGGCGACGTGTGGTTGCCGACCGCCCCGCTACTCTCGCGGCGCCGGGCACCGGCCGGACAGGGACCGACGGGGCTGTGCGGGAGGCCACAGGTCCCTGATCGGCTCCTCGGCCGGCAGCCGTCCTCTGCGGACACACCGTTGGCGGGGCTGCGGCTTGGGTGAACCAGGATGTGACGGTCATTCAGATCGACGACCTGGCGCCTTGTGACCCTTCGCCGGCGCGTGCTGGACCCGGGACCCTCAGGCCGTCGCAGTCGGGACCGGTGGCGACGTGAGGGGGACCGACGGTCCCTGGGGCACACCGCCTCGCCGACCGGAAGATCTCTAGCGGCGGACAGCGAGCCTCGCAGGGCCCCGTCCGCTTCCCCGCTCACCGCACAAGGAGCCAGACTATGTCCGCGCCTCACAAAGGAAGTCCAGCAGCCGCGTCGCCCACGCAGCGGAACAAGATGTTCGGGCTGCCCGCGGCGACCGCTCTGGTCGTCGGCAGCATCATCGGTACCGGAGTGTTCGCGCTGCCCTCCGCGCTCGCTCCGTACGGGCCGATCGCGCTGGTGGCGTTCGTCCTGGTGACGATCGGGGCGTTGGCGCTCGCGATGGTGTTCGGGCGGCTGTCGGAGCGGGTGCCGGGCAGTGGCGGCCCGTACGTCTACGCCCGGGAGGCGTTCGGCGAGTTCGCCGGGTTCCTGACTGCCTGGTCGTACTGGATCACCGCCTGGGCCGGCAATGCGGCCATCGTGGTGGCCTGGGTCGGCTACGTCGAGGTGTTCGTCAACAAGGGCCACCACACTTGGGGTTCGATCGCCATCGCGCTGGCCGGGCTGTGGCTGCCGGCCGCCGTCAACCTGACCGGCGTGCGGAACATCGGCGCGTTCCAGGTGGTCACCACGGTGCTGAAGTTCCTGCCGCTGGCGTTCATGGGCACGGCCGGTCTGCTGTTCATCAAGTCCGGCAACTTCGGCGCCTTCAACGCCAGCGGCGGCTCGGCCCTCGGTGCGATCTCGGCAGCCGGGGCGATCGCCCTGTTCAGCTACATCGGCCTGGAAACCGCCTCCGTTGCTGCCGGACGGGTGCGCGAACCGAAGCGCAACGTGCCGCGGGCGACCGTGTACGGCACGCTGGCCTGCGCCGCGATCTACCTGCTCGGCACGCTCGCCGTGTTCGGCACCGTCCCACATGCCCAACTGGGCAGCTCGGCCGCGCCGTTCACCGACGCCATGAACAACATCGCGGGCGGCCACTGGGCCGGTAACCTGGTTGCCGCCGCGGCGATCGTCTCCGGGCTCGGCGCGCTCAACGGCTGGACCCTGATCTGTGCGGAGATGCCGATGGCGGCGGCCCGTGACGGGCTGTTCCCGCAGGCGTTCGCCAAGGTCCGCGGCCGCAGCGAGGTACCCGCCTTCGGTATCGTTTCCGCCACCGTCCTCGCCTCGGTGCTCACGGTGATCAGCTACACCCGGTTCACGAAGGTGTTCACGGAGATCGTGCTGCTGAGCGTGCTCACCGCCGTCATCCCCTACCTCGTGTCAGCCGCCGCCCAGTTGTACTGGCTGGTGGTGCGCGGCCGCGAGGAGTCGGAGCGCAGGCGCTTCGCCCGGGACGTCACCGTCACCGTCCTGGCACTGGCCTTCTCCTACTGGTCGATCCAGGGCAGCGGCTACCAGACCGTTTACTACGGCCTCTTCACCATCCTGCTCGGCATCCCGGTCTACATCTGGCTCAAGCGCCCGCACGCCGACCACGCCACCGCAGCCCTGACGGAACCCGGCACCACACCCGCCGCGATCGACCCGGCCACCGGCACCACCTCGCTGCCGACGGCAGCCCGCACCGCAGGCCCGGTCGGCCTGCCCGCAATCATCCGCCGCGCACTGACCCCGCGCCACCAGCACTGAAGCACAAGGAGCATTGATCGTGTCCACTCTCCGCGTCGACTCCGAGACCGGCCGCCTGCGCCAGGTGATCCTGCACCGCCCCGGCCTGGAGCTGTCCCGGCTCACCCCCCGCAACGTCGACGAGCTCCTCTTCGACGACATCCTGTGGGCCAAGCGCGCCCGCGAGGAGCACGACGCCTTCGCCCAGGTCCTGCGCGACCACGGCGTGCGCGTCCACCACTACGCCGACCTGCTTTCCGAGACCCTCGCGATACCGGCCGCGCGCGCCTGGCTACTGGGGCAGGTGGTCAACCCCGCCACCGTCGGCCCCGCCCTGGTCGACCCGGTGCGCGCCCTGTGCGAGGACCTGGACGGCGAGACGCTGGCCTCGTACCTGATCGGCGGCGTCCTCAGGGACGACCTGTCGCTGCGCAACCCGCACAGCCTGGTCTGGCACACCGTCGGCGAGCAGGACTTCGCCCTCGCGCCGCTGCCCAACCACCTCTTCCCGCGCGACAATTCCTGCTGGATCGGCGCCCGGTACAGCCTCAACCCGATGGCCAAGGCCGCGCGCCGCCGCGAGACTCTGCACACCGCCGCGATCTACCGCTTCCACCCGTTGTTCGCCGAGACCGCCCCGCCACTGCTGGATGGCACCACTACGGCGCCGGGGCTGAGCCTGGAGGGCGGGGACGTCCACGTCATCGCCCCGGGCGTGGTCATGGTCGGCAGGGGCGAGCGCACCACCGCCCAGGCGGTCGAAACCCTCGCCCAGCAGCTGTTCCTCACCGGCGCCGCACACCGGCTGATCGCCGTTCGCCTGCCCGAGACCCGGGCGTTCATGCACCTCGACACCGTCATGACGATGATCGACCGGGACACCTTCGCCGTCTACCCCGGCCTGGCCGACCGGCTGCGCTCGTGGACGCTGACCCCCGCACCCGAGCGGCCGGCCGGGTTCGACGTCACACCCGACACCGACCTCGCAGCCTCCCTCGCCGAGGCTCTCGACCTGGACAAGGTCCGCTTCCTGTCCGCCGAGCAGGATGCCCGGGCCGCCGAGCGCGAGCAGTGGGACGACGGCAGCAACTTCCTCGCCCTCGCCCCCGGCGTCGTCGTCGGCTACGAGCGCAACACCACTACCAACACCTACCTGCGCAAGCAGGGCATCGAGATCGTCACCATCGCCGGCTCCGAACTCGGCCGCGGCCGCGGCGGGCCGCGCTGCATGAGCTGCCCCATCCAGCGCGACCCCGCCAACTGACCATCCGACGAACCACCGAGGAGAACCTGACATGACCGTCAACCTGCACGGCCGCCACTACCTGCGCGAACTCGACTTCACCGCCGTCGAGATCCACCACCTGCTCGACCTCGCCGCCGAACTGAAGGCCGCCCGCCGCTCCGGCACGGAGCAGCCCGAACTCACCGGCCGCCGCCTCGCCCTGATCTTCGAGAAGAACTCCACCCGCACCCGCTGCGCCTTCGAGGTGGCCGCCGCCGACCAGGGCGCCACCACCACCTACCTCGGCCCGGACAGCTCGCACATCGGCCACAAGGAGTCCGTCGCCGACACCGCCCGGGTGCTGGGCCGGATGTACGACGGCATCGAGTACCGCGGGTTCGACCAGGACACCGTCACCGAACTCGCCCGCCATGCCGGCGTCCCGGTCTACAACGGCCTCACCGACGCCTGCCACCCCACCCAGAGCCTGTGCGACGTGTTCACCATGCGCGAGCACAGCCGCAAGCCGCTGGAGGAGATCTCCTTCTGCTACCTGGGCGACGCCCGCAACAACACCGCCAACTCGCTGATGGTGATGGGCAGCCTGCTCGGCATGGACGTACGGATCGCCGCGCCCCGCGCACTGTGGCCCGATCCGCTGCTGGTCTCCGAGTGCCTGCTGCTCGGCCAGGAGACCGGAGCCCGGTTCACCCTCACCGAGGAGGTCGAGGAGGCGGTCGCCGGCGCGGACTACCTCTACACCGACGTGTGGGTCTCCATGGGCGAGAGCCCGGAGAAGTGGCAGGAGCGCATCGACCTGCTGCTGCCCTACCAGGTCAACGCCAAGACCCTGGCGGCCACCGGCAACCCGGACGCGGCCCTCCTGCACTGCCTGCCCGCGTTGCACGACCGCCGGACCGACCTGGGCGCCGAACTCGCCGAGCAGTACGGCCCGGACGGGTTGGAGGTCACGAACGAGGTCTTCGAGTCGCCGGCCTCGCTGGTCTTCGACCAGGCCGAGAACCGCATGCACACCATCAAGGCGATCCTCGTCGCCACCCTCGGGAGGGACTGACCATGCGCATCGTCGCCGCCCTCGGCGGGAACGCCCTGCTCCAGCGAGGCGAACACCCCGACGCCGCCGTCCAGTTGCACCACGTCCACCAGGCCGCCGCCTCACTGGCCGAACTCGTCCTCGCCGGGCACGAGCTGGTGATCACCCACGGCAACGGCCCGCAGATCGGCCTGCTCGCCGCGGAGAGCGAGACCGACCCAGCCCTGACCGCGCCGTACCCGCTGGACGTACTCGGTGCCCAGACCCAAGGCATGATCGGTACCCTGCTCGCCCGCGAGCTGCTGAACCGCCTGCCCGGGCGGGTGGTGACCGCGCTGGTCACCCACACCGAAGTCGACCCGCACGATGCGGCGTTCAAGCTCCCGACCAAATTCATCGGCCAGCAGCTCACCGCCGAGCAGGCCCGGCGGATGGAGCGCGAACGCGGCTGGACCACCGCACAGGACGGCGCCCACCACCGCCGCGTCGTCCCCTCGCCCCGGCCGCGCGAGGTGCTCGAAGCGCCCGCCATTCGCGGCCTCCTGGCCGGTGGAGCGGTGGTGATCTGCGCGGGCGGCGGAGGCGTACCCGTCACCCGCAACCCCGACACCCGTCGGCTGACCGGTGTGGAGGCGGTCGTCGACAAGGACCTCACCGCCGCCCTTCTGGCCGAACAGTTGGACGCCGACGCCCTGTTGATCCTCACCGATGTCACCCATGTGTTCACCCGGTTCGGCGCCGCCCACCCCGGTCCACTGGTCGCCACGACTCCCGAGCACCTGCGTGCGCTGGACCTCCCGGAGGGCTCGATGCGGCCCAAGGCCGAGGCGGCCGCCTCGTTCACCGAACGCACCGGCCACCTCGCCGCCATCGGCCCGCTGGACGACGCGCTCGGCACGATCCTCGGCACCACAGGCACCACGGTCCGCGCGGCCGTGGAGCGCGGAAAGCCGTGCCCGCAGGGCCTGCCTGCGGGACCTTCGGCCCTCGGCGCGCTGCCCGGGCACGCGACAGTCTGAAACCCGACCGGAAGAAGGACCCGATGAACCCTCTGCAGACTCCTCCCGCAGTCCACATCCAGGTGGAGACCCGGGGTGAGGTGTCGCTGGCCGCGCCCGACTACGCGAAGGCGAAACTGGCGGCCGTGGTCGAGCGGCTGCACGAACCGGTGCCGGCCGCGCGGGTGAAGCTCACCCAGGAGGCCAACCATGCCGTCGTCAAGCCGTCCCTGGCCCAGGCCGTGGTGGACCTGAACGGCCGGCCCGTCCGGGCGCACGTCGCAGCGGCGACCATGCCGGAGGCCATCGACCTGCTCCAGGACCGGCTGACCGCCCGGCTCGCCCGGGTACGCCACCACCGGGACCTCCACCGCCGCCCGGCCACCCAGCCGACCGGGCCCGGCGCCTGGAACGACGTGGCGGGCCACGAGCACCGCCCGCACCGCCGCGGCCGGTCCCCGGAGGAACGGCGGATCGTGCGGCACAAGTCCTACAGCCTGACCCGCCAGACTGCTTGGGCAGCGGTGTTCGAGATGGAGGCAATGGACTACGACTTCCACCTGTTCACCGACGCCGCGACCGCCTGCGACAGCATTGTCTACCGCGATGCGCACACCGGCGCCCACCGGCTGGCCTCGACCGGCCCGGCCGCCGAGCCCGTGCCGGGGCTGAGCGTGAGCACCGCCCCGGCCCCGGAACTGGCGGTTGCCGAGGCGGTGTCGCGCCTCGACCTCACCGGATGGCCGTTCGTCTTCTTCACCGACGCGGCCACCGGACGCGGCAGCGTCCTCTACCACCGCTACGACGGCGACTACGGCCTCATCACTCCCGCGCAGTAGGGCGCGGGTACGCCCCGGCGGCTGTGGGGCCCGGCCGGGCCAGGGCAGGGGCGATGGCCGGGAGCGGGTGGGGCCGCTCCAGACCATCCCTGATGCGGACCCAGACGAATCCATGAACGGCCCGCCACCGCAACCGCGGTGGCGGGCCAGGCGTTTGGCGCTGGTGATGGCTCGACAGGGCCACGCGGAAATCGAGCTGCTGCTCCCGGTTTCAACGCCAGCGGGTGACGGACCCAAGGCCGGATGCCGCGTCCAGCTGTAGGACGCGGCATCCGGCCTTGGGTCCGCGCCAGCGCGGGGACGTGCGCCCGGTGCCGGGATGGCACCGGTGCCGTTTCAGTCGTGCGGGACGACGGCGACCGGGGCCTGCGCGTGGTGGATCACCGCGTAGGCGACCGGGCCGAGACGCAGGCCGAGGTGGTGGCGGCGCCGGCGGCGGCCGACCACCACGAGCGCGGCGTTGCGCGATGCGTCCACCACCGCGCCGGCGCCGCTGCCGATCCGGCTGTCCTCGACCACCTCGACCTCGGGGTACTTGTCCCGCCATGCGCTCAGCGTCTGGCTGAGCAACTCGGTCTCGATGGTGCGGAACTGCTCGGTCTCGATCTGCGGTGCCACCCAGCCGGCGTAACCCCAGGCCGCCGGCGGAGTCCAGCCGTGCACGGCATGCAGCACGGCGCCGCGTGCCGCGGCCTCCTGGAAGGCGAAGTCGACGACGTCGTCCGCCAGGACGCGGGTGTCGACACCGACGACCACTTCGGCGGCGTCGCGGGCGTCGGCCTGCTGCGTCTGCGCGGCCCGGACCAGGACGACAGGCACGTCGCATCGCGCCGCGGCGTCCAGACCGACCGATCCCACCAGCAGACCCTCGAAGCCGCCAAGGCCCAGCGAACCGACGGCGAGCAGCTCGGATTCGGCCGCGGCGGTGAGCAGGGCCGCGGCCGGCTCGTGGCCGGCCAGGAGGCCCGTGTGTATCTCCAACCCTGGGTGGGTCGAGCGCACCTGCTGCGCGGCGTCGGTGAGCATGCGCTCGGTCAGGGCGCGCACGTCCGCCGGCTGGCCGGGATCGGCGTGGAGGTCGTCCTGCCAGGTCCAGGCGTGGACGAGTCGCAGGGCGAGGCCGCGGCGCACCGCTTCGTCGGCGGCCCACTGCGCTGCGGCGGTACTCTCGGGCGAACCGTCTATACCGGCCAGCACGAACCTGCTCATGGGAGTGACCTTTCCACTGCACGGGGATTGTCTCGGGCACAGCCGCCCGAGGTCGGGGACCAGCCTCGCCGAGGGCGACCCCGCGTCCCCAGGGCCTGCCGGTCCGCGGGTGGGGCCCAAGGTCCCGAATGGGCGAGGCGCGCACCCCGACGACCTGTGGGGTGCGCGCCTTCGGCTTGGTTGCGCTTGCCGTGTTGGGCTCAGCCGAACGCGGTCTTCAGGGCCTGGAAGGCGGTCTTCGGGTCCGAGAGGGCGTGATAGACGGGCGGGATCGGCCTGTCGAGACCGAGCAGCCGGTAGACGGCGTGCATGGCGCCGCGGACCGAGTATTCGACGGTAAAGACCACATCCTCCGGGATCTCCACGAACTGGCCGAGGAGGGCGAAGTTCCTGGCGCCGTGCGGGATCACCAGCGGCCGGTCGTGGACGCCGCGGCGGGCGAACTGGCTGGTGATGTAGGGCATCATCACGGTGGTGACCGTGGTGGTGGCGCGGACCTCCTCGGCGATGTCGTCGAAGCCGAGCTGGCCGAGGAGTTCGTCCAGGATCTCCCGCCCGGTGGACTCGGCCATCACCTTGCCGGTGTGCTCGCCGGGGGTGTCGATGAACAGGCCGTAGCCCCAGAGCGTGAAGACGTCCTCGGGCTGGCCGTCGAAGTGCGGCGGGCGCGGCACGACGATGGACATCAGCCAGGGCGAGTCCTTGAACGTCATCAGCGCGCCGGTGCCGGCGGCGCTGCCGCTGTACTCCTCGATCCGCTTGAGCAGGACCGGGCTGCGCATGGTCAACGTGAAGGACTGCCAGGCGGCATCGGCGATGTTGCCGTTGAAGACGGCGGGACGGCCGAAGTCGGGGGCCTTGCGCGAGAGCGTCTCCCACAGCGTCCAGCCGCCGTCGCGCTTGTCGCGGACCAGCTCGGCAACCGTATCGTCCGTGCCGTAGGCGGCGTCGGCGGTCATCGAGCCCAGGGTGATGAACGCCAGGTCCAGATCGGCGAGTTCGACGGTCTCCGGGTGGCCGTCCCGGTCGAGGTGGAGGCGCTTGGCGCGGCGGATGCCCGCCTCCTCGGTGAAGTCGACGTCCGTCACCGTGACGCCGTGCTCGAACCGCACCCCGTGCCCGGTCAGCCACCGGATGAGTGGCCGCACGATCGAGTCGTACTGGTTCAGCGGGGTGCGGCGGACCCCGGAGAGGGTGTGGAGGCGCGGGAACTCCTGTACGAAGCGCAGGAAGTACCGCTTGAGCTCGATCGCGCTGTGCCAGTTCTGGAAGGCGAAGGTGGTGCGCCACATCGCCCAGAAGTTGGTGGCGAAGAAGTGCTCGGAGAAGAACTCGTCGATCCGCCGGGAGCCGATCACCGACTCGGGCAGGGCCAGCAGGCGGGCGAGTTCGATCCGGTCACGGGTGTCCAGGCCGAGCTGCGAGGCGTCCAGGATCCGGTGGTCCCGGTCGATCAGGCGGGCCTTCGCCTCGGTGGGCCACTGCTGGTTGAAGGCCAGGATCTCCTGGCGGACTGTCACGTTCTCGTCGTCGAGGGTAGGGATCGTCTCCAGGAGGTTCCACAGGCAGGTGTACGCCTCCTCTTCCAGCATCCGCCCGCCGCGCGTGACGTAGCCCTGCTCGGCGGCTCCCCGGCCGTCCAGTGAGCCGCCGGCCAGGGGGAGTTCCTCCAGGATGTGGATGTTCTCGCCCGGGAACTCGCCGTCCCGGATCAGGAAGGCTGCCGCGGCGAGGGAGGCGATGCCGCCGCCGACCAGATGGGCCTTCGTTTCCCGCGAACTGTTGATCATGATCTCTTCCGGCTGTGCGGGCTGACGCCTGTGGCGCCCCTGCGCTGGTCGGCAGGCTGTTTCCAGCCTTCGGTCACCGGGCTGGTGCTCGCGAGGGCCGGGCGGCCCGTGGCACTGGACCGGTGGTCCCGGACAGGTGTGCCGTATGGGCCTCCGCTGCCGGGGCCCGAGAGGAGATGGCGATCATGTACCTTCCCGTCACCGTCGGAGTCGACGGTTCTCCCGAGAGTCTGGCGGCGGCCGACCTGGCCGCCGAGGAGGCGGCGCTGCGGCAGCGTCCGCTGCGGGTCCTGCACGCCCTTCCGCTCATGCCGCACCTGCTGCCGCGGCTGGCGCGCGCCCGCGGTTCTCCGGACGTGGCGTGCTCGCAGAGGCGCAGCACGTGCTGGCGGTTCGGCACCCGGAGCTGTGCGTGCACGCGGACGAGGTGTACGACGTCGCAACGGCGGCACTGGTGGCGGCGGCCGAGGATGCCGAGCTACTGGTTCTCGCCGCCCGGGGGGACGACGGTTTCCCGGGGCTCCGCGTCGGGGCGACAGCTCTCCACGTGGCGGGCCGGGCGGGATGTCCCGTCGTCGTGGTCCCCGCCGAAGCGGCGGACCCGGTGCCACGCGAACAGGTCGTGGTCGGGGTGGACACCCGACGGCCGGCCGAGGCCGCGCTCGACTTCGCCTTCGACGCCGCGCGGCGCTACGGGCTGCCGGTGCGGGCCCTGCACGCGTGGGCGCCGGTGGATCCGTCGGCGCGTGCGAAGTTCCAGCTCGCCGAGCACGACCTGCTCGACCTCGCGATCGCGCCGTGGCGGGCCGGCCACCCGGATGTGCAGGTGGTCGCGGACGCCGAGCCGGGCGGCGCCGGACAGGTGCTCGTCGATGCCTCGGCCAAGGCGCGGCTCGTGGTCCTGGGACGGGGCCACGCTGCCTCGCTCGGCCGCCTCGGGCCGGTCGCACATGCCGTACTGCACCACGCCGCCTGCCCCGTGGTGCTGGTACCGGAGTCGTGAACCCAACCGGCCAGGCCATGCCCCAGCCCGAGGGACCTTCGGTACCGGCCAGGGGCTGACCGGCCCATGTCCCAGGGGCTGGGATCGGGACGACTCTGCTGGACAACGAGCCGGGCACACGGGTGCCCAGGCCGGCCAGATCCCGTGGAGGTTGTAACCATGTCTGTTTCCGTCGTGGTTGGTGTCGACGGATCGGTGGAAAGCACCGCGGCGGCGCAGTGGGCGGCGTACGACGCCTACCGGCGCCGCGCCGCCCTTCGCCTGGTTTGGGTGGCACCGCCGCAGGACGGTGACCTCCCGTACGGCGGGGCGGCCGGGTGCGGGCTGCCGGACTTCGCGACGGCGCTCCAGGCGCGGATCGCGCAGGCGCTGCCGCAACTGGACATCTCCTGCGAGCTGATTCCCGGGACCCCGTGGTCCGCCCTGGCCGCCGCCGGCGAGCGGGACGGCCTGGTGGTCCTCGGCTCGCGTGGACCGGGCGGGGTCACCGGGCGGCTCCTCGGGTCCGTCGCGTTGCGCGTGGCGACCGAGGCACGGTGCCCCGTCGTCCTGGTACCGGCGGGCGCCGACGGCCCGGCCAAGGGCCCGGGCCAGGTCGTGGTCGGCGTAGAGGGCAGCCGGCCGTCGGACGCCGTCCTCGGGTTCGCCTTCGAGGAAACCGCCCGGCGCGGGGCCGTGCTGCGGGCACTGGAAGGCCGGGTCGAACCGCACGGCCCCTACCGGACAGAGGCCCCGGTCGGACAGGACGACATCAGGCGGTCGCTGGTGGAGTCGGAGACGCTGCGTCTCCAGGACGCGCTGGCCCGCTGGCGGGAGAAGTTCCCCGAGGTGCGCACCGTGGCGGAGGTGTCCGGCTGGGGTGCGGCCAGGACGCTGGTGGAGGCCTCGCGCAGCGCGGCCGTGGTGGTCCTGGGCCGGCGCGCGGCCGCGCACCCGACGGCCGCGCCGAGGTTGGGGCCGGTGGCGCACGCGGTCATCCACCGCGCGCACGGCCCGGTGGCCATCGTGCCGCACGACTGAACCACGGCGCGCGGTGGCCGGGGCCGATGAGGTCCCGGCCACTCGCGCGTCCGGAACTGTGGCCGGACAGGGGGGCGGAACCTCGTGAAGAGGGGACCTTCGGCCCGCAGGCATGCCCCATCGGCATGGCCGGTTCACCGCTTCCAGCGCAACCGGGGACACGGGCGCCGGGTGATCCTGCGGACGGGTCCAGCCGAAACGAGATGACGTCCTGTCATCCGAGCCGAGTGGGCGGGGCCGTCCTCGGCATGACCGCTGGCGGCACCCGCCGCTTCCCGCACGCTGGCTACGTGTCCTGGGACGCGGTGGCGACCGCCCTGGCGAGGACGACCGCGCCGAGGCACGGTGATCTGGCAACGGCTCAGCACGTCCTGCGCTTCTGGTCGGCGATCTGCTGGAGAAAGGGCCATCCGGCCCTATGAGGAGGTCGGCACATTCGCCAGACTCCCAGAGGCTTCATCCCCCCGCTGTGGCAGCGGTCCCACGAGTTCGGAGATCTTCATGGCGGACAGTGCAACACCGCAGGGGAGCGCCCCGGTCAAGGTGTTCCTCCTCGACGACCACGAGGGCGTCCGCCGCGGCGTGCACGACCTGCTGGACGCCGAGCCCGACCTGAGGGTTGTCGGCGAGGCCGGCACCGTCGAGCAGGCACTGGCCCGGGTCCCCGCGCTGCGCCCGGACGTCGCAGTGCCGGACATGCGCCTGCCCGACGGCGAGGGCGTGACGGTCTGCAGGGAGCTGCGGTCGCGGATGCCCGAGCCGGCCTGTCTGATGCTCACCTCCTTCGACGACGAGGAGGCGTTGGTGGACTCCATCATGGCCGGCGCCGCCGGCTACGTCTTGAAGCAGATCAGCGGCACCGATCTGGTCTCCGCGGTGCGCATGGTGGCCTCCGGGCAATCCATGCTCGACCCCGGCGCGACCACCCGGCTGATGGCCCGGCTGCGCGGCGACGCCACTACGCAGGCTCCGGCACTCCCGCAGCTCACCGCGCGGGAACAGGAGATCCTCGCGCTGATCGGCGAAGGCCTGACCAACCGCCAGATCGGCCAGCGACTCCATCTCGCCGAGAAGACCGTCAAGAACCGCATCTCCCGGCTGATCGCCAAACTTGGCGTCGAGCGACGGGTCCAGGCCGCCGTCATCGCCACCCAGACCCTCGCCGCCCACGAGTTCGCCGCGAGCCGCCACACCCGCTAGCCCCGCGCTTTCGGGCGACCGGTCGCTCGTCCGGCGACGGGACCGAGACTGCTGCCGAGGGGCCACTCGGCCCGGGCGCGAGGACCATGAGCCCCTCCCGCTGGGACGGGCCGGGGATGAGGATCGATGCCATGACACCTGACCACACCCCGCTGGACGAGCGGCAGTGCCGGCGGCTGCTGGCCGCGCGGTCGGTGGGCCGCGTCGTTTACACCGTCGGTGCTCTGCCGGCCGTCCTGCCGGTCCCCTACCGCCTCGCCGGCGACGGCAGCGTGCTGCTTCGCGTCACCGCGGGCTCCGAGTTGGTGCGCGCGCTCTGCGGGGCGCTGGTCGCCTTCGAGGTGAGCGAGGTCGATGAGACGGACGGCAGCGGCTGGACCGTGACCGTCCTGGGCCGGGCCGACGTGGTCGAGGACCACGCCCGCCCCAGCCCCGCTGAACCTACGGACCTGGTGTCCGTCCGCATCCGGAACGAACTGGTGGCCGGCCGAACGCTGCCCGCCGCCGACGCCCGCGTGGAGTGACACCGCCCTCTCGGTCAACGACCAAGCGGTACGGACCACACCAGCCTGGTGCCGCCATCCGCCGGTCCCGTCAACTCCATCGCACCGCCCAGGCCTTCGGCCCGCTCGGCGATGTTGCGCAACCCGCTGCGCCGTCCCTGCTCCGGCACTCCGACGCCGTCGTCCCGCACCGTCAGCACGACCTCCTTGCCGGTCGCCTGCAGCACCACCTCGACCCGTGCGGCCTGAGCGTGCCGGGCCGAGTTGCTCAGCGCCTCGCTCAGGACTGCGAGCACGTGGTCGGCGACCTCGCCCGGTACGTCGGTGTCCAGCAGCCCCTCCATGCTCAGCCTGGGCGCGAAGCCGAGGGCTGTCTGTGCCGCCTCCACCACCCGCACCACGCGCGCCCGCAGCCCCTGCGAGGCGCCCTCGTCCCGGGCTCGCAGGCCGAAGATCGTTGAGCGGATGATCTTGATGGTCTCGTCGAGGTCGCCCACTGCGCGCAGTACCCGGTCCGAGGCGCCGGAGTGGTCGATGAACCGGGCCGCGCTCTGCAGCGTCATCCCGGTGGCGAAGAGCCGCTGGATCGCCAGGTCGTGCAGGTCGCGCGCGATCCGGTCGCGGTCCTCCAGCATTGCCAGCTGCTCAGCGTCATGTCGGCGTGCCGCCAGTTCCAGCCCCAGGGCGGCCTGGTCGGCGAACCCGAGCAGCGGACTGATCTCCCGCGCGGTGAACTCCGCCGCTCCTGCCGGCCGGGCCAGGAGCAGTACTGCGTCGATGTGTCCCGCTGCCCGCCCGAGCGGGACCGCCACGGCGGGGCCAAGGCCCTCGGAGCGCCGAGGGTCGGTCGGCAGCCGGGGATCGTCGGCCAGGTCGGGGGTGGTCACCGGGGTGCCCTGCGCGTACGCGGCCCCCGACAGGGTGCCCTGCGTCGGCACGACCATGTTCTGCCGGGCGTGAGCTTTGCCGCCGAGTGCCAGTTCCAGGCGCAGCCTCTCGCCGCCGTCCTCTGGCACCACGACATCGGCCAGCTCCGCGCCGGTGATCTCCCGAGCCCGCTGCGCGATCAGCTCCACCACCTGCTCGCGCGAGCTGCCCGAGAGGAGGCTGCGGGTGATCTCCGCGCTCGCACTCAGCCACCGCTGCTGACGCTGCGCCTCCTCGTACAGGCGGGCGTTGTCGATCGCGACGCCGGCGGCGACCGCGAGGGTGGCGATCACCGACTCGTCGTCGGCGTCGAAGTCCTCGCCGCCGCGCTTGTCGGTCAGGTAGAGGTTGCCGAACACCTCCTCGCGTACCCGCACGGGCACCCCGAGGAAGGTCCGCATCGGCGGGTGGTTGGCGGGGAACCCGTAGGAGGCGGTGTGCGAGGAGAGGTCGCCGAGCCGCAGCGGCTCCGGATGGTGGATCAGCTCGCCCAGCAGGCCCTTGCCGGTCGGGTAGGGCCCGATCGCGGTGACTTCCTGCTCGGACATGCCCACGGTAAGGAACTGCGAGAGGGTCTCCCCATCCTGGCCGATCACTCCGAGCGCCGCGTAGCGGGCGTCCACCAGCACGGCGGCCGCCTCGACGATCCGACGCAGCGCCTGGGTCAGGTCCAGTTCCCGCCCGACCGACAGCACCGCCTCCAGCAGGCTGTGCACCCGGTCCCGCGTCCCACGGGCAGCGTCGATCCGGGCCTGCAGTTCCTCCAGCAGCTCGTCCAGTCTGAGCTGCGGAACCCGTGACCGTGTCACGTGCCCACCCATGCGTGTCCTCCTCGTTCCGACACCCGGCCGGTCGATTCTCGCAGACGGCACAAGCAACCGACCGGTCCCGGTACAGGCACGGACTTGTTTCGGCCTGGGCAGGCCGTGCAATCCCACGGGGGAGGTCCGCGACGCCGCAGCGGGCGGTCCACACCGGTCCAGACCTGCTCGGCGGTTCGAAGCGAGCTGAGGAGTCCCACAAGCGGGGCCCTATCCGGTCCGGCTGCCGACGATGATAATCAGCGCCGATTGCCGTCGCCGACTTCCAGGACCGAAGCCGCAGGCCTGCGGGGTGTGGCGGGACCGGCGAGACCGTAGCCCATCCGGATCAGCATCGCCGATCACTTCGGTCTCGACCGCCAGCCCGGGATGTGCGCGGCGGATTCGGTCCGCGATGTCGGCCAGTGCGTGTAGCGCGGCCGTCCGCAGGTCGCCCGGGTGGGAGGTCGCCGGGTCGGCGGCGTTCGTGCCGGTGAGCCACGGCCAGGCGTGCAGCAGGCGCAGCGGTGCACCGCTGCGCTGCGCCTCGGCGGCCGCCCAGTCGGCCGCGGCCTGGCTCTGCGGTGATCCGTCGATTCCGACAAGAACCTGTCGCGTCATCGTGAATGCCTTTCCGGGAAGCGGGTGGATGTGACCGGGGCTCGGGCCCCGACCACTCTGGGGGTGGCCCGCCTGGCGCGCCCAGGGACCGACAGGACCCCGATGGCCCGCCCGGCCCGGCGTCGGGAGACCCTGCACACCGCGGCGATCTACCGCTTCCACCCGCTGTTCGCCGAGACCGCACCGCCGCTGCTCGACGGCACCACGGCGGCTCCCGGCATGACGATGGAGGGCGGGGACGTCCATGTGGTGGGACCCGGCGTGGTCATGGTCGGCATGGGGGAGCGGACCACTGCGCAAGCCGTCGAGCAGCTCGCCCAGCAGCTCTTTCTCACCGGCACGGCCCACCGGCTGATCGCCGTGCGGCTGCCGCGCAGCCGGGCGTTCATGCACCTGGACACCGTGCTCACCATGATCGACCGCGACACCTTCGCCCTCTACCCGGGCCTGGCCGACCAGTTGCGCTCCTGGACGCTCACCCCCGCCCCCGAGCGGCCGGCCGGCTTCGAGGTCACCCCCGACACCGACCTCGCGACCTCGCTCGCCGAGGCGCTCGGCCTGGACACGGTCCGCTTCCTCTCCGCCCCGCAGGACGCCCGCGCCGCCGAGCGCGAACAGTGGGACGACGGCAGCAACTTCCTCGCCCTCGAACCCGGTGTGGTCGTCGGGTACGAGCGCAACACCACCACCAACACCTACCTACGCAAGCAGGGCATCGAGATTGTCACCATCGCCGGCTCCGAGCTCGGCCGCGGCCGCGGCGGACCGCGGTGCATGAGCTGCCCGATCCAGCGCGACGCCGCCAACTAGACATCCGGGAGCAGAAGATGACCACCAGCCATGTCACGGCCGGTACCCCCGCGACCCGGATCGAGGCCGCCCGCCTGCGCGGCCGCGACTACCTGAGCGAGCTCGACTTCACCGCCGCCGAGATCCACCACCTCCTCGACCTGGCAGCCGAGTTGAAGCAGGCCCGGCGAGCAGGCACCGAGACGCCCCGGCTCACCGGCCGCCGCCTCGCGCGAGCTGATGAGCCGGTTGCCGGGGCGGTCGGTTGCCGCGCTGGTCACTCACACCGAGGTCGACCCGCACGACCCTGCCTTCCGGCAGCCCGACAAGTTCATCGGCCGGCAGCTCACCGCCGAGCAGGCCCGGCGTCTGGAGCTGGACCGGGGCTGGACCTGCGCCCAGGACGGCCCGCACTACCGTCGTGTCGTCCCCTCGCCCCGGCCGCGGGCCGTGGTCGAAGTGCCTGTCATCCGGGAGCTTCTGAACCACGGAACTGTCGTGATCTGTGCGGGCGGTGGGGGCGTGCCCGTCACTCGCAATCCGTACAGCAGTGAGTTGCGCGGCGTGGAGGCCGTGGTCGACAAGGACTTCGCCGCCGCCCTGCTGGCCGAACAGCTCGACGCCGATGCCCTGTTGATCCTCACTGACGTCACCCACGTGTTCACCCACTTCGGTGCCGCCCACCCCGGCCCGCTGGTGCGGGTCACCCCCGGGCAGCTGCGCGCCCTTGACCTGCCGGAGGGCTCGATGCGGCCCATCGACCTCACCGGCCTGCCGTTCGTCTTCTTCACCGACACCGCGACCAGCCGGGGCAATGTCCTGTACCACCGCTACGACGGCCACTACGGCCTCATCACTCCCGCGCAGTAGGAGGCGCGGGTCGCGAGCCTGGTCCGCTGTGGGGGTGGGCCGGAGCTGCACCGGAGCCGGGAGTGGCGTGGGGCCGCTCCCGGCTCCGCCTGTCCGCACCGCCAGGGGACGGGCCGGCGAGGGGCTCTGCCCAGGCCGCGACGGCACCAGCTGAGCTCGACCGCTTCGCCCTCGGCGACCTGGACCCGCTGACCTACAACGCAGACGGCTCCATCGACATCCCCGTCGCGCACAGAAAACCCGGCCCGGACCGACGGGCGAACTGGCTGCCGGCACTGCTGGGATCGTTGGGGATCACGATGCGCCTGGACGCACCGAAGCCCGAGGTGCTCGACGGCCGCTGGAACCGCCGCCGGTCCGTAAGGCCTGAGAGAAGTCGCGGCGCGGGGGTCGGAGAACGGCCGATGCCGCTGCCCGTCCGGAGTGCTCCTCCGGGCGGGCAGCGGCATCCTGTGGGGTGGTTGGTGTCGCGTCCGGGACCGGTGCCGACCCGACCGGGAGCCTCAGTCGTGTGGGACGACGGCGACCGGTGCGTGCGCGTGGTGGACCACGGCGTGGGCAACCGGTCCGAGGCGCGCGCCGAGGGGGAGCGGGCGCCGGCGGCGTCCCACGACGACGAGTGCGGCGTCGGCGGAGGCGTCCACCACGGCCCCCGAACCGGTGTCGACGCGGCTGTCCTCGATCACCTCGACCTCGGGGAACTTCTCCCGCCAGCTGGCGACGGCTGCATGCAGGAGCTCGGCTTCCAGGGCCTGGAACCGGGTACTCTCGGTCGGGCCGAGCAGCCCGTACACGGCGTGCATGGCGCCGCGCAACGAGTCCAGGTAGGCCTTGGTCTCGCGCTGACTGTCGATCATGGTTCGTCCAGCTGTCGGAGCGGGCGCCGGATAGCGCGCCTGCGCTGGTCGCAGGCGCTTCCAGCCTGCGCCGGGCCGCCGAGCGGGAGCAGGGCCACGCGGTCCCGGTGCCTTCGCCGTAGGTCCCGGGCGAGTGGTGGGGGGCGTGACCCGATCGGCCCTGTGCGTCGGGCGACCGCGGTGTGACGCTGGGTGGCAAGCGCAAGTCCCACGCCCCTGAGGAGCCCGCTGCCATGCCCGCCACCGCGCGTCAGACCCCCGCCGTCCTGTCCGAGCCCGAGCTGCGGGCCCTGGACGCCCACTGGCGGGCCGCCAACTACCTGGCGGTCGGCCAGGTCTACCTGCTGGACAACCCGCTGCTACGTGATCCGCTTCGCCCCGAGAACATCAAGCCGCGCCTGCTCGGCCACTGGGGCACCTCGCCGGGCCTGAACCTGGTGCACACCCACCTGAACCGGGTGATCGGGCAGCGCGACCTGGACGCGATCTGCGTCTGGGGCCCGGGCCACGGCGGCCCGGCGGTTCTGGCCAACTCCTGGCTGGAGGGCAGCTACACCGAGACCTATCCGGACGTCACCCGCGACGGCGAGGGCATGGCCCGACTGTTCCGGCAGTTCTCCTTCCCCGGCGGCGTTCCCAGCCACGTCGCACCCGAGACCCCCGGCTCAATCCACGAGGGCGGCGAGCTGGGCTACGGCCTCTCCCACGCGTACGGCGCGGCGCTGGACAACCCGGGCCTGCTGGTCGCCTGCGTGATCGGCGACGGCGAGGCCGAGACCGGCCCGCTGGCCGCCTCGTGGCACGGCAACAAGTTCCTCGACCCGGTGCACGACGGCGCCGTGCTGCCGATCCTGCACCTCAACGGCTACAAGATCGCCAACCCGGCGGTGCTCGCCCGCCTCCCCGAGGAGGAGCTCGACGCCCTCCTGCGCGGCTACGGCCACGACCCGCTGTACGTCACCGGGGACGACCCACTGACGGTTCATCGGGCAATGGCCGCGGCGATGGATACCGCGCTCGACCGGATCGCCGCCGTCCAGCACGCCGCCCGCACCCAGGGCGACACCGCACGCCCCGCCTGGCCCGTGATTGTGCTGCGCACCCCCAAGGGCTGGACCGGGCCCGCCGAGGTGGACGGCGTGCCGGTGGAGGGCACCTGGCGCGCCCACCAGGTCCCGCTGAACCAGGTCCGCGACAACCCCGAACACCTCGCGCAACTGGAGGCCTGGCTGCGCTCCTACCGCCCCGAGGAGCTCTTCGACGACCACGGCCGGCCGACCGCCCAGGTGCTGGCGGCCGTTCCGTCGGGCAAGCGCAGGCTGGGCGCCAACCCGCATGCCAACGGCGGCCTGCTGCTGCGCGAACTCCCGATGCCCGCGCTGGAGCGCTACGCCGTCCCGGTCGACAAGCCCGGCAGCACCTTGCACGAACCCACCCGCGTGCTCGGCGAGCTGCTGGAGCAGGTGATGATCGATACCGCGCAGCGCCGTGACTTCCGCCTGGTCGGGCCCGACGAGACCGCCTCCAACCGCCTCCAGGCCGTCTACGGCGCCACTGGCAAGGCATGGGAGGCCGAGGTGCTCGACACCGACGAGCACCTGGAACGCGGCGGTCGGGTGATGGAGATCCTCTCCGAACACACCTGCCAGGGCTGGCTGGAGGGCTACCTGCTGACCGGCCGGCACGGACTGTTCTCCTGCTACGAGGCCTTCGTGCACATCGTCGACTCGATGGTCAACCAGCACATCAAGTGGCTGCGCACCACCCGGCAGATCCCCTGGCGCGCCCCGATCGCCTCGCTGAACTACCTGCTCACCTCACACGTCTGGCGCCAGGACCACAACGGCTTCTCGCACCAGGACCCCGGTTTCGTCGACCACGTCATGAACAAGAGCCCCGAGGCGGTGCGGGTCTACTTCCCGCCGGACGCCAACACCCTGCTTGCCGTCGCCGACCATGTGCTGCGCAGCCGCGACTACGTGAATGTGGTGGTCGCGGGAAAGCAGCCCTGCTTCGACTGGCTGACCCTGGAGCAGGCCCGCGAGCACTGCGCCCGCGGTGCCGGGATCTGGCCCTGGGCGGGCACCGGGGACGGCAGTCGCGAGCCGGACGTCGTGCTGGCCTGCGCGGGCGACGTGCCCACCCAGGAAGTGCTGGCCGCCGCCGGTCTGCTCCGACGCCACCTGCCCGACCTCGCCGTCCGGGTGGTCAACGTGGTCGACCTGGCCCGGCTGATGCCCGCCGAGGAGCACCCGCACGGCATGCCCGACGCCGAGTTCGACGCCCTCTTCACGCGCGACCGGCCGGTGGTCTTCGCCTATCACGGCTATCCCTGGCTGATCCACCGCCTGGCCTACCGCAGGGCGGTCCACCCGCAGCTGCACGTGCGTGGCTACAAGGAGTCGGGCACCACCACCACACCCTTCGACATGGTCGTCCGCAACGACCTCGACCGCTACCGGCTGGTCATGGACGTCATCGACAGGGTGCCTGGCCTCGCCGCCCGCGCCGCCAGTGTGCGGCAGGAGATGGTCGACGCCCGCTTCCGCCACCAGGCCTGGATCCGCGAGCACGGCACCGACCTGCCGGAGGTCACCGACTGGACCTGGCAGGGATGAACCGACAACCACTCTCGTCCCGTGGTGGTGGGCGTCGACGGCCCCGCGCGAAGCGAGGCGGCGACCGACTGGGCGGCCTACGAGGCCGACCGACTCGGCTGCGGGCTGGGTGCGGCCGGCGCTGGCGCAGGCTTCCCGCACCGCCGCGCTGGTCGTCGTCGGCCGGCGGGCACCCGCGCATCCGCTGGCGGCACCGAAGCTGGGACAGGTGGCGCACAGCGTCCTGCACTCCGCGCAGTGCCCGGTCGCGGTCGTGCCCCACGACTGAGCCGGCCTGCCGGCGGACGGCCGTGGCCAGGACCGAGAGCGGCCCGGTCACGGCCGTCGGCGGCGGCGGCCTCGGGCCTGCGGCGGGACCAACCGCCCGACGGCACCCGGGACCTTGGGCCCGCGACGGTGCCCCAACAGCCGCTCCCCTGGGATCAGCTGACGGGGAATGCTTCGAGACGTGCCGGACCGCGCGACAGCCGCAGGCGGCCGACCCACGACGACAACCCGAAAGGTGATCCCCGATGCCCCGCCGCCAGCAGTCCCACGACCAGACCCCAGCCCCGCAGGCAGCGCAGACCGACCAGCCGGACAGCACCGTGAGCGCCGTCGACGTCCTGGTGGCCGGTGCCCTGAGGGCCCTCGCGGATTACGCCTCCTTCACCCAGGAGCAGGTCGACCACATCGTCAGGAAGGCCTCGCTGGCCGCACTCGCCCAGCACACCGGCCTCGCGGCACTGGCGGTCGAGGAGACCGGCCGCGGGGTCTTCGAGGACAAGGCCGTCAAGAACGTCTTCGCCTGCGAGAATGTCACCCACGTGATGGGCCGGACGAAGACGGTCGGGGTGGTCCACCGTGACGAGATCGACGGCATCGTGGAGATCGCCGAGCCGGTCGGCGTGGTCGCCGGCATCACGCCGGTGACCAACCCCACCTCCACCACCATCTTCAAGTGCCTGCTGGCCCTGAAGACCCGCAACCCGATCGTCCTCGCCTTCCACCCCGCCGCCCAGCGCTGCTCGGCCGAGGCGGCCAGGATCGTGCGGGACGCGGCGGTCGCGGCCGGGGCCCCGGTCCACTGCATCCAGTGGATCGACCAGCCATCCATGGCGGCCACCGGCACGCTGATGAACCACCCGGACGTGGCGACCATCCTGGCCACCGGCGGCAACGCGATGGTCAAGGCCGCATACTCCTGCGGCAAGCCCGCGCTCGGCGTCGGCGCGGGCAACGTGCCCGCCTACGTCGAGCGGAGCGCGGACCTGCGCCGCGCCGTCAACGACATCGTGCTGTCCAAGTCCTTCGACAACGGCATGATCTGCGCCTCCGAGCAGGCCGTCATCCTCGACGCGGAGATCCACGAGGCGGCGATCGCCGAGTTCCGCCGGCTGAAGGCGCACTTGGCCACGGCGCAGGAGAAGGCGCTGCTGGCGCGTCACCTGTTCGGCACGGGTGACGCCGACTCGTGCGCCGGTGACCGGCTGAACGCGGCGGTGGTCGGCCAGTCCGCCGCGCAGATTGCCGAGGCGGCCGGCTTCACTGTGCCCGCCGACACCTCGATCATCCTGGTGGAGGCCGAGCGGGTCGGCCCGGCCGAGCCGCTGACCCGGGAGAAGCTCTGCCCGGTGTTGGCCGTGCTCCGCGCCGCCGACCGCGCGCAGGGAATCCAACTCGCACAGCAGATGGTCGAGTTCAACGGGCTCGGCCACTCGGCCGCGGTACACACCGAGGACGCGGCGTTCGTCGAGGCGTTCGGCCACGCGGTCAAGGCCTGCCGGATCATCTGGAACGCGCCCAGCTCGCAGGGCGGCATCGGCGACGTCTACAACGCCTTCACTCCCTCGCTCACCCTCGGCTGCGGCAGTTACGGCCACAACTCGGTCGCCGGGAACGTCTCGGCGCTCAACCTGCTCAACATCAAGCGGATCGGGCGGCGCAACACCAACATGCAGTGGTTCAAGGTCCCGCCGAAGATCTACTTCGAGCGCAACTCCGTCAAGTACCTGGCCAGCATGCCGAACGCGCACCGGATCGTCATCGTCACGGACAAGACCATGGTGGAGATCGGCCACCTGGAACGGATTCGCAATATCCTGGACCGCCGCCGCGAGCCCGTCGAGGTGCGGGTGGTCGACTTCGTCGAGCCCAACCCGAGCATCGACACCGTCCGCAGGGGCGCCGAGCTGATGCGCGGCTTCCAGCCCGACACCATCATCGCGCTCGGCGGCGGCTCACCGATGGACGCGGCCAAGGTGATGTGGCTGATGTACGAGCACCCGGAGGTCGACTTCGCCGACCTGAAGGAGAAGTTCTTCGACATCCGCAAGCGCGCCTTCACCTTCCCCGACCTCGGCGAGAAGGCGAAGCTCGTGTGCATCCCCACCACCTCGGGCACCGGCAGCGAGGTCACCCCCTTCGCGGTGATCACCGACACCGCCACCGGTCAGAAGTACCCGCTGGCCGACTACGCGCTCACCCCGAGCGTCGCCATCTGCGACCCCGCACTCACCACCCACTTGCCGAGGGCCGTCACCGCCGACACCGGCTTCGACGCGCTCACCCACTGCATCGAGACATACACCTCGGTCTACGCCAACGACTTCACCGACGGCCTCGCCCTCCAGGGTGTCAGGCTGATCTTCGAGTACCTGGAGCGGGCCGTCACCGCCGGCGCCGACGACCCGCTCGCACGGGAGAAGATGCACAACGCCGGCACCATCGCCGGCATGGCCTTCGGCTCCGCCTTCCTCGGTGTGGTGCACGCGATGGCACACACCCTGGGCGCCACCTTCCACGTCTCCCACGGCCGCACCAACGCGCTGCTGCTGCCGCACGCGATCCGCTACAACGGATCGGTCCCGGCGAAGGTCACCGGCTGGCCCAAGTACGGCAGTTACGTGGCGCCGCAGCGCTACCAGGAGATCGCGAAGATGCTCGGCCTGGCGGCCGACACCCCCGAGCAGGGCGTCGAGTCGCTGGCCCGCGCGGTCGAGGAACTGCGCGACCGGGTCGGCATCCCGCGCTCCTTCAAGGACGCGGGAGTCGACGAGTCCGCCTTCCTGGCGGCCCTGCCGCAGCAGGCGATGAACGCCTACGAGGACCAGTGCGCCCCTGCCAACCCGCGCATGCCGATGCTCGACGACATGCAGCAGCTGATGCGCCAGGCCTACTCCGGCGACCAGGCCTGACTCCACCCCCAGCACGACGGGAGCACACGACATGACCACGCAACAGCATGAACGGATCCTGAATGCCTCGGACGGATTCCACGGCGGCCGGTGGCGCGACACCATCGACGTGCGGGACTTCATCCAGCACAACTACACCCCGTACGAGGGCGACGGCTCCTTCCTCGCCGGCCCGACCGTGCGCACCACCGCAGTGTGGCGGCAGATCACCGACCTCTTCCCCGAGGAGCGCCGCAAGGGCGTGTACGACGTCGCCCACGACATCCCCTCGTCGATCACCGCGCACGCGCCCGGGTACATCGACCGGGACCGGGAACTGATCGTCGGCCTGCAGACCGATGCCCCGCTGAAGCGCGCGATCATGCCCAACGGGGGCTGGCGGATGGTCGAGGGCGCGCTGAAGACCTACGGGTACCCGGTCGACCCCGAGCTGGCCAAGGTCTTCACCGAGTACCGCAAGACCCACAACGCCGCCGTCTTCGACGCCTACACGCCCGAGATTCTCGCCGCCCGCAAGGCCGGCATCGTCACCGGTCTCCCGGACGCCTACGGCCGGGGCCGCATCATCGGCGACTACCGGCGGGTCGCCCTCTACGGCGTGGACCGGCTGATCGAGGCCAAGCGGGCGCAGAAGGCCGAGCTGAACCGACTGCCCAGGGATCCCGAGCGCCTGGAGGAGGTGATCCGCGAGCGCGAGGAACTCGCCGAGCAGATCCGGGCGCTGGGCGAGCTGAAGGAGATGGCCGCGAGCTACGGCCAGGACATCTCCGCTCCGGCGGGGAACGCGCGGGAGGCGATCCAGTGGCTGTACTTCGCCTACCTGGCGGCGGTGAAGGAGCAGAACGGTGCGGCGATGTCGCTCGGCCGCACCTCCACCTTCCTCGACGTCTACCTCCAGCGCGATCTGCTCGCAGGAAAGTTGACGGAAAGTCAGGCGCAGGAACTGGTCGACGACTTCGTGATCAAGCTGCGGATCGTGCGGTTCCTGCGCACGCCGGAGTACGACGAGTTGTTCTCCGGGGATCCGACCTGGGTCACCGAGTCGATCGGCGGCATCGGGCAGGACGGGCGGCCGCTGGTCACCCGCAGCTCGTTCCGCTTCCTGCAGACGCTCTACAACCTGGGGCCCGCGCCGGAGCCGAACCTGACCGTCTTCTGGTCTCCGCAACTGCCACAGAGATTCAAGGAGTTCTGCGCCAAGGTGTCGATGGACACCTCCAGCATCCAGTACGAGTCGGACGAGCTGATGCGGCCGCGCTTCGGTGACGACACCGCGATCGCCTGCTGCGTGTCGGCGATGACGGTCGGCAAGCAGATGCAGTTCTTCGGCGCCCGGGTCAACCTCGCCAAAACCCTGCTCTACGCGGTCAACGGCGGGCGGGACGAGAAGTCCGGCGCCCAGGTCGGCCCCGAAACCGGTCCGATCACCGGTGACGTCCTCGACTACGACGAGCTGCTCGCCAAGCTCGACCAGCAGATGGACTGGCTGGCCGAGACCTACGTGCACGCCCTCGACGTCATCCACTACATGCACGACAAGTACGCCTACGAGCGCATCGAGATGGCCCTGCACGACCGCGAAATCCGGCGCACCATGGCCTGCGGCATCGCGGGTCTCGCGGTGGCCGCCGACTCGCTGTCGGCCGTCAAGTACGCGACGGTCAAGCCGATCCGGGACGAGACCGGGCTGGTGACCGACTACGAGATCGACGGCGAGTACCCGGTCTACGGCAACAACGACGACCGGGCCGACGCGATCGCGGTGCGGCTGGTCGAGGAGTTCATGGCGAAGGTGCGCAAGTACCCGACCTACCGCGGTGCCGAGCACACCCAGTCGGTGCTGACCATCACCTCCAACGTGGTCTACGGCAAGAGGACCGGCAACACCCCGGACGGCCGCCGGGCGGGCGAGCCGTTCTCCCCGGGCGCCAACCCGATGAACGGCCGGGACCGCCACGGCTACGTCGCGAGCGCCCTGTCGGTCGCCAAACTCCCGTACCAGGAGGCCGAGGACGGCATCTCGCTGACCAACACCCTCACCCCGGACGCGCTCGGTCGCAGCCCCGAGGAGCGGGTGAAGAACCTGGCCGGCGTGCTGGACGGCTACACGGCGGTAGGCGGCTTCCACATGAACGTCAACGTGCTCGACCGCGAGACGCTGCTCGACGCCATGGAACACCCCGAGAAGTACCCGCAGCTGACCATCCGGGTCAGCGGCTACGCGGTCAACTTCGTCCGCCTCACCCGTGAGCAGCAGCTCGACGTGGTGAACCGGACCTTCCACGAAGCTCTGTAATCCTCCCACCGCCCCGACCAGGTGCCGGCGCCGTCCTCGACCAGAGGCGCCGGCACCTCACTCTTTTGGAGCCCGAAATGAGCACACCCGCCCCGTCCGAGGTTCCGTCGCTTCGCTCGCTTGCAGCCACCCCGGCGGGGGCCGCCACCGGTCGGCCGGTCACCGGGATGCTGCACTCTTGGGATCTGTCCACCGGCGTCGACGGCCCCGGCACCCGCTTCGTCACCTTCCTGTCCGGCTGCCCGCTGCGCTGCCTCTACTGCCACAACCCGGACACCTGGCGCCTGCGCGACGGCCGCCGCGCCAGCGCCGACGAGATCGTCCGGGAAGCCGCCAAATACGGGCAGTTCATCCACACCAGTGGTGGCGGCGCCACCATCAGCGGCGGCGAGCCGCTGCTCCAACCCGTGTTCAGCGGCGAACTGTTCCACCGCTTCAAGCACGAACTGGGCCTGCACACCGCCCTGGACACCTCCGGCTACCTCGGCGCCCGAGCCACCGACGCGCTGCTCGCCGACGTCGACCTCGTACTGCTTGACATCAAGTCCTGGGACCCGTGGCTGTACCGGCAGGTGACCGGCCGGGACTTGGCCCCCACCCTCGACTTCGCGCGCCGACTGGCCGACCTCGGCAAAGAGGTCTGGGTCCGGTTCGTCCTGGTGCCCGGACTGACCGACCCAGCTGAGAACGTCGAGGGCATCGCCGCCTTCGCCGCCTCGCTCGGCAACGTCACCAGAGTCGATGTGCTGCCCTTCCACAAGCTCGGCGCTGCCAAGTGGCAGGCGTTGGGCCTGGAGTTCACCCTCGCCGACACACCCGGGCCGACCGCCGAACAGGCCGCCACTGCCCGTGCCACCTTCACCGCGCACGGCCTGCTCGTGTTCTGAGCGGCCCTGGCAGGGGCCGACGGTACGTGTCCGAATTCTCGCGGTCCTTGCCCGGTTCAAATCCGCGCCGTCCGGCAGGCATGGTCCGCAGCCAGCCTTGCCGCCGCCGCGTGATCAACCAGACCTGTCAGAACGTCGAAAGTCGAGCTCCTCACGCGACGTGAGAAAAGCGCGCGGGACTGCTTTGTCGCGTTCCCATATGCCCCGAACCGCACCGAGCGGCGCCGACCGCGAACTGGCGGAGAAGGAATTTCAGACCCGGAATTCGGCGCAACATCACCTGCCTTGATCGCCTTGACAGGTTCCGCGGGCTGCTGGCGGTCTGATTCAGCGCTCGGCGCCGAACCACTGCGCCAACTCCCGCTTGAGCACCTTGCCGCTGGGGCCGAGCGGGAACGCGTCGACGAACTCCACCAGGCGCGGGTACTTGTACGCGGCCATCCGCTCCCGGCTCCAGGCGACGATCTCCGCGCCGAGCGCCTCGTCCGGCGTCCGGTCCGCGCGTAGGATCACCACCGCGCACACCTCTTCGCCGTGCCGCTCGTGCGGGACGCCGATGACCGCGACCTGCGCGATCGCCGGGTGGTGCACCAGCATCTCCTCGAGCTCGCGCGGGTACACGTTGTACCCGCCGCGAAGCACCAGGTCCTTCTTGCGGTCGATGATCGACAGATAGCCGTCCGCGTCCTTCACCCCGAGGTCGCCCGAGCGGAACCAGCCGTCCACCAGCACCTCGGAGGTCGCCTCGGGCCGGCCCAGGTAGCCGGCCATCACATTGTGGCCCCGGATGACGATCTCGCCGACCTCGCCCGTCCGCAGCAGCTCGATCCGGCCCTCCAGGTTGGCCCTGGCGATCTCCACCTCGACGCCCCAGATCGGGCGGCCCACGGTGCCCGGCTTGCACGGCCAGGCCCGCTGGTTGTACGCGACCACCGGTGAGGTCTCGGTCAGCCCGTACCCCTCGTAGATCGTGCAGCCGAAGGTGGCCTGGAACTCCTCCAGCACCTTGACCGGCAGCGCCGAGCCGCCGGAGAACGCGCGGTCCAGGGGCGGGCGGAGCGGGGTGGCGGCGGCCGCTTCGAGCAGCGCCAGGTACATCGTCGGGACGCCCATGAACACCGTGCACCTGTGCGCGACCATGAGGTCGAGCGCGCCCGCGGCGTCGAAGCGGTCCGTCAGCACCATGGTGGCGCCCGCCCGGAAGCAGGTCAGCATGCCGCAGATCTGCCCGAAGGTGTGGAACAGCGGCAGGCAACCGAACAGCACGTCCTCGGCCCGGAAGTCGAACGGGGAGAGCACCCCGACGGTGACGTTCATGGTGATGCTCAGCTGGGTCAGCATCGCGCCCTTGGGCCGACCCGTGGTGCCGGAGGTGTAGAGGATCACCGCGAGGTCGTCGGGCGCGCACGGCCGGTAGGCGGCGATCGGTTCGGCGTGCTCGGCGAGCACGTCCAGCCGCGGCGCTTCGCACTCCGCGTCGGCCCGCACCGCGAGCAGCGGCACCTCGGCGATCTCCGCGCCCTTGCGCCCCTCGGTGAGCAACGACCCGGCGCAGATCAGCACGTGGGCCCCGCTGTCGCGCAGCACGTACTCGATCTCGGTCGCCTTGAGCAGCGCGTGCATCGGCACCACGACCGCGCCGAGCGCCAGCACGGCGAAGTAGGCCGCCGGGAACTCCAGGCCGTTCGGCAACAGCAGCGCCACCCGGTCGCCGGGGCGAGTACCCCGTTCGTCCAACACCGTGGCGTACTGCCGGGCACGGAACCATAGTTCACGGTACGTCAGGCGAGCTCCGGCGAACTCGATCGCCGGGTGGTCCGGACGTCGTACCGCCGACTCGGCGAGAACGGCTGCTACCGAGAGAGTCACCAAACCTCCGCTGATCGATTGCGGTCGAAAGCAGCGACGACGGCGGCCGGGCGCGCCAGGCCCCCCGACCGCCGTCCCCGCCTCACGCCTGTGTGCGCGGGATGTCGAGCTCCTGCCAGATGGCGTCCAGCGCCTCCGCGAACTTCTCGACATCGGCCGTGGTGTGCGTCGCGGACGGCGCGACGCGCAGAATCTCCTCGCCCTCCCGCACGCTGGGGGCGTTGATGGATTGCACATAGATGCCGTACCGGTCCAGCAGCAGCGCCGACGCCTGACGGCAGGTGGCGTCCTCGCCGACGAACGCCGAGACGATGTGCGACATCGGCGAGACGAACGGGATGCGCTGCTCGTCGAGCAGCCGGTGCAGCAGCTGCGCGTTGTTCCGCAGCCGCTCGCGCTCCTCGTCGGAGGCGACGAGGTGGCGGACCGCCGCGAGCGCGCCGGCGGCGATGGCCGGCGGCAGCGAGGTGGTGAAGATGAAGCCGCGGGCGAAGCTGCGCACCGCGTCCACCATCGCGGCGGGCCCGGCGATGTAGCCGCCGGCGGTGCCGAAGCCCTTCGCCAGGGTGCCCATCACGACGGTGAATTCGTCGGCGATGCCGTCCCGGGCGGCGATCCCGGCACCGCGCGGGCCGTACATGCCGACCGCGTGCACCTCGTCGATGTACGTGGTGGCGCCGTACTTCTCGGCGACGGCGGCTATCTCGGCGAGCGGCGCGATGTCACCGGACATCGAGTACACCGACTCCAGGACGATCAGCTTCGGGCGGTCGCCGTCGGCGCGGATCAGCTCCTCGAGGTGCGCGACATCGTTGTGCCGGAAGATCCGCTTCTCGCAACCGCTGTGCCGCAGCCCGTCGATGATCGATGCGTGGTTCAGCTGGTCTGAGTAGACCACGGTGCCGGGCATCCGGCCCGCCAGCACTGACAGCGCGGCGTCGTTGGCGGTGTAGCCCGAACTGAACAGCAGCGCCGCCTCCTTGCCGTGCAGCGCGGCGAGCTCCTGCTCCAGCAGGACGTGGTAGTAGTTGGTGCCACCGATGTTGCGGGAGCCACCGGAGCCGGCGCCGAACGCGTCGACGGCCTCCTTCATGGCGGTCAGCACGGCCGGGTTCTGCCCCATGCCGAGGTAGTCGTTGCTGCACCAGACGCTGATCTCCAGCTCGGCGCCTGCCTGCCCCTCCCGGGCAGTGGCACTCGGGAACCGTCCGGCACGCCGACCGACCTCCAGGAACTGACGGCTGTGGTCGGCGAATTCCTTCATCTCATGAGTGAAGAAATCCAGGTGTGCGGTCATTATGCCACTCGCTCTCTAAAGAAGCCGCTGTCATATCGATCATGAGGCTGTCGATCGAACGGAATTTGGGAAGGTGGATCCGGCGTGGGACTCGATCCCCAGTAGCACCGGTGCGTTTGGGGCTGGTTGGCCGCCAACAGAGCGCCTGTAACGAGAGTCAGCCAGTCATCGGTCTCAGGCCGGTCAGGCCAGGATTTTCGACAGCATCCCCGCCAGGAGGACTGCCGAGATTGACAGAAACCTGGCCCCGGTCCAAGCGGGAACCTGTCTCGCCGGATGGACCAACCCTGTCGCGCGGTCGCCGAGCCTAAGCCTGACCTACGGAAACCTACCGATCACATCCGATAAGACAACGGCTTATCAGCGAGAGCGCTAGCCAGTGCGACCAGCGTCTGCTTGTCCGGCTTGCCGGCACCGGTGAGGGGCAGTGCGTCGTAGAACGTCACCACGGCCGGTACGTGATTCGGGGACAGCTCGGCAGCGACGTGACCGATCAGCGTCCCGGAGTCGGCGGTGCTGCCCGGCCGCACCACGATGGCGGCGTGGATGTGCTCCACGCGGTCGTCGTCGACCACGCAGTACACCGCGGCCTGGGCGACCTCCTGATGGGTTAGCAGCGCATTCTCCACATCTGTGGGACGGACCTTGATGCCGTTGGTCTTCATCACCTCGCCCATCCGGCCGTGCAGGCGCAGAAAGCCGTTCTCGTCGAGGGAACCGAGGTCGCCGGTGTGCACCCAGCCGTCGCGGATGGTCACGGCGGTCAGCTCCGGTTCGCCCCAGTAGCCGAGCATGGTGGACGGGCTCCGCACGCACACCTCGCCGATCTCGCCGGGTGGGACGTCACGGTCGTCGTCCAGGCCGCGGATGCGTACCTCCGCGGTCGGACGCCCGACGGTCCGGCAGAGTGCCGGGTCGGAGTGGTCCGGCGGGGTCAGGATGCTGATGGGGCTGGTCTCCGTGGTCCCGTAGATCTGGGTCAGCACCGGGCCGAACACCTCGACCGCCTCGGCCAGGCGGGCGGGAGCTGCGGGGGAGCCGACGTAGGTGATGTTCCTGATGCTCGACCGGTCGGTGGTGGCGATGTCGGGGTGGTCGACCAGCATGTACAGCTGCGGCGGGGTGATCGCCAGCGTGGAGATGCGATGCTGTTCCACGGCCCGCAGCACTTCGCCCGCCTCAAACCCGTCGTGCAGGACGACCGTTCCGCCGGAGGCGAGCGCGAGGTCGACGACGGTACCGCTGGAGTTGCTCACCGGAAGGGTCGACAGGTACACGATGGGTTCCGGGGACTGGAAGCCCACCCGGGGGCCCACCTGCAGGTAGAGGCTGCGGACGCGGTACGGCATTGTGACAGCCTTGGGGCTGCCGCTGGTACCGCTGGTGCAGATCACCACGGCCGGTTGTTCGGGGTCGACGTCGACGGCGTCGAGGTCGAAGGCGTACGAGTCGCCCGACGAGAGGTCTAGGACATCGGGACCGAGGGGGCCGAGAGCGGCGAGACGCGGTGGCTCAGGCAGCCGGTCGCACAGCTCGCGGGCCGCGTCGACGTTCTCCTTGTCGATGGCGAGGAAGGTCGCCCCGGTCCTGCTGAGCATCTCCTGCCGGGCGGCGGCGGCCAGCTGATCGGTGGGATCCACCGCGTTCGTGGAGTGCAGGTGGACCAGGGTGGCCCCGGCGAGGTTGGCCGCGTAGCGGAAGATGATGGTCGCCGGGGTGTTGGTGACGGTTAACACCGCCACAACCGGATCCTTGCCTTCCGCAATCGGAGCTCGGTGTTCCGTGAAGTGCCGACGCAAGATTTCCGCCGCGGTGAGAACGGCCTTGGAGAACTGGCCTGCGGTGAACTCTTCGCCTTCCCGCCACAGGGCAATCCGGTCAGGATCGGACGCCAGCGCCTCAAGCACCCGGCGGGCGTAATTCTCCTTGGAAGGCATCGGAACTCCATTCCGCCGACCCGTTTATTGATCGGTGTAGGATTACATGATCGCGAGAGCGTGGGCACTCGAAAATGTTGCTGGTTTCACGCGGCGAACTAGGCGGGAGAGTTGCTGTGACTTGAGCCCTGGGCCGCGGCGTTCACCCCTGCCGCCGGTGCCACGACGCCGGTTGCTCCCGGGTTGAACATCTCGGCTACCAGGAAGGCCAGGTCAAGCGCCTGGCCTCCGTTGAGGCGCGGGTCGCACGCCGACTCGTACCTGCGGTGCAGGTCGTCGAAACCCAGATCGGCGCCGCCGCCGACGCACTCGGTCACGTCCTCGCCGGTCAGCTCCACGTGCAGTCCGCCGGCGTGGGTGCCGAGCGCCTGGTGCACCTCGAAGAAGCCGGCGACCTCGGCGAGGATGTCGTCGAACCGCCTGGTCTTGTGCCCGCTGGGCGCCTTGAAGGTGTTGCCGTGCATCGGATCGCACACCCACACCACCGGCGCGCCGGAAGCCGTGACCTTCTCCACGAGTTCCGGCAGCAGGTGCCGCACGCGGTGTGCGCCCATGCGCACGATGAACGTCAGCCGGCCCGGCCGCCGGTCGGGGTCGAGGCGGTCGATCAGGGCCAGCGCCTGCTCGGGCGTGGTGGCAGGGCCCAGCTTCACCGCGATCGGGTTGTCGATGGTCGCGAAGTAGGCGACGTGGGCGCCGTCGAGCTGTCTGGTGCGGTCGCCGATCCACAGCATGTGGCCGCTGCCCGCGTACCTTCGGCCGGAACGCGGCTCGTAACGGGTCAGCGCGGCCTCGTAGTCGAGCAGCAGTCCCTCGTGGCTGGCGAACAACTCCGTGGTGCGCGACGGATCGCCGCCGCGCGTGCCCTTGGAGGACAGTGCCCGGCCGATTCGACCGGCGAGTTCGCCGTAGCGTTCACCGGCAGCCGAGCGTGAGACGAAGTCCTGGTTCTCCTCGTGCAGTTGGCGTAGATCGGTGCCGACACGGGCGAATGCGTGCATGGCGTCCAGGGTGTAGCGCGAAGCGTCGTACATCCGAAGCAGCCGGGACGGGTCCGGCCGTCGTTCGGCCTGGCTGAAGCCGACGCCGTTCACCGCGTCGCCCCGGTAGACCGGCAGCGTGCGCCCGTCGACGGTCTCGGTCGGCCGGGATCGGGGCTTCGCGTACTGCCCGGCCATCCGGCCCACCGTGACCACCGGCACCGCCGACGCGTACGCCAGGATCACGGCCATCTGCTGCAGGAGGCGTAGTTTGCTGTGAATCGCCTGCGTCGAGAGGCGGCCGAAGCGTTCGGCGCAGTCGCCACCCTGCAGCAGGAACGCTTTGCCCTCTGCCGCCTGGGCGAGTCGTGCGGTGAGCGTGTCGCACTCCTGCGGCGTGACCAACGGGAGCACGGCTGCCAGCTGATCCATCACGTCGCCGAGCTCAGCCAGGCTAGGCCACTCCGGCCGCTGATGGGCGACAAGTGTGCGCCAGTGCGCGGCGGCTTCGCCGGTGGGGGTCAACATGATCTCCGTCCGCTTCTCACGGCTCAACGGTGCGGGGCGGTCATGGGTGGACCATCTCGACGAGATCGTGGCTGATGCCCAGGTCGTCGAGCAGCAGCTGCAACGGTCCGGTGTCCCGCGCGGGCACGGGACGGGAGGCGGCCCACTCGCTCAGCTGATCGGTGTCGATCTCGAAGCCGCCCTGGGCCGCCACGGTCACCCAGGGGTCCAGGTCCGCGGAGCGGAACGCGGTCAGCCCGGCGACGAGCGCTTCGCGGAACGTCCGCTGCAGTGCGCCGTCCAGGTTCCGGTAGAGCGAGCCGCACAACTCACGGAACACCACCGCGTGTCCGCTCTCGTCCCGCCGGTGCAGATCGGTGGTGATCCGGTTCATCGGCTGGATCTCCTGGGCGGTGGCGAGTGTGGAGAGGAACCCGTTGATCGTCGTCTCGGCGGCCAGGGAGAACGCGATGTCGACGATGTCGCGGTCGAACCCGGACAGCCCGGCGCGGGTGGCTTCCAGCTCCCGGACGACCGACCAGACGCCCGGCGCGAACCGCAGGTCCGTCAGGTCGCGCCGCCTGCGGGTCACGCCGACGGCGTTGTGGCACATCAGGATGTGGTAGTGCTCATCGACGATCGTCTGGTGCAGCGCGTCGACGGCGACGTCGTCGTGGCGGACGGGGATCCGTTCCTGGAGCATCAACCGGCAGGCCGGCAAGATGATCTCGTCCTCGATGGCCGCGGTCTTGGCGTTGTAGGAGATCCACGCCGCGGACAGGATGCGCTCGCGAGCGTCCTGGTCGAGCCGGTCGGCACCCGGCAGTCCCAGCACCGGGACGAGGCGTTCGGGGAAGTCCGGCATCGCCGTGTCGAAGTGACCGTCGAGGTCGAGCTCGTCCTTCTTGACGGCCACTCGCTTCCCCCAGCGGCGCGTCAGCTGCACCAGCAAGTCGCGCTCGTACGTGGGCTCTTCACGTGCCGAGGTCATCGGGAAACCTCCTTCATGGGTTCACCACAGGAATCAGCGAGGCGCCGGCCGCAACGGCGAGCGCGGCCAGGCGCGACTGCCACCGCTCGGCCGCTGCGGCGTCCGTGTCCTGGAACCGGCCCAGCCCCTCGGTGACCGGCCGGATGCCGTGCAGGGCGTTCAGCGTCCAGACGGGGACGCCGGCGAGATCCGACGCGGTGGCCTGCTCGGTGACGACCTGACGCCCTGCCGTGGCGGCGAGCTCGCCGAGCAGGGCGCGGGTGATCCCGGGGAGCAGGCCGGGGCCGGGGGGCGGCCCGCACAGCGTGTCGCCCCGCCACCAGACGATGCTCGTGGACGCCCCTTCGACCACATGCCCTTCCGTCGAGACCAGCAGCGGCTCGTCAGCTCCCGCCGCAGCCGCGGCAGCGCGCAGGGAGGCCAGGTGATCCAGGTCGGCGCCCTTGACGGCCGGCAGTCGACGGCGGTCGGGTCCCGCCGCGGTCCACAACCGGACGGTCGCGGTGCGCGGTGGCGCGGGGCGCAGCCACATCCGCAGCCGCGTTCCCGACCCGGTCTCCACGAGTTCGACGCGAGGAAACCATCGGCCTTGCGCGGGCAGCGACTCGGCGACCGCCCGCAGGAACCGGTTCGTCCGTTCGGCTCCCGGTCCGCCGAACCGGTCGCAGGCCGAACCGAAGCGTTCGGCGTGCCGGTCGAGTCCCCGCACCCGCCCCTCGTCCACGAGCCAGGAGTCGATGACCAGCACCGTCCCGGCGGCGTCGGCCGTCGACCATCCGCCATCGGGGTCCCACCACCGGCGGACGCCCTGGTCGGTGGCCGTGCTCTTTGCCGTGTTCATCGTCGGGAGCCGCCCACGTCCGACACCGCCGGCACACGCCAGGCGCGGAGCGACGCCGCCGCCTTGAGCAGCATCTCCTCGTACTCTTCGTGCGGGTCGGAGTCGAGCACTATCGCCCCGCCGGCTCCGATGGTCAACCGGTCACCGACACGGACCGCGGTGCGGATCACGATGTTCAGTTCTGTGCCGCCGGAGAGGCCGAAGTAGCCGAGGGCGCCGGAGTAGACACCCCGGGCCTCCGTCTCCAAGCGGTCGATGATCTCCATGGTGCGCAGCTTCGGCGCTCCGGTCATCGACCCGCCCGGGAAGCACTGCCGGGCGCAGTCCATCGCGCTGACCCCGTCACTGAGCCGTCCGCGAACGGTGGAGACCAGTTGGTGCACGGTCTCGTAGCTCTCGACGGCCAGGTACGGGTCGACCTCGATGCTGCCCACCTCGCACACCCGGCCCAGGTCGTTGCGCAACAGGTCGACGATCATCAGATTCTCGGCCTGAGTCTTGGCGCTGGAGGCGAGGACGGCGGCCAGTTCGGCGTCGCGCACCGGGTCGGCGTCGCGCGGGGCCGTGCCCTTGATCGGCTTGCTGGTGACCGTGCGGTCCCTCTCGATGCGCAGGAACCGCTCCGGCGAGGAGCTGAAGACCGTGACGTCGCCCAGGCGTAGGAGCGCGGCGTACGGTGCCGGGTTCGCCCGGCGCAGCCGCAGGTAGAAGGACGTGTCGTCGTCATGGAACGGCATGTGCAACTTGTTGGTCAGGCAGATCTCGTAGCTCTCGCCCCGGTTCAGCTGCCGCTGGCACTCCGTGATGTCCGCCAGGTACTGGCTCCGGCCGTGGCCGAGGTACTCCTCGGCATTCGGGGGCGGGCCGGCGGCGGGTTCGCGCGGCGGCTCGACATCGGCCGGGTTCAGACCCGTCAGGAGCGCGGACGTCCGTTCCACCCACTCCTGCGCGTCACGCCGGGTCTTCTCGTCGTGGACGGCCACCAGGTAGGTCAGTCCCTCCTGGTGGTCGACCGCGATGACGCGATCGGCGAACATCCAGATGGCGTCCGGCGTTTCGGCGGTGTGGCTGGCCGTGGCCCCGCATTCGGCCTTGAGTTCGTAGCCGAAGTAGCCGACGTAGCCGCCGGTCAGGTCGAACGGCAGGTCCGAGTCGGGGATGCGCCGGTCGCGCAGCCGCTGTTCGAGGACGTCGAACACGCTGCCGGTGACGATGCCGACGCCGTTCGCGTCGCGCACTTCCACTGTCCCGCTGCCGGTGCGGTAGGTCAGGACCTCGCTGAGCGGACCTGACGTGTCGCCGAGGAACGAGAACCGGGACAGGCCCTCCTCCACCCGGCTGCTGTCCAGCCAGAAGCAGTACGGGGTGTTGTCGAAGAGCTTCAGAAAGATGGCCTCGGCATCGGCAGCGGTCGGCACGGCCGTGCTGATGATTCCCAGTTCCTCGACCGCGCCGGGCGTCTCGCCGGCCAGTGCGGTGCCGGTGCCGGTGTCCGTGTCCGTTCCGGTGTCGGTGACGGAGGGCCGTTGTTTGTGCTGCGTCCGGCGGGTCAGATCGGCGAAGTTCCGCAGGATCTCACGCCCGTACTGGGAAGCTATCGACTCGGGGTGGAACTGCACGCCCCACTGCGGCAGATCGCGGTGACGCAGCGCCATGAGTACACCGTCGTCTGCCCACGCGGTGGCGATGAGCTCCTCGGGCAGGGGCTCCTGCACGCACAGTGAGTGGTAGCGAACCGCGACGAATTCCCGCGGAATGCCGGCGAACAGCGGATCTCCCTCGTGGGAGACCTTGGCGAGGTGCCCGTGTCTCGGTTCGGGCGCGGCGACCACCGACGCTCCGGCCAGGTGCGCGATCGTCTGATGGCCGAGGCAGACGCCCAGCACGGGCAGCGTGGTGCGACGCAGCAGGTCGCCGAGGAGGCCGACGTCGCGCGGGTTCTGCGGCCGTCCAGGGCCGGGCGAGACGACGATGTTGTCGAAGTCCTCCAGCCGCAGGCTGGACAACATCGGATCGTCGTTGACCATGACGACGGGCTCCTGGCCGTTGATCTCGGCGATCAACTGGTACAGGTTGAAGGTGTACGAGTCGTAGTTGTCCAGCAGCAAGGTACGCATCACGGGCCGTCCAAGATCTTCCGGAGCGTTCGGACGTCGCCCGGTTCCAAGGTGATCCCGAAGATCTCCTCGGGAGCGGAAAGCGTCTCGTCCTTGTCGAGTTCCCGGAAGGTCGCCGGCTCTGCGGGACGTATCTCCGTGAGAGTGCTGCCGACGAGGAGGTGCCTCACGTCGGGCTGAGTGCGCTGGAGGACCATGCGGTGGTTGAACGGCGAGCGCGGGTGAGTCAGGCAGAAATGGTTGAGGAGCTCGAAGTCCGACGGATAGCGCGCGTCGGTGGTGAAACCGTAGAGCTCTGCGGGACCCTCAGGTCGAAGGAACCGCAGCACGTGTTCACCACTCGGTTCCCGCACCACGTCGAAGGGCCAATCGCCGTCCAGCCGCGAGTTCTCGGCGAGGCGGATGGGGACGTGCGGCCCGTATGCACCGAAACCCACGTCGAAGATCCAGCGTTCGTCGTCGAGCTGCACGCACAGGGCTACGTGGAGTGCCGGACCGTACTTGTTCCCGGTGCGGATCCGTGTCCTGCCCGCGAACGCCGAGAACGTGAAGCCGATCCGGTCCAGCACCGCCGCCATCAGGACGACCTGTTCCAGGCACCAGCCGCCGCGGCCCTGTCGCACGATCTTCTCCTGGACGCTGTCCAGGTCCAACGGCACCGTCGGCCGCCCGAGCACCGCGTCGAGGTTGTCGAAGGCGATCGCGTCGACGTGGGCGGCGTGCAGACCCCGCAGCGTGGAGAGGTCCGCAGCCACGTCGCCCTGGTAGCCCACGCGGGTCAGGTAGGCGTCCAGGTCGACGCCACTGCCCTGCCACATCGAATCCGTCATACGTAGCTCATCCTTCATGTGAACTGCCCGGCGACCGCGGCCGCGAGAACGATCCAGCCGAAGTACGTGTTGGCGACGAAGGTGTCCCAGCACGATTGCGGATCATCCAGGTCCACACGTACGACCAGATAGGACAAGAAGATTCCCGCGAGCACGACGACCAGGTAGAACGCCCACCCCATCGGCGTCTGGGAACCGGCCCACAGCACCCCGCCGACGCTGAGCACGACGAACATCGCCAGCCACGCCTTGGTGGCCTTGCCGAACAGCAGGGCGGAAGACCTGACACCGATGTTCCGGTCGTACTCCTTGTCCTGATGGGAGTAGATCGTGTCGTGAATCAGGGTCCAGAAGGCCCCGCCGGCGTACAGGCCGTACACCGCGAGCGGGTAGTCGGCGCTCCCGGTCACCGCCGTCCAGCCGATCAGCACGTAGACGCTCATCACCAGCGCCAGGAACGCCGAGGGCCAGAAGAAGATGCGCTTCATGAAGGGGTACGCGACGATCAACGGGTACGAGGCCCCGACGACCAGGGCTGTCCCCACGTTCGCCACCGCCAGGACCAGCAGTGCGACCACGGCCTGTGCGGCGGCGAACAGGAGTGCGTTCCCGACGCTGATCGTCCCCGACGCGACAGGACGCGACACGGTGCGGGCGACCCGGGCGTCGACGTCCCTGTCGACCACGTCGTTGACCGCGCAGGCCGCGCCGCGCACCAGCACCGCCGCGACAGCGACGACCACCACCGCCAGCAGGTCCGGTCGTCGCCCGGAGGCGAGGACGACGGCCCACAGCCCTGGAAGCAGGTACAGCACGTACCCCGTAGGCCGGTCCAGTCGCATCAACAGGAGATATGCGCGGACTGAATCCGGGCTCTTCGTGACGACGCCGGTAGATATCTTGTGCAGCATCAGGATCCAATCACCAGGTCACCGGAAGCTGGACCAACCCGCCGATCAGCGTGTTGTGGCGCAGCCCCAGCTCCTCTCCACCGACAGCCAGACGCATGGTGGGGAATCGCGCGACGAGCTGGGTGAGCAACACCTGCAGCTGCATCCGGGCCAGCATCGCGCCGACGCAGGAGTAGGCGCCGCGCCCGAACACGAGGCTGTCCGCGGTGTTGCGAGCGATATCGATCCGGCCGGGGTCGGCGAAGGCCGTCTCGTCGTGGTTGGCCGCGATGATGTTCAGCAGCACGAAGTCGCCGGCCCGGATGGTGACTCCGTCGATCTCGAAGTCCGTCAGCGCATAACGGGGCATGCCGCCGTTGTGCGGGTTCGGCATCGACATCCGCAGGGTTTCCTCGACCGCGCCGGGGACGAGGCCCGGGTCGTCCAGCAACGCCTGCCACTGCTCGGGGTTGGCCAGCAGCAGCGACACGCAGGTGCCGATCCGGGCCACCGTGGTCTCATAGCCACCGAACAGCAACAACGCCGTCAGCCCGAGGACCTCGTTGTCGCTGATCCCCTCGGTCGCGCAGATCCGGGAGATCACGTCATCGCCGGGATTCTGCCGTTTGTCCGCGACGAGTTGCCTGCAGTAGCCGAACAACTCGCCCAGTCCCTGCTTGGACCTGACCGGGTCCCCGACGTTGGCGGCGTCCTGGATCCAGCTGCCGAACCGGTCCTTGTCCTCCCGGGGTACGCCCAACCACTGGCACATCACCTGAAGCGGCAGCGGCAGCGCCACCATCTGGCGCAGGTCCACCGGTGACTTCTGCCCGGCCAGTTCGTCCAGGAGCCGCCCGGTCAGTTCTTCGACGTGGGGCCGCAGCGCCAGCATCCGCTCGGGTGAGAAGTGCGGCTCCAGTAGCGCACGCAACCGAGCGTGGTCGGTGGCGAAGTCGCCCAGCAGGCCGGCGAGGAACGCCGACCCGCTGTCCTTCGCCGCGGCCTCCGGATCGGGATTGGAGCGGCTGAGCCGGTCATCGTCGAGCAGCTGCGCCACCTGGGCATGACCGGTGACCAGCCACGCCTCGACGCCCTCGGCAGTACGAACCCGATGGACCGCGCCCTGGGATTGGAGCGTGCGCAGCCCTGGCGCGAGTTGCAGCACATTCGTCTGCTCGAAAGGCAATTGAGCTGGGGTACTCACTGACGGCCTCCGCCGGAATCGAGGTTCAGACCACCTTGTCGAGGATGATCACGATGTACGTCATGGCGTGCGATTGACGATGCGGTCGAACAAGGCGGTCAGTTCGGCGGACGCGGCCGGGGACAACTCGGCTCGTCCGAGGTGCTCCAGAGCCGAGTCCAGATGGCTGCGGGACAGCCGCTCGGCCGTGTGCCGGCTGCCGGATTCCTCGACGAGGTCGGCCATCTCCTGGAGGTCCGCTGCCGTGCTGCCGTCGGCGTGCCACAGCTGGCGCAGTCGTTCGCCGGCCGGGCTGTCGGTGGACAAGGCCGCCAGCACCGGAAGAGAAGGGTTGCGCCGCAGGATGTCGCTCCGGACGGGCTTGCCGGTCACTGCGGGGTCGCCCCAGATGTCCTCGACGTCGTTGAAGATCTGAAAAGCCAGGCCCAGATGCCGGCCTGCGCTGCGCAGGGCAGTCAGGACGTGCTCCGGTCTGCCCGCCCGCAATGCGGGCGTCACCAGCGCGCACTCCAGCAGCGCGGACGTCTTCTCCTCCACGATCCGGTCGTACTCCGCGATGCCGGTGCCCGGACCCAGCCGGACGGTGAGCTCGCGAGCCTGGCCCGCGAGAACCAGACCGAGGGCTTCGGCGAACAGGCTGGAGATTTCCGCACGGCCGGGGCCGGGGTCGGCGACGACCATCTGCAGCCCAAGAGCCTGCAACGCGTCCCCGGCCAGGATGGCCAGACTGGTGCCGAACACCTTCCACGCGGCCGGGCGGCCGCGACGCAGCTCGTCCGCGTCGATGATGTCGTCGTGGATCAGGGTCGAGTTGTGCAGCAACTCCAGTGCTGCCGCCGGGCACCGCACGTCCTCCGGCCGTAGGCCGACGCCGTCAGCCGCCGCCATCATGAGGGCGGCGCGGGTCAGCTTGCCGCCCTCCGCACCGCTGGGGTCACCGTGTTCGTCGATGAAGCCGAGGTGGTAGGAGCAGATCCGGGCCAGGATCGGCTGCAGTGCGGAAGTCTGCTGCCGCATAACGGGCAGTACCGTGGATTGCACCATCTTCGGCGACAGGAAGGCTTGGAGCCCGGTCGACGAGGTGTCGAGTGCGCTGATCGGGATTCTCCTTCGGTCGCGCGCCTTCCCAATTCGTGGTCAGAGCCTACGCGCATGGCGTTCGCGAATTGCACCACTGGAAATCACTGCGCTGGATGGACGAATGATTGCGCAAAGCTCATGATCACCCGATCTCACTACAGGTCAATGCGTAGGCAGCTCCCGCAGCTACGCGCAATCCGGACCCGGAGTGATGCACCGGAATTTGCGTGATCGTTCCGCCTGTCATCCTGAACGACCTCTCCCGTCGTGTCAACGACGCGGCGTGGGCAGCTTCGACTTTAGGAAAAACCCCAAACGGAGACGGTGTGGGGACTGGATTGGAGTACTGTGCAGATTGGTAGCTGCTGGGCGGCACCCGAGGCCGTACTTCGAGTCCGGCTATTAAGCCGGCACCAAACGGCAGACAAGACTTCCTGAGAAGGGCTCGGTTTCTGTGCCGGTGTACGCCTGGCGATAGCCGTCATCGACCTCGCGCTGGAACAGCACGGCGCGCGCTGGACGTGCTCGACCTGCCCCCCTGGTGGCCGAGGTGCACCAGGAGGCCCGCCGGTTCGCCCGCGACGGGCGGACGTTGCGACCCTGGGTCGCCCGGGCGGGCCGAGCAGTATCACACGACGTCACTGATCATTGCCGGGAATGGTTCACTGAAAGCTTGAGAGGCTGAATGGCTATGCCAGTTGATTCTGAGCAATTGCATGAAGTCAGGTCGTTCGACCCGTACGGCGCGCATCGCGACGACCCGTATTCATTTCTGGCCGACATCGGAGAGACGGAACCGGTGTTCTACGCCCCTTTGCTCGGCGCGTGGTGCGTCACCCGGCGCGAGGACATGGTTGCCGTGCTGCGGGACGACCAAAGCTTCTCGGCGCGTGACCACAACCCTCGTCCCGCGGCCGCACTGCCCGAGGACGTGAGTCGGATGTTCCGCACCTGGCGCGGCGCTGATGCGGTGGCCGTCGGCTCACTCGACCCGCCCGAGCACGCCAGGGTCAGGGAAGTGCTCAACGCCGGGTTCACGCCGGCCAGGGTCAGAGCGTTCGAACCCACGATCCGTGCGATCGCCACCGACCTCGTCGAGCGTGCCGCGGTCTTGACGGAGTTCGACTTCATCTCGGCGTTCGCCGTTCCGTACGCCCTCGAGGTGATCTGCCGGCGCCTCGGGGTCCCGGAGGATTACTACGACCGCTGCCGCACGTGGTCCGAGCAGCGCATCGAGCTCATGATGTCGCAGAGCAACGCCGATCCTGAGCGGCTGCGTGAATTCGCCCGCGGGCTGATGGACTTCGGAGCGTTCGCCCGTTCACTCGTGCAGGAGCGGCTGGCCGCACCGCAGGACGACCTGATCAGTGAGCTGCTCCACGACGGCAAGGCGGGCCGCACGCTCACCGCTGACGAGGTTTCCGTCCAGGTCCCCACCCTGATCTTCGCGGGACACATGACCTGTGCCGAGGCGCTCGGCACGATCCTCTACCAGCAGCTTCAGTCACCCGGCGGCTGGGCCGAGGTCGTCGACGGGACGATCGCCGTACGGGACCTCGTCGAGGAGGGGCTGCGGTTCGACAGCCCGCTGGCGGGCATGTACCGGACCGCGGTCCGTGACGTAGTGGTCGGTGGCGTCCACCTGGCCGCGGGGAGTCGGCTGCTTCTGCTGTACGGAGCGGCCGGCCGGGACAGCCGCTCTCGCGCATGTCCGGCCGCGTTCAGTCCGGACAGCCGGTCTGCCACGCATCTCGCGTTCGGGCACGGCATCCATTTCTGCCTCGGAGCCGGATTCGCCCGCGCGGAACTGGAGATCGCGGTAGAGGCCATCGCCACCAGGATGCCGGGTCTGACCCTGGCGCCAGGGCAGCCGCCACATCACCGGCCGGTGTTTCCGCTTCGGGCGTTGACCGAGTTGCGGGTACGGCAGTGAGGACGGACATCCGGGCGGTCGTCGGGGATCTGGACGACACGCTGACCCCTGCGGTGAGGACCCTGGGTTCCACAGATCCGGATGCCGGCTAGCCCCAAGCACGGCGTGACGGCCCGTCAGATGAACTGGCGGGCCGTTTCGGCTTGTCGGACTGCTGATGGGCCGTGCGGCAGGTCCGGTGATGCAGGATGGACAAACAACGAGGCCCTCCGGACGTCGAGTTGAGACGTCAGACATCTCGCTCAACCGCCGGAGGGCTCTGTTCAGGAAGCGTCAGGAAGTACCTCGACCCCAGCCTTGCGCCATGAGACGCCGAGCTGAGAACCGGGGACGGCGCCCGCGGTCAGGCGCGGACCGCGGTCAGGAAGAGGTAGCCGCTCTCCGGGATGGCCCCGAACCTGCGCACGTTGTGGATGAGCGACTCGGCGTGCTCCTCGCCGACCAGGTCGGCCAGCTTGTCGCGGACAGTATCAAAGGCGTCGGCCATGAGCCCGAGGGTACGGATGACGTTGTCGGTGATGTCACGGATCTCCACGTCGACGAAACCGTTGGCGGCCAACGCCACCCGGTATTCGTCCACAGTGCCCAGGGAGTGCACCGCGTAGTTCTCGGAGATGTGGTCCAGGACCACGCGTCCCTCAGGGCTGATCGGGTCGCGCTGGATGACGTCGGCGATGGCGAGGCGGCCGCCGGGGCGCAGCACGCGGGCGGCCTCGGAGAGCACCTGGGCCCGGTCGGGCATGTGCCACATCGACTCGAACGCCCAGGCCGCGTCGAACGAGCCGTCGGGGAAGGGCATGTCCATCGCGTCCGCGAACTGGAACGTGGCCCGGTCGGCGAGCCCGGCCTCGGCGGCGAGTTCCGTGGCCTCCTCAACCTGGATGTGGCTGACGGTGATGCCCACCACGTTCACGTCACAAGTGCGGACGAGCCGCTGCGCGGGGTAGCCGATGCCGCAGCCGATGTCCAGGACCCGCTGGCCGGCCTGTGCGGCGAGACCAGAGATCATCAGGTCGGTCAGGCGGTCCGTGGCCACCTCGACGGAGCTGTCGTCGGCCTCGTTCTCCCAGTAGCCGTAGTGGATATTGGGGCCCCAGACGGAACCGTAGATCCGACCGAACCCGTCGTACACGTTGCGGACGTCGCTGTGAGCGGGAGACTGTCCGAGCGTCATGAGGAACTCCGTATCGTCGTGAAGGTGGCGGGAAGTCGGCGGCGGTTCAGCCGTACCGGCGGTGAGCCCGCGAATGATCGTGTTGGTACGCCACCGCAGATCCTGCGGGTCGACCGCGAGCCACAAGCCGGGGAACGCGTCGAGGAGATGGTTGGCGACACCTAGGCGGCAGTCACATCGAAAGGCGGGCGGAAACCCGCTGCGCTGGGCTGGGCAACCCCAGCCCAGCGCCTGCGTGATCTACTGACAACCACTGGTAACCAGTGCTGCCAGGTCAACAAACTGGCTGTCTGCTACTCTTCGCGCTCACTTACGCTCGAAGCGCAAGAAGCCCAGCTGCATGCCTCCTGCTTGCCATTCAGCGCAGAGCGCCTGGTTCGCCAGCAGAGATATCCTCAGGTTCCTGCGGTCAACTGCAGAGAGGCCGCTGTCGGTGTCCAGTACCGCCTTCGTCCAGGCGACGCTCTCCTCCCAGAACGGCAGGGTCTCTGACGTGGCGTCGACCTCATCGACCAGTTCGAAGCCCGCAGCCTGCGCGGCTTCTGCGTAGTCGAGCACCGTGGCCGGCTTCGTGTAGAAGTATTCGGCCCACACATCGGCCCCGTGAGGGCGTGTAATGAACACTTCCTCGATGCACACACTCGCGCCCGGACGAAGCACCTGCGCCAGACGCTCGAACCACTGCGGACGGTTGAAGTATCCGCTGCTCTCGATCGCTACTGCTGCGTCATAGGGGCCGTCCAGGGGGAGATGCATCGCATCACAGACCAGGGTTCGGACCCGCTCGTCCACGCCGCATTCCCGTGCGAACTTGTTGACGATCGGCGCGTGTTCCGGCGCATTGGTGACCGCCGTGACGTCGGCGCCGTACTCCTGCGCCCAGAAGAGCGAGCCCCCGCCGAGACCGCAGCCGACGTCCAGGATTCGCCCCGACAGCCGGTGTTCAGCGCCCCAGATCTTGGCCGCGTACCGCAGCAGACCCTCTTGGTGGTCCCGGATGCTGCGGCGAATGGCATCCGGCGTCACATCGTCGGGATGCAGCGGCGTTTCAGCCGAAGGGTAGTGACCCACGTGGTAGTGAATCCTGGGGCCGGGCCCGTATTTGCGGACAAGCCTGGCTGTTTTGTCGTCGTAGTACTGGCCAACGATTCTTACCTCGTCCTGAGGCTCCAGCGCTGCCTGAGGCGAACTCGAAAATTCATCCAGCAGATTTGACACGGTCACTCCTCCAGAGCTCTGATGCCGACGACGTTGGCGAATGGCCTGCTTCGGTCGTTGCGCTGCGCGCGTCATGAATTTTGGCGAGGATACGTGGTTTAACGAGGATCGCCGGACCGGATTCCGTGGCTTGCGGCACGAGCAGCGCCTCGTTCGAAATGCAGGGCCGCTCTCACGATCCGGAATCCTGAGTCGCCCAAAATTGAGCGGCGGCTATTGGATGCCATCCTGGAGGACAGTCCTGGTCGTGTCAACGACGCGGCGTGAGCAGCTTCGACTTTAGGAAAAACCCCAAACGGAGACGGTGTGAGGACCGGATTGGAGTACTGTGCAGATTGGTAGCTGCTGGGCGGCACCCAAGGCCGTACTTCGAGTTCGGCTATTAGGCCGGCACCGAACGGCAGACAAGACTTCCCCAGAAGGGCCCGGTTTCTACCGACCGGCGTGGATGCCCTGTTCGGCAACGCAGGCCAGGCGTTTCAACGCAAACGTCATGGCACGGAACGGAGTGGGATGAGTGACGGTAAGCGGGTCCTGCTGGCCGAGCCACGGAGTTTGTGTGCCGGTGTACGCCGGGCGATAGCCATCATCGACCTCGCGCTGGAACAGCACGGCGCGCCGATCTACGTCCGCAAGGAGATCGTGCATAACCACTACGTGGTGCGCGAGTTCCAGCGCCGGGGAGTCCGGTTCGTCGATTCCGAGCAGGAGGTACCGGAGGGCGCGGTGTGTGTCTTCTCCGCGCACGGCGTCTCCCCGCAGGTGCGGCAGAACGCGGAGGCACGCGGGCTGGACGTGCTCGACGCGACCTGCCCCCTGGTGGCCAAGGTGCACCAGGAGGCCCGCCGGTTCGCCCGCGACGGACGGACGTTGCTGCTGGTCGGGCATGCGGACCACGAGGAGGTCGAGGGCACTTACGGGCACGCTCCCGACCAGACGATCATCGTCGAGACGGTTGCCGACGCGGAGGCACTGGACCTTCCCTCCGACGCAGCAGTCGCCTACCTCACCCAGACCACGCTCTCGGTGGACGAGACCAGGGACATCATCGCCGTGCTCCAGCGCAGGTTCATCGACCTGCGCGGGCCCGCCACCGACGACATCTGTTACGCCAGCCAGAACCGCCAGGACGGCATCCGGGCCATCGTGGACCGCTGCGACCTGGTGCTGGTGGTCGGTTCGACCAACTCCAGCAACTCGATCCGGATGGTCGAGGTGGCGCGCAGGCTCGGCGGCAGGGCTGAACTGGTGCCGGACGTGACGCACTTCGACCCCACGTGGCTGGCCGGCGTGAGCACGGTCGGCGTGAGCGCCGGGGCGAGCGCGCCGGAGATCCTCGTCGACCAGCTGCTCGACCGGCTCGCCGAACTGGGTTACGCGGACACGTCCGTGGAACGGGTGGCGACCGAGGACATCGTGTTCTTCCCGCCCACGCGGCTGACCGGAGTGGCGGACGCGCCGTGACCGGTCGGGACCGATCGTCGGCCGAACCGGCATCGCGCCGGGCAGTCGGCCCGAACTGACCGAGTGGGCGGCCGCGGCCGCCCACCACGCCCGGTGAGGAGCACTGTTCGACATGGCGCTGCTGGAAACCGTGCGCGACCCGGCGCGGCTGCGTGAGTTGACCGCCGGGGAGCTGCGCGACCTCGCCGGGGAGATCCGCGCGTTCCTGATCGAGCGGGTCTCCGCGACCGGGGGACACCTCGGGCCCAACCTGGGTGTGGTCGAGCTGACCATCGCGTTGCACACGGTGTTCGAGTCCCCGCGGGACCGGCTGCTGTGGGACACCGGGCACCAGTCCTACGTGCACAAGATCCTCACGGGCCGCCAGGCCGGGTTCGACCGGCTGCGTAAGTCGGGCGGGCTCTCCGGCTACCCGAGCCGGGAGGAGTCCGAGCACGACCTGGTGGAGAACTCGCACGCGTCCACCGCGCTGTCCTACGCGGACGGGCTGGCCAGGGCGGACGCCCACCTCGGCCGACGCGACCGGGCGACCGTCGCGATCATCGGCGACGGCGCGATGACCGGCGGCATGGCCTGGGAGGCGCTCAACAACATCGCGGGCGGGCCGGAGCGGCCGCTCGTCATCGTGCTCAACGACAACCAACGCTCCTACGCGCCGACCGTCGGCGGGCTGGCCGAGCACCTGGCCGACCTGCGCGCCGGGCGCGGGCCGGGCGTGTTCGAACAACTCGGGCTCGGTTACCTCGGCCCCGTCGACGGTCACGACCTCCCCGCCGTCCAGGACTCCCTGCGCCGCGCGGTCGCACTGGGCCGGCCGGTGGTGGTGCACGTGATCACCGCCAAGGGCAAGGGATACCGGCACACCGAGACCAATGACCTCGATCTCGGCCACGCCGTCAAACCGATGGACCCGTACACCGGGCAGGCACTGAAGGTATCGCCCCCGTCGTTCACGTCGGTGTTCGGCGAGAAGCTGGTCGAACTGGCCGAGCAGCGCGACGACCTCGTGGCGATCACGGCCGCGATGACCGAGCCGACCGGGCTCCTGCCGCTGCAGCGCAGGTTTCCGCACCGGGTGATCGACGTCGGCATCGCCGAGCAGCACGCGGTCACGATGGCCGCCGGGTTGTCCATGGGCGGTGTGCACCCGCTGGTGGCCATCTACTCCACGTTCGTCAACCGCGCGCTCGACCAACTGCTCATGGACGTCGCGCTGCACCGCCGCCCGGTGACGTTCGTCCTCGACCGGTCCGGGGTGACCGGCGACGACGGGCCGAGCCACAACGGCATGTGGGACCTGTCGGTGCTGCAGGTGGTGCCGGGGCTGCGGATCGCGGCGCCGCGGGACGGCACCAGGCTGGCCGAACTGCTGGCTGAGGCGGTGGCGTGGCACGAAGGTCCGACACTGCTGCGGTTCCCCAAAGGCCCCGCCGGTGAGGACCTGCCCGCCACCGCCACGTTCAACGGGATTGACGTGCTGCGCCGTTCCGGCCGGCTGGACGTGCTGATCATCGCGGTAGGTGCGCTGGCCGGGCTCGCGCTCACCGTCGCCGACGGTGGGCGGGCACAGGGCATCGGGGTGACGGTGGTGGACCCGAGATGGGTCACCCCGGTGAACCCCGCGCTGGCCGACCTGGCCCGCCGCCACCGGCTCGCGATCACGGTCGAGGACAACAGCCGCGCAGGTGGTGTCGGTTCCGCGATCGCGCAGGCGCTGCGGGACGCCGACGTGCACACCCCGCTGCGCGAGTTCGGCATCCCGAGGCGGTTCCTCAGCCACGGCACCAGGGCCGAGGTGCTCGCCGCCTGCGGGCTGACCGCGCAGAACATCACCAGGGTCGTGGTGGGGCTGCTGACCGGCCTCGACGCCGCACCGGCGTCAGCAGACATCGACGACCCCGGCACCTGGCCGGTTCATTCAGGGGAGGAACATTGACGACCATCGATTTGGGAATGCCCTTGCCACGCAAGGACGAGGTCCCCCTCTCGGTGGCCACGCGGCGGACCTCCCGCCAGATCATGGTGGGCACGAGGTGCCGGTTGGCGGCGTCGCGCCGGTGCCGGTGCAGTCGTGACCACCACGTCCACGGCCGACATCGACGCCACGCTGCAGCAGATCGCCGAGCCAGGTCACGGCTTGGCCCGCGCACGTCTGACCTCCGACCTGACCAGAAGGAGCGAGATAAAGTAAACGTCCGGGAAACATGACGTAAAATGAAGTTCTTGCAGAACGTGCGGATTACGATCTCGCGAACCGCCGGGCATTAATCCACAGCTTCATACGCAATGCGCGGGGGCCATGAATCTGTTCGCAGAATCTGGAGGACGAACGCCCTCGAAACCAACGCGACACGATTCGGCGCCTGCAGCTTGTCGGACATGACGCGGACGTGATAGTCGATGGTCTTCGAACTGAGGTATAACTCTCTCGAAAGTCGCCCGCTGGAGAAGCCGGCCGCAATGCCCTCCAGGATCCTGACCTGGACCGAGCTGAGAACGCAGTCGCCGACCGGCTGGGACACTTCGCAGCCGTTCTGGTCATTACCCATGGCACTCGTCCGTTCCGTACGGCCCGGCTGGGACGGGACCGTAAGCGGAGCCCACAGTCGTGACAGGCGGCAGCTCGACGTCCGACTCGATCGAGAACCGCCTCATTTCCTGGGTCATGCCGGGTCCGTAAAACAAAAGGACGTCATCGCTCGAACGGACCTCGTGGGGTTCGCGTATCAGCTGGGCTTCCGGCCAGGAAGGGCAAATCGATCCGACGCCGTGAGGACCGGTCAAAGCTATTGACAATAACGTCGGCGAAAATTCTCCCGCCGGAGTAGTGTGGGTTTTCGGCACGACACTCTCCGTTCATGTCTAACGAGGGTGCATCGGAGCCTGTGGCGAGTTACTCCGACCTGAAAATCCTAACACTGCAAGATCATCCAGGCCGAGTGGCCCGTAGTGCTTCAAAATGGCTTCACCGGCTGTGAGCCGGGGGTTTGTCGGATGGTCAGCTTGTTCGGTGGTACTCGTTGATGAGGCCGGTGACGGCTTGTCGGCGTTCGATGCGGGCCGTCGGGATGGGGATGACGTTCGAGTCGTCGAACGGTGCGAGCTGGTTCCGGCCCTGGTGCGGAGACCTGGCCCGGGCGTCGTCGCCGTGGTCCAGCAGGTGTTCCAGCAGCTGTCCGACCGCCGGCCGCCGCGGGTCCCAGACGTGCAGGCCGCGGGCCGCGGCGAGCACGGCGGCGGTGTCCGTGACCGGCCCCCCCGAGCAGCAGCAGGGCCGCTGGGCAGTTCCGCTCCAGCTGGGTCATGCGCACCACTTTCCGTACGTCTCATCTCTGTTGACCACTACCAGAAAGAACGTAGAGCCCGGGTCTGGCGGTTCATCCTGGCGGGCAGCCGGCGCCCCGGGTGATCGCCGGAACACCGGCCTGGCACCGCAGGGCGAGCCGGGGTAGCGGTGGGTCGCGGTCCAGCACGTCGTGCACCACATCGACCTCGCAGCCGTCACGGTACTGCCGGACGGCCGCCGGCCGCGGATGCGCCATGACGCCGTGCGCGCCCAGGTCCGTAGCCAGTTACTGACCTCAGCTGCCTCGCGCTGGACGACCGGCTGAAGCGGATCGACAGGCAGATCCGAGACACATTCCACGCCCATCCGCAGGCCGAGATCATCGAGTCCATGCCCGGCATCGGGCCGGTACTCGGCGCGGAGCTCGTCGTGGCCGCTGGTGACCTGACGGCCTACGCGGACGCCGGCCACCTCGCCTCGGCGGCCGGGCTGGTGCCCGTCCCGCGCGACTCCGGCCGCCGCACCGGCAACCTGCACCGGCCCAAACGGTACAGCCGCCGCCTGCGACGGGTCTTCTACCGGAAGAAGCGCGGCGAGGGCTGCAAGCACGTCCAAGCGGTCATTGCCCTGGCCCGCCGACGGGTCAGCGTCCTATGGCTCCTCCTGCGCGACAACCGGGTCTCCTCTCCCCCGATCCGGTCGCTCAGACGGCTTGACTCAGTCATTGAGACTCCTTCCACACGGTGACGGCCTGCTCGTCCCGCTCGGCCACCCGCCGCGCGGGGACCTGCGGGCTGAAGCCGAGGCGGTGCATCAGCCTCGTGGCGCCCGAGACGCTGTAGGAGACGTGGAACTTCCGGCCGATCAGTGTGGCCACCCTCGCCGCGGTCCACACCCGGTCCTCCACCCAGCCGTGCGCGGCCGGGCCCTGCTCCAGATACGCAGCGGGTTTCTCCAGGCAGCGCGACGACAGACGGCACCGCGATCCGCTCGGGCCGCGAGAGGCCGGAGCCTGCACACCGCCGTCCCGCCACAACTGCTGCCACTGATAGGCCGACTTCGGGCTCACCCGCAGCCGCCGTGCCACCTCCAGCGGCTTGACTCCCTGCTCGAACAGCTCGGCCGCCTGGGTCCGTACCACTTCCCGGCGCTCACGTCCCGCGGCGGTCAGCCCGCCCCCATCCGCATATCTCACACACCACCGGATACAGCCAACGCTCCAGACCCATCAGAGACTTCGCAAAGGTTCATCCTGACGAGCCGAGGTCAGTATGTGACAGGGAGGGCCCGGGGCGGGCGTGTTGCACCGGCCTGGGCCGGTCCGCCGGCCTTGGCTGGTCTTTCGCCGGCCATTGGCAAGGAGGACAATCGGCCCATGAGCTTTCTGCAGGAGAAGGTGGAGCGGAACGATCTGATCAGGGCAGTGATCACTGGTTCGCCTGCCCCGCAGCAGTTCACCGCGATCGTCGAAGAGGTGTACTTGGCACGGGTCTTCGCGGGCAAGGTGGGATCGGAGATCCGCTTCGTTGGCAAACCGACTCACTGGGGCCAGCGGTCACTCGCCGTGGGCCAACGCGCGCTCCTCTTCATCAGCCGTGTCTCCGGCAGGTGGTACGAGGACGCCTGGGAGGGCGACCTTCCCATCGAGGAGATCGACGGCTCCGAGTACGCGCTCTACCGGGTCGCTCATGAAAGAGTCCTCACCTTCGACGGCCTGTCCGACTCCCTCAGGGCCAGCTGCAGACGGCACCCCACCCTGCCGATCACCACGTGTTTCAACCTCGCCGCGTTGGAGTGCCATCTGAACGGCCTCATCACGCAGGCTCTTCCGTAGCCGAGTGGCCTGCACGCGGCTCGGCAAGTGATCGAGCTTTCGGCCGCTGCCTCCCCGCTGCGCCTTGGGTTCCTGTGAGATCTGTGGTTCAGTTTCGCTCCGTTGTGGTGGTGGGGCGGGTGAGCTGACGAGAGTGCCCTGTCTGCCTGCAGGGAGGGACGAGAGTGGATCTTGCCTTTGTGCAGTCCGGGCTGCTGGAGCAGTTCCTGGAGGCTGACGTCATCTCAGCCGCGGAGGTCGCTGCACTACTGAAGCGGCGCGGCTTGCTTGACGGGACGCCGATGTTCCTCGACGAGGAGACGCAGATGCCGGTGCCACCGCTGTGTGAGTACGGCAAGTACCTGTCGACGGCGCTGCTCGACGAGACCACGCCAACTCGAGCTCATCAACACCCCCTCCACACCCGCCTGCCGCCGCGACCTCGCCGAACGCGAACTCGACATGACCTGCAACGTCGTCAAGATGGCCGGTGATCCCCGGTGACCCGACCCACCGACGCTCCAGAGGACACGGTCAGCCCCAAGACCGCCGCGGCCCTGCGAGCCGCGATGACTCGCCTCTTCGAGGGACGGCCGCAGCGGACCGATGGTCGCCTCACCAAGGAGAATCTCTACGAAGAAGACCAGGTCAGCCGTGCGACCATGAACCGGGCTCGGGCCGTTCTAGCCGAGTGGGACGCCCACATTGCGGCCGGGAGCAGGGCGGTCATGGTTGTCAGGCGGTCCAGGGAGGCGCGCTTGTAGCGTGCGACGACCTCGACGGAGACGTTGTGTTCCAGGACGCTGCTCTGTGCACCGAAGAGGTCGCACAACACCACTCGGCCGGAGAGCGAGCGGCTGAGAATCTCGGCCACGGCTGCCGCTCGCTCGGCCATGGGCAGATTCTCGTCGATGCCGGCGGCCAACTCGCCTGCCAGTTCCGTCAGCCACTCCTGCAGGAAGCGGTCCAGCAGTTCCAGCAGCACCGCCTCGCGAGACTCGAAGTAGCGCAGCACGTTCGGCTTCGCCAGCCCTACCCGGCGGCTGAGCTCGTTCAGGGTGACCGCGGGCCCGGACGGGAGCGACTGCGCTCGCCGCCGGTGCGGGTGGCTGCGCGGCCGGCAGCGGCGGTGAGGGAAGATCGGCGCGCCATTCGTCGGCGCGCCCTCCCCTTTCATGATCTCCTTGACGGTCCCGGTCAGCTTGTCCTGCGGGCCGGTGCCGAAGCCAGGAGATCGGTCGGACGTCTGGAAGTCGGCTGGGGCCACCTTGTTCGTCGTGTACGGGTCGATGACCACGCCGGGTCGCGGGATGTAGAAGGTGTGGGGGCTTGCGGTACTTTCCAATGGTCAGGCCGATCACCTGGGCGGCTCCGGCTTTCGTGAGGAGAATCCGCGCCCACTCCAGCGACATGCCTGCGGTGGTGAAGTGGTCCGCGCAGGATGCGGCGGCGGTGAAGGGGTCGGTGGTCAGCAAGACCCACGCCACCCCCCTCGTGTGCAGCCCCCGCAAGACCGGCAAGACCACCATCAAGACTCTCTACGCGGTGACAAGCCTGTCCGCCGAGACGGCCATCGCGGCCCAGCGAGCGCTCGAATTGGGCCCCGGAAAGGCGATCATCGGAAAATCGGACATATCGAGCGGATGTTAAAAGCCTTCATGGGGCGGGTACTTGGCGCAGTGTGAATTTTTCCGGTCCGGTCTTGGGCCGGTTGCCTGCCTGCTGCCGGCCCATGCGGTGGAGCAGACATTTCCGTGTGCGGGACACGATCGCCCGCACCTACCTCAGGGAGTGTCATGTTCACCCTTCCATCGCGTTCGCCGCTGCTGCCTGCCCAGGTGCGTCGCTCCGGGTTGAATGCCGCGTTCGCGGCAGGGACCGCCATTCCCGTGGGTGACACACCGGAGGGAGTCGCCCTCACCCCCGATGCGGCCCGTGCGTATGTGGCCAACCGGGGCTCGAACACGGTGAGCGTGATCGACACCGCCACCGACACGGTCACCGCCACCATCGCCACGGGGGCCGGTCCCACCTTCGTGGCGATCAGTCCGGACGGCACCCGGGCGTATGTGACCGTCTACGACGACGGTCTCGTCAGCGTGATCGATACCGTTTCCAACGCCATCGTCACGGACATCGCCGTAGGGGCGGGAGCGACGGTCGTAGCGCTCACCCCCGACGGCGCCCGCGCCTACGTGACACGGCAGACCACGAACACGGTGAGCGTGATCGACACCGCCACCAACACCGTCACCGCCACCATCACCGTCGGGGACGGCTCGACCGGCCTGGTCATTACCCAGGACGGGACACGCGCCTAAGTCGCGTGTCTCGCCTCGAATACCGTCAGCGTGATCGACACCGCCACCAACACCGTCACCGCCACGATCACCGTCGGTCCCGTCCCCATCCTGCTGGGGCTTACCCCCGACGGGGCTCATCTCTACGTCACCAACGTCGGCAACTCCACGGTGAGCGTGATCGACACCGCAACGAACACGGTCACTGCCGTCGTCGGTGTCAGCGCCCAGCCGCGCTTCGTGGCAGTGAGCCCGGACGGCTCCCACGCGTACGTGGCGAACTCCGGCCCGGGCACGGTGAGTGTGATCGACACCGCCACCAACACCGTCGTCGAGAACATCGGCGTGGGAGGCGGCCCCACCGCTATCGCGGTCTTCCCCGACGGTACGCACGCCTACGTGACCAACGCGCCTGCAAATAACGTCAGCGATATGGCGACGACCGTGATCCCCGGCCACGGGTCCACGGCCGGGCAGACCACCGTGACTCTCACCGGCCACAACCTGGCCAACGCCACCGCCGTGCACTTCGGTACCGCCCAGGCAGTTATCACCGCCAACACAACGACGTCGATG
>NZ_JBITFB010000037.1:0-85871 GCF_044455625.1 Kitasatospora sp. NPDC051164 | reverse complement strand
ACGAATACGAGCAGGCGTACTGGGCGAGCCTGGAGGAAGCCCCGCAGGCCGCTTGATCACACAATCGCGGACTCTACGAAACTCGGGGCAGCTCAACCCGCCCTGGGAAACCGTCTACACCTACTTTGCCCGCTGGCAGAAGGAGGGAGTGTTCGAGCAACTCAACGGCCTGTTGCGCCGCCTGGTCCGCGCCGCAGAAGGCCGCGATCCGGAGCCGACCGCGTGCATCCTCGACTCCCAGAGTGTGAAGACCTCCACGAACGTTCCCGTCGCCGGCCAGGGCGTCGATGTCGGGAAGAAGATCGTGGGCAGGAAACGCAACATCGTCACCGACACCATCGGCCTGCTGCTCGTGGTGCCGGTCACCGCCGCGAGCGTCCAGGACAACGCCGCCGGCAGACAGCTGCTGACCGTGGTCGCAGCCGAGCACCCGACCATCGGCAAGGCCTGGGCCGACATGGGCTACAAGACCGCCGTCGTCGAACACGGCGCCACGCTCGGCATCGACATCGAGATCGTCCGTCGCGACCCCACCACCAGGGGATTCGTCGTCCAGCCCCGACGCTGGGTCGTCGAGCGCACCTTCGGCTGGCTCATGAACCACCGCCGTCTGGCCCGCGACTACGAAACCCTCCCAGCCCGCTCCGAGGCCATGATCCACCTCGCGATGATCAGCCTCATGACCCGCCGACTCACCGGCGAAACCACCCCAACCTGGCGCGGCACCTGAACCCCCAGAGTCAGGGACGAAACGCCCAGTGAGGTAGAGCCGCGGATCCCGCACAGGGCCAGGGGCGTTTCAAAGTCCCGCTGATCTTGTAGACGGGCTGCTCAGGGGATGTCCAACAGGTCCAGCGGCCGGGTGAAGGGGTCGTAGGAGACGTGGCGGAGGCCGGCGGCGATGTTCCGGTGGCCGTGTCGGCGGAGCGTGTTGATCGCCAGGTTGCGCAGGGTGGCCATGTTCTCCGGGCCGTTGCCGGTGCGGACCTTGGAGGCGTCTTCGGCGAAGGCGGTATCGCGGACGAAGTGCAGCCGGTTCTCGATCCCCCAGTGAGAACGGGCGAGATGGCCGATGCGCTGGGGTGACGCCTGCTGGTGGGTCAGGTCGGTGAGCGCGTAGACGGTCTGCCGGGTCAGCTTCCCGGTCTTGCGGTTGGTGCGGTAGCGGGTGATCTTCGCGGCCTGCACGGCGTGCGGGAAGTCCAGTCCCAGATCGGTGACGGTCAGGGCCCGGACGACGCGGGTCTCGCGACGTCCGTGTCCGGTGCCGCGCTGGTAGTGGCGGGCGGTCACCTGCGTCCAGGGCAGCGAGCGCAGTTGCTGGAACAGCCCGGGCTGGTTGGCCTTGACCACCAGCAGGTAGTGCGCCTTCTTCTTCTTCCGCTCGACCAGGAACCGGGCATGCGCGCGCTGGGTGTGCAGCGCATCGGCGGTGACCACGACCCCGGTCAGGTCGAACGGGGCCAGCAGCGCGGCGAAGCAGGTGATCTCGTTGGTGCGGTCGGGTACTCACAGTTGGGCGACGGCCTGCCCGGTGCCGGTCATCGCCGCCAGCAGGTGCGCGGCCGGACTGTCGCCGTGGCGCGAGCCCCGGGCGGACTTGCCGTCCACGGCGAGGGTGTCCTTCCCGGCGGGGTCGGTCCCGGTGAGCTCGGCCAGCCCGCCCGGGCAAACGAGCGCGACGACGCGTCGGATCGTGGCCGCGCTCGGCGCCAGCCGGATGCCCAGCGCGCCGACCACCCGCGCGCCAAGCCGGGCCAGGGTGTGCTGCGGCGCGGACGCGGCCCACTGCCCGATCGCCGCGTACGACTTCGCGCCCGCAAGCACCGCGCTGGCCGCGATCAGCAGCGCACCCACGAATGGGTGACGCCGACCGCGGCGACAGCGGGGATCTGGCAGCAAGCTCAGCCGCTCCACCAGGCCCATATTCGCGTCGAGTCGACGAACGGGCGGCTTGACGATGCAGACACTGGCAGACTGACGGCACATCGAAGCTCCGGCGGGTCAGGGCGACTTGGCAAGGTCACCCCGTTCAACCGGAGCTTCGTTGCGTCAGTGACGGGTCCGCCCGGAGCCCTCGCATCGCTGTGGCCTGCCGCTTACGTGATCACCAGGACTCTTAAGTACCCCTGGGACGCTCCCGACTCCGGCGCAGCTGCGGCTTCCGACTCCACCTCAACGCCCCCGACCTCTGACCGATCGGGATGCGAGAGGCTTCCGCCGGCTGCTACTCGCCGAACTCCTCGATCTCCGGACCGCCGTGCCGGGCCGGGATGGCCTTCACCTCGTTGATGGTCCGCGCGTCACCCAGCACCGAGCCACCGCGCGTGACGCGTATACGGGTCACCCCCGGGCCGGACTCCCGCGACGCCTGGTTCTCTTGAACGACCTGGATGCGCCATTCACTGCACACTCTCCTGATCTTCATGGTCGAGCATCATACGGTCGCCTCAATCGGCGCTTGCACGACAGGTGTCAGTGTCAGTGACGATCCCTTCAACCGGCCGCTGGACCTCCCCTGACCAGCCCGTCTACGTGATCACGAAAGTTTGAAACACCCCTGGGGAGCCTGGCGCTACAGTTCGCGCAGTACCGCACGCGGGCCATGTCTCCAGGGTCGCGCGCCGCCCGGCCGCGTGCTCAGAAGCAGAGTTCGGTCTCGGACTCGTCCGGCTCCTGGTCGCTGTCCTCGTCGGTCCAAGCGCCGAACGGGCCGGGCAGGCCGGGTTCCTCGGCGCCGAGTTGGAGGGCGCCGCCCTTGAGCCGGTGCTCGCCGGGGATCACCGGGCGCCGCCGTCGAGCTGGGCGGGGATGCGGCTGGTGCGGAGCTCGCGCAGGTCGGGGATGTGGTTGTACAGCGTCCCGGGGCTGATCTTGAGGAGCTTGGCGATCGCGGTGATCGACAGGTCGGGGTTGGGCAGCATGTCGCGGGCGGCCTTGATGATGTCCGGGTTGACCGAAGGGCGGCCGCCGACCTTGCCGCGGGCGCGGGCGGCGGCCAGGCCCTCGCGGGTGCCGGAGACGATGAGCTCGCGAATGAACTCGGCGAGGGCGGCGAAGACGTGGAAGACGAGCCGGCCGCCGGGGGTGGTGGTGTCCAGACGCTCGTGCATCGAGGTGAAGCCGATCTCCCGGCGGCGGAGTTCGCTGACCATGTTGATGAGGTCCTGGAGGGAGCGGCCGTAGCGGTCGAGGGCGGGGACCACCAGGGTGTCGCCGCGCTGGAGGAAGGCGTGGCACGCCTGCAGTTCCGGGCGGTCGTCGTCCTTGCCGGACTTCTTGTCGGCGAAGATCCTCCGGCAGCCGGCCTGGTTGAGTGCGTCGATCTGGCGGTCGAGCTTCTGTCCGCCGGTGGACACCCGTGCGTATCCGATGCGGATCTCGGTCCGGACGGCCGGTTCGGCGACCAGGAGTTCGAACTGGTCGGGTTCAAGTGGCGTGCTCACGCCCGGAATCCTCTCAGAAAAGGGTGGTCGGAGGTTCTTGAACCACCCAGGTTCTTGAAGGAGTTTTTGAAGGCCCTGGGGGTCTTTTCGATCTTGAAGCGGCGATCTTCAGCAAACGTTGGTTTCTTGAAGGTTGCTGCCGGTGTCTCCATCGCCTTGTACGGCGGCAAGGGCTGAGGCCAGGTCGTCGCAGAGGTCTTGGGAGCTTTCCAACCCGATGTGGAAACGGACCAGTCGGGGCGCGTCCGCCGGGGCGGCGAGGGCCCGCAGGTGGTGGGGCACGGCGGGCATGACCAGGCTCTCGAACCCGCCCCAGCTCGTGCCGAGGCCGAACAGGGAGAGACCGTCTATGAACCGGGTGAACGCCTCTTCGCTGCATGGGGTCAGCTCGATAGTGAACGGACCTGCCGCACCGGAGAACTGCGAGTGCCACAGCTTGTAGCCGGGATCGGTGGCGAGGGCGGGAAAGAGGACGCGCTGGACAGAGGGCTGTGTCTGCAGCCACCGGGCGACGGCGAGAGCTGAGCGTTGGTGGCGTTCCATGCGAACGGCGAGTGTGCGCAGCCCGCGCAGTGTCAGCCAGCAGGTGTCCGGGGCGGCATGGGTGCCGCTGCGGTCGCAGTACGCACGAACGCCGGCCAGGGCGTCGAGCGTTCCGGTGATGAGTCCAAGCAGCAGATCGGAGTGGCCGTTGATGAACTTGGTCGCGGCATGGATGGAGATATCGATCCCGAGCGCGTGCGCGTCGAGGAAGATCGGTGTTCCCCAGGTGGCGTCGCAGGCGACAGGGATTCCTCGATCGTGCGCCGCCGCGCAGATGGCGGGTACGTCCCACATCTCCATCGTCAGTGACGCGGGGGTCTCGACGAACACGAGGCTCGTGGTGTCGCGCAGCAGGGCCGATACGTCGGCGTCGTGGGCGAAGTACTCCACGTCGGTTCCGGACGGGATCAGCTCGTTGTCGCAGAAGACCCGGGTGGGCCCGTACACGCCCGTGCTCACCAGGATGTGGCGCCCGAGACCGGCGTGTGCGGCGAGCACGGCGGTGATCGCCGCCAGCCCGCTGCTGGTCGCGATGCACGTCTCGGTGTTCGCGACCTGGGCCATGGCGCGTTGTAGTTCGAACGTCGTCGACGTGCCTGATCTGCCGTAACGCGGACCGTCGAAGACCAGCGCGCCCTGCGCCTGCTTGTAGGCGTCGAACGAGTCGAACACCGTCGTCGACGTGCGCACCAGTGGAGGGCTCACCGAATGTGCGGCGGCCGCGGTCTGCCGTGCGGCGTGAATCAGAAGGGTCTCGGTATCCATCAGATCGTCCTTTGGTGATCAATGACGTGGCAGTTGTAGAACTGACGTGGCGTTGGCGCAGGTTCGGCGGTGCGATCCCCGCAGCAGGCGTCCCACCTCAGCCGATCTGCTGGATGGACGCAGGTGCGGCGTCCGTGTCGTCGGCCTTCGGCTGCGGCGCAGCCCCGAGGTGAGGCGCGGTGGGTCCGGGCAGGTTACGGAAGAACAGCCGGCTCAGCAGGGGCATCAGGACGAGCGGCGCCAGGGCGGTCTGAAGGGAGGTGGCGTCGGCGAGGCTGCGATGACGGGGCTGGCCAGGCGGCCGATGCTGACGGTCATGCCGAGGGTGATCCCGCTGGCGGTGCCGACCCGGGAGGGCCTGCCCGAGCGTGACCTGCAGCGAGAAGGGGAGGTACAGGCTGGCCGAGGTCAGTGCCACGAACAGGTAGATGGCCGGGCCCGGGACCCACACCACGCCCGCGATGGCCGCGGCCGTGATCAGGTACGACCAGCGCGAGACCGTCACCCGGTCCCAGCGACTCGCCAGGTTTCCGCCCAGCACCGGGCCGATCGCACTGCCGAGGTAGAGCACGGTCAGGGCCGCGGCGCCGGCGGTCGTGCTGCCGCCCAGGCGCTGGCGGACGTACAGCGATGAAGGTGCTCAGACCGACGAATGCGATCGACCGGAAGACCACGGCCAGTGACAGCTTCACGAAGGAGGCGACGTCGTCGCTTCCGGCCGTCTCCGTCGGACCGTCTCCGTCGACCTGCTTCTGCTGCAGGGCGCGCACCACGGGCAGGCACAGCGCGGCGCCCGCGAGGGCCAGCAGCACCAGCAGCGGGGTCCAGCGCAGCCCTCCGGTGGCCACCACGACGGTGACCATGAGCGGGGCCAGTGCGAAGCCGATGTTGCCGCCGGTGGAGAACCAGCCCATGGCCCGGTGACTGCCCTGGCTGGCGATGCGGGCGGATTCCGGGTGGTAGGCGACCACGCCGATACCCGAGATCGCGACGAACACGAGCGTGAGCGTGGACGAGCCGCTCAGTCCGCTCAAGGCGATGCCGACACCGCCGAGCAGCGTGCTGACCGGCAGCAGCCAGGGCATGGCCCAGCGGTCGGTGAGCGCGGCGAACACCGGCTGCGCCACCGAGGACAGCAGCGAGGCGGCCAGCACGATGCCCGAGGCGACCGCGTAGGAGTAGGTGCGCTCGGCGATGAAGAACGACACCAGGGCCGCCACAGAGCCCTGGTAGATGTCGACGCAGGAATGCCCGACGGACAGCAGAGTGATTGATGTATTCCTTCGCACCCCACCATGGTCCGGACCCACCCTCGTGTCGCACTTCCGATAAACTGCCTAATGATGACGAAAATCCGCCATGCGCCGGTCGCTCCGACGCGCACCCAGCGGCTAGCGCCCGGCGGCGCGATCGACGCCCATCGGCACGACGAGCACCAGATCGTCTATGCCGGCCAGGGAGTGCTGGCCGTCACAACCAGCGCGGGCTCCTGGGTTGCCCCGGACACCCGCGCTATCTGGGTACCCGCCGGCATCGTCCATGCCCACCAGGCCCACGGGGAACTCGAACTGCATCTGGTGGGGCTGCCCGTGACCGACAACCCGCTCAGCCTGGATGCCCCGACGGTGCTCACCGTAGGCCCGCTGCTGCGTGAACTGATCATCGCCTACACCCACACCCCCGACGACGACAGTCCGGAACGGACTCGGTTACGCGCGGTCCTGCTCGACCAGCTGAGGGCCTCCCCCCAGGAGCCGCTGCACCTGCCCACACCGGTCACGCCCTTGCTGCGTGCGCTGTGCGATCTCCTGCTGGCCGATCCGGCCGACCCCCGCACGCTGGCCGAGCTGGGCCGCCAGGTCGGTGCGAGTGATCGCACTCTGTCCCGGCTGTTCCGCAGCGACCTCGGCATGACCTTCCCCCAGTGGCGCACCCAGTTGCGGCTTCAGCGCGCGCTGGTCCTGCTGGCCGAGAAGGTGCCGGTGACCGCGGTGGCACACCGGTGCGGCTGGTCGTCGGCCAGCGCGTTCATCGACGTCTTCCGGCGCACCTTCGGCCACACCCCGGGCTCCCATCCGACAGGCTGACCGACGAGTCGGCCGGCTCGTGGATGAGCGGGGCCGCCCTTCAGCATTGACGCTACGGCTGCTCGTCGCCTTGGCCGTACGGCCGCAGCCACTCCGCCAGGTCGATCTCGTGCACCGCGCGGCCCTGGGCGCCCGGCGTCCTACTCAGGCGCCCCCGCAGCTGGGCGACCAGGGCGCAGGTCGGCCGGGTTGTTCTTCGACGCCGCCTCGATCCGCATCGTCTCCTCGGCCACCTTCCGGGCGGCCGGCCCGTCGTAGCGCATCCCGCACCGCTCGCGGACCATGCTCCGATGGCTCTTGGCCGTCCGCTGCGAGCTGTAGACCGGCAGAACGTCCTCCGGCAGCTCCATCGCCCAGCGCACGAACTCCATCACCTGGTCCGGCACGGCTTCGGGAAGCAGCCCATCCGCTGATACGACTTCAGCGCCAGCAGCAGTGCGAGCTGGTACTCATCCGAGTCCGTCACCCCCTTCGCCCAGGCCCGCTCCTCCTCAGACGGCGTGAAGAACACATGCAGCTCACGCGCGGTGATCAGCCGCTTGAACCGCGGATACGCGGTCCTCTCGATCGAAGTCATCCCACCCCACCCGGTGTCCAGCCCCTACCGGACGCGCCGTACGCGCCCGCGCGGGATCCTCTCGGGCACCCAGCCCTGGGATGATCAGAACCACGGAATCCGGGACAACGCCGGGCCCCGGTGATAAAGCCGCAACAGGCACTCAGGGATTCAAGATCATCCCACTGCCCCTTTTGGGCTCACCTTGGCTGGACCTCTGCGTCGACCGCCTCGTCCAGGTCGGCGAGACCACCCAGCTCACCGACCCGGTCCCTCTCGACCTCGACCCGGCGCGGCTGCGCCGGTAGACCCCGCACGCCACAGCGATGGCCGGACGCCTCCGACGAGGTGTCCGGCCATCCGCGTTCGGGCGACCGTCCGGGCTTCCCCTCCCCGAGGCGGGTAGGTCCGCGTAGCGTGACCGACCGCTCGCACATACAGCGGCCGTAGATCGTTCCCCGGGCCGTTCCCAGGAGTTCACCGAATGAAAGACAGCAGTCACCGGGCGTACGGTTCCTGTCGGCCGCCGTACGCGGTTTTTCGGGATTCGACGCTCAACTCCCCGACGGAAGCAGGCGGGCGCCCTCAATCCCTGGTGCCGACGCACCGGGCCCGACCCGGCGTGATCTTGCTCGCCGCCTCGATCTCCTCCTAAGATCAACTTCGCTTGGCCGGGCCACCGCACACGGGTGTGCCCGCAGTTCATCTAGGGGGATTTCTTGAAGCGCCAACTCGCGGCCTTCGGAGCAGCGGCAGCCACTGTCGCCGGGCTCATCACTTTCGCTCCCGCCGCCTCCGCGGCGGACGGCTACTGCAGCACGGCCGTCTCGGCCCCGTACGGGAGCGGTCGTTCGCTGATTCCCAGCACGAGCGGCGGTTCGACCTCGTGCCTCATGGAGAACGGCTCCAGCGGGGACGACGTGGTGCAGCTCCAGCGGAGCCTCGCTGAGTGCAACAGCATCAGCGTGGGCCCGTGGGGCGCGGACGGCCAGTACGGCGGTGACACGGAGAGCGCCGTCCGGACGTTCCAGCAGGGGCACAACCTGTCCCCGGACGGTATCTACGGTCCGGCCACGCGCAGCGCCATGCTGTGGAACGTGTACGACTATGTCGGCAACTGGACCGGCTGCCGTCACCTGTAGGACGGCCCGGGCACGGTTCGTACGAACGCCCGGCCGGGGTTTCCCGGCCGGGCGTTCTGCGTGCCCCCGCCCCGACGGCTCAGGAGGGCTCAGAGCGTCACCGTCCAGTCCGGAGCGGCGGCGTCGCGGTCCGGGCGGGCGGCGACGTGGCCGGGCTGGGCCTCCGTCAGGTAGAGGTCGTTGCCGTTGAGGCCGGACTCGGACTTGATCCGGGCGTGCGCGCCGGGGGTGACGGTCCAGGCCGCCTCGCTGGTGCGGCACTGGCCCAGGCGGGCGTTCCGGAAGTCGCCGACGGTCACGCAGCCGGCGAAGCCGCCGTCCGGGTCCTGGGCGGCGAGGTTGGTGGTCGTGCCCTCCGGCCGTAGCTCCCAGCGCTGCCCGGCGACCGGCCCGCACACTTCGAGGCTCACCTGGCTGGTCCCGTCGGCGTGGTGCAGGCAGGTCCGGGTGCGGACGTTGCGCAGGGTGTAGACGGGCCGCGCCGCGCGGGCGGTGGTGGCCGGGGCGGCGAGCGGGAGCAGCAGGGTGGCGACGGCGGCTGTGATCGCCGCCCCGCCGTGGGGACGAACGGGCATGCAGCGGCTTCCAGCTGGACGGGGAGGCGGGCCCTCGTGCGGAACTTCGTGCCAGGAGAACGCGGAAACCGCCCGGTGATGGGCGGTTTGCCGACGCCTTCCCCCGAAAGTGTTCCTGTCCGTCACTCGGCCGCAGCGGCCACCGGCACCGCAAGAGGCGCCGGCGTCGCGGGCTTGCGCCGCAGCAGCATGGTGGCGCCGAGCACCGCCGCCGTGCCCGCGACGACCGTCCACCCGAGCGGCTCGCCCAGCACCGCGCCGCCGAGGAGCACGGCGACGACGGTCATCAGGTAGACGACGGTGGCCGAGGCGGCCGGACCGTCCTTGGTGATGATGATCGTGTTGAGCAGCACGGCGAACCCGGTGCACACCACCCCCAGCACCACCAGCGCGATCATCTCCCGGGCGAAGGCGTGGACGGCGGGCAGGCCCAGGAACCCCACCTGACCACCAAGCGGTGCCAGCGGGTCGGAACTTGGGCCGAGGCGAACAACGTGGAGATCGCCTACGCCCCGACCAACAGCTCCTGGCTCAACCGGATCGAGGTATCGCGGCGGCACGTCCCGCCAGGCCACCCCGGTCCGGAACTTCCACACGATCCCATTCAGCACCGTCCGGTCGTCCAGCCGCGGACGACCTGTGCCGGGCCTGGGAAGCAGCGGCTGCACCAGGTCCCACTCGACATCGGAGAGCTCATGACGACGTATCACCGCACCATGATCCACTATCCAAGATCACTTTGACGACACTGCCTAGCAGGCTGCCTGACGGCGCACCGCGCTCTGCGTCATCGATGGCAGATCGCAAGGTGAATCCACATCGGGTCAGGCTCATCGGATGCGGGGGCTTCGAGGCCGGGTGTCCCAGCGGTAGAGGGTCCAAGCCCGTCGGATTAGGCAGCGGACGGTGATGATGACGCTGGCCAGGGCGATGAAGAACTCGACGATGGTTTTTCGTCGCTCGGTGCAGCGGCGGAGCTTGCCGAAGTTGTTCATCCAGGAGTTCGTGCGTTCGACCACCCAACGCCCGCCGGCCTGGATCGGGGTCTTCGCGCCGCGCTCGGCGATCTTGCCGATCATTCGCCGGGCGTTGAGATCCTGGTGGACCACGCTGTAGTCGTAGCCGGCGTCCAGACGCAGACGCGGGTGCTCTGGCAGCGGCCCCAGAGCTGCTTCCAGGGCGGCGAAACGGTCGAGGGTCGCGGGCAGCAAGGTGTGATCGCGAGTGTTCGCCGGTGCCGGGTCGGTGACAAGCGGTATGCCGTAGCCGTCCGTCAACTGCGATCTTTTCATGCCGAATTTGGCCCGATCAACGGGGCTCTTGCCAGCGCACACTCCGCCGGTTGAGCTCGGGATGTCCACACAACACCCGATGATCAGCGGTGGCCGTCCATGCCGGCGGCCCCACCCACAACACCGCGATCACCACTGGAATGCCGGCCATATCGGCGTGTCCGTTGCCACGGAGGACCAGGCAGCTGAGGCGGGCTGCAGGTGTCACGCCTGATACCTGCAACCCGCCTCACCTGGCCGTCGACGTCTCCCGGCTCAGCTGCCCGATCCGATGGTGCCGTGCCACGCGTGCCAGGGGTCTCCCAGTCCGTCGACGCCGTCGGGGGTGCCGATGCCGGTGGGGGCGTCGTATCCCGGCATCGCGGGGAAGCCGTCAGCAGCGCCGGTGGTGATGTCGAAGAAGTCCCGCGGGCGGGCGTAGGGGTAGGAGTTGGGGAACGTGCCGGGAGCGGGGTTGCCGGCCAGGGCGTACATCCCGGCGACCAGCGGGGTGGCGACGCTGGTGCCGCCCGCGACCACCCAGCCGGTGGAACCGTCGGGGATGGGGGATGTGGTGTACACCGCCACGCCGGTGGCGATGTCCGCGACCGCGGAGACGTCGGCGGTGGTGCGGCTGTTGGGGCAGATGGTGTCGTGCTGGAAGGCTGGCTTGGGTTCGAAGAGGGAGCAGCCGCATCCGGTACCGTTCCAGGCGCTTTCGACGAAGCCGCGCCGGTTGTTCGCCCGGGGCAGTGTGGTGCCGCCCACAGCGGTGACATAGGGCGATGCGGCGGGATAGTTCACTACGCCTCCGGTGTCGCCCGAGGCGAAGGCGAAGGCGATGCCGGGGTGGTTGAAGTGGAAGTCGAAGGCGCCTTCGAACGAGGCCTCGGAATGGCCCCAGCTGTTGGAGATGAACTTCGCGCCCTGGGCGACGGCCTGGTCGACCCCGATGAACAGGTCGCCGATGGCGGCGCTGACGGCCTCGACGACCAGGATGTGGCAGTCCGGGCAGGAGGCGCTCACCATGTCCACGTCGAGGGCCTCCTCGAACGACCATTCCGGGACGACGGTGGTCGGCAGGGTGCTGCCGCCGTCCTGGTTGATCACGCGCAGGCAGCCGCTGGCGGTGGTGCACGGGGGGAGGTGGAACTGGCGGCGGTAGACGGCCAGGTCGCTCTCCAGGTTGGGGTGGTGGTTGGCGACGGTGATCGCCACCGTCCGGCCCCTGCCGTGCTGGCCGAAGAGGTTGTAGGCGCGGTTGAGGTCGCGGGGGCTGTACCCGGGCGGATTCTGGTTCGGCGGCACGGACGCGAGCGGTGGCAGGTCGGTGCGGACCCAGGCGTTGCAGGACGCCTGGAGAGGATCGGATGAGTGATGGCAGACGGGCACGCCGGTCGGCGGACGGTGGCCGACGGGCGAGCCGTGGGCCTGAGCGGCCGCCGGCATGACGGCCAGGCCCACCAGGGCGAGGGCTGTGGCCAGCAGTGATCGGATCGGGCGGACACCGCGCATGACACTCCTCCGGGGCCGGACGGCGTCCCCTTCCGCTCGGGCAGGCTCGCGCCGCCGGACACTCGGGTCTGCGGCCTCACCCGTCCCGTCGCGGCGTCACCACCGGTCCGCGCCACCCGTCACGGCAACCCGCCGCACGGCCCAATGTCGGCGCGTGAACACCGCAGCAGCCCGAGCGCCACCTGACGATCCGCCGGACGGCGTACCGAATCCACCCGTCCAGCAGAATGCACCCCGCGACACATACGACGACAATCCCGCCAACAAGCCCACCCGACCCCCACAACCACCAACAGGTCACACCCGGCGGCCCCTCGCCTGGTAGAGCTTGGCGTGCAGCACGCGGTCCTCCCGCCACGGATCGTCCGGAGTGGAGACCCGGGCGGCCACCAGCTCGCGCTTGGTCGGGGACCGGCAGCATCAGTGGGCCCAAGTCCTTTGCGGCGCGGGCCTGTACGCACTCGGGGCACTCCAGCCGGTCCGGCCCGGCCTTCTCCAGCAGCTCCAGCACCGACCCCTCCTTCCCCCCGATCGATGGACTGCACGAGGCTGACAGCCCGGCGCTGCGCGCCCGGGAGGCGGGAGATCGGTGAACGGAGCGAGGCGGCGCTGGAGAGCGAAGCAGTGGAGCGGTCGGGCGCCGCGCTCCTCGCGGGCGCCGTCGCGGGCGCCGTCGCGGGCACCCACCGGGCGGCGCTGCGCGAGCTGCGGCGCCGAATCATGGCAGGGGAGCCGCCGGCGTAGGTGCGGGACGCCGTCGCCGTGGCGGTGTCGGCCGGGTTCGACCTTCTCTGCCATAGCCTGCACGGCTCGCGATCGCCAGCTGCCTTTACTGCTCCCACTCATGACATTCCGTCAACTATGATCGCGGTCGGTCGAACGCGGCTACGATGTCGACGGTGAGCTTGAAGCTGTACCAGAGCTGGGCAGAGGTCCACCGGGACCGGGCGCTGTTGGCCTGGCTGGGCCTGGCGGGGGCCGAACCCGCACGCTACGTCGCCCCGGAGGTGGTGGTCCGGCAGGCCGGGATCCCGTGGGACGTGCTGGAGGCCCTGATCGACGGGGGCTATGCGGAACGGGTGCCCGCCGATCCCCGCATGCACGTGGCCACCGTCCCGTGTCGGCTCAGCATCGTCGGATTCCGGGCCGCCCAGCAGTTGCGGACCCTGTCGCAGGACCGGGGCGCGCGGTGGACGTACGCCGAGGAGGTGATGTTCCGCTGGGTGGACCGCGAGTCGGCGGTAGGGGGTTGGGCCGTTCCGAAGGGCTACTCCACCAACCCGGCCTCCTGGTTCTGCGGCACCGAACTGAGCCGCGACGAGCGGGCCATGGCCGTGGAGGCCCTGATCGGCTACGGCTTCGTGATCTTCGACCCCCGCATCACAGGGAGCCGCCTCTCGCCCGAGGGCCGGCTGCTCGCCCGATCCGGAAAGACTGTGAGGGAGTACATGGCAGAGCAGAAGCAGCCCGGCGCCGTGAACTACACCGTGGGCAACGTGACCATCGGCAACGTGGGCGGCTCCGTCACCCTCGGCAACAACAACTACACGGGCGGCACCAGCGCCGAAACGTCGGACCTCGCCGCACTGCTGGCCGAACTGCGCAGCATCGCCGACTCGCTGCCCGCGCGGGAGGCCGAGGAGATGCGGGGTTACGCGAGCGACCTGGAGGGGGTCGGCGAGGACCACGGTCGGGCTGCGCGGGTCTGGGGCGGCATCCGGCACTTCTTCGGCACGCTGGCCGCTACGGTGACGCCCGACCGGCTCGGCACGGCGATCGACCTGGGGGAGCGGCTCTACCGGCAGCTGGGGTGATCAGCGCCGGACGGCGTCCTGGGCGGTGGCGAGGTTGCGGGCGGCCAGTTGGGCGAGCTGCCGGTCGCCCACCGCGCGGAAGAGGGCGACGGCCCCAGTGAAGGCGTCGACCGCCTCCTCGTACCGGTGCTCGTCGTACCGGGCCTTGCCGAGGCAGTTCAGCACCCCGGCCTCGTGGTGGCGGTCGCCGGCGCGGCGGAGGTCGGCGATCGTGTTGGTCATGGTCGCGAGCAACTCGGCGGCGTGGCGGCGGAAGCTGAGGTACGGCACGACGGCGAACGCGAGGTCGACGCGGGCCGGGGCGGCGGCGAGGAGGACGGCGACGATCCGCAGCGCGAGCGGGAGCCCGGCGCAGTTGTCCCAGCTGCCGGCGGCGTGGGCCTGGCAGGGCGCTGCGGTCTTCTTCTTCGTCGTCGTCATGGCGCCACCTTGGCCCGGGCCAGCTGTGGACAGCGGGGCCGCCGACGAAGCAGCGCGGCCCAGCCGGAGGGTGACCGGCTGGGCCGCGCGTGGTGAAAGGGCAGCGGGCTGTGGGCCCGAGGGTCCGTCAGAACTGGCTGCGGCGGGCCTTGGAGCGGACGGGCTGGGCCTGGTCGGTGCCGCGCAGCGCGAGGGCCGCGGTGCGGGTGCGCTCCAGCCAGCTCATGACCTGGCGCAGCGTGGCGGGGTCGAGGTGGCGGGTGAGGTCGCGGACGGCCTGGTGGTCGTCGTCGGTGAGCGTGTGGAGGCCGGCGCGGTCGAGGGCAGTGTAGAGGGGCTGGGCGGCGGTGCCGGCGAGGCTGCGGTGGGCGGCGTCGGTGGTCTGGCGGGCCTGGTGGGCGGCCTCGCGGGCGCATTCGGCGACGTCCTGGCGGTGGCGCTCGCGGCGCAGCGCGTGCTGGAGGGCGGTGTCGTGGTCGGGGTCGTAGCGCTCGGCCCGGGTCTCGGCGGTGTGGTCGCGCACGCGCTGCCACTCGGCGCAGGTGTCGGCCGCGGTGGCGTGGGCGGCTTCGTCTCCGGCGTCGGCGTGCCGGTCGGCGGCGCGCTCGTCGTCCCGGGCCGGGTGCAGGGCCTGCTGGAGGTTCTCCAGGGTCATCCCGGCCGCCTGGCGGCGGACCCTGCTGCGGACGGTGCCGAGCAGCCCGTGCTCCTGGTCGTCGGGCTCGTCCTCGCTCTCTTCGGCGAACGGGTCGTGCTGGTCGGTCTTGGCGGGGTGCTGGGCGAGGGCGGCGGGCAGCGTCGCGCCGGCCTGCCACGCCGCGGTGTGCACGACGGGCTCCGGTACGGCGAGGCCTTGGCGGGTGCTGCGGACGATCCGGCCGTCGACCAGGGCCGCCCAGCCGTTCAGGCCGTCGACGTCCTTCTCGACCCAGCCCCGGGCCAGGTCGGCGCCGTGGTGGAGGGTGCGGATGCCGTCGTGGCCGCTCCAGCGCAGCCACATCGTGCCGCGTACCGGCGGGGAGTCGAGGATCGGTCGGCCCAGGTCGCGGTCGGCGGGTGCGGGCCGGCTGCTGCGTGGGGCCAGCTCCAGCCGTTCGGGCGCGGCGGCGCGGGCCGGGTCGGGGCGGGGCGGGTGGTGTCGGCGCGCGGTGCCTCCGAAAGTCGGCCGTCCTCGGCGACGACCAGGTCGTCGAAGCGGACGCGGTAGGCGCCGGTGCGCTCGCTCGGGTGATGGACTCAGCAGGGCTGCGGAATGCGAGCCGAACCAGGGACACGCCCTCGGACAGGTGACATATCCCCACGACCGGCGCGCGGGCCGGGCACTGTCGGACCATGCCCCGCCTGCCCGCCCTCGTCGCGCTGCTGGCCCTGCTCCCGGGCTGCGCGCCCGGCGAACACCCCGGGCCGGTGGTCCCCACCGTGCTGGTCCCGTCCGGCACCGCCGGTACTCCCACCCAACTGCGCGACGGCGACTGGCCGATGTACCACCGCGACCCGCTGCACACCGGCGTCGCCCCCGGCGTACCGCCGGTCGGCCTGCTGAGAGGGGCCTGGTCGGCCCGGCTGGACGGCGCGGTGTACGGCCAGCCGCTGGTGGTCGGCGACCGGGTGCTGGCGGCCACCCAGAACAACACCGTGTACGCCCTCGCCCTGGCGACCGGCGCGGTGCTGTGGAGCCGTCACCTGGGCGAGCCCGCCCGGTCCGCCGAGCTGCCGTGCGGCAACATCGACCCGCTCGGCATCACCGGCACCCCGGTGTACGACCCCGCCACCGGCCTGCTGCTCGCCGTCGCCGAAATCACCGGCGGCCGGCACCTGCTCGCCGGGCTGGACACGGCGACCGGCGAGCTGCGGCTCCAGCGGGAGGTCGAGCCGCCGCGCGGCGACCCGATCGCCCACCAGCAGCGCTCGGCCCTCGCGCTGTGGCAAGGCCGGGTGGTGATCGCGTACGGCGGTCTGTTCGGCGACTGCGGCAACTATGTCGGCAGCGTGCTGTCGGTCCCCGTCACGGGTGGCGGACCGATCCTGTCCTACGCCGTGCCGACCACCCGCCAGGGCGGCAGCTGGGCCTCCGGCGGACCGGTGGTGGACGGGGAGCAGCTGTACGTCTCGGTGGGCAACGGCGCGGCCACCGGCGGCCCCTACGACGGTTCCGACTCGGTGCTCGCGCTCTCCCCGCGGCTGGAGCGCACCGACTTCTTCGCCCCCGCCGACTGGGCCGCCGACAACGCCGACGACCTCGACCTCGGCGCGCTCGCCCCGGTGAGGGTCGGCCGCTTCGTGGTCGCCGTCGGCAAGCGCGGCACGGCCTATGCCTTGGATGCCGAGCACCTCGGCGGTGTCGGCGGCCGGCTCGCCGAGGCCCCGCTCTGCTCGGCGTACGGCGGCGCGGCCGTGGCCGGCAGCACAGTGTACGTCCCGTGCGACACCGCGCTCGCCCAGCTCACCGTCGCCGACGACGGCTCGCTGCACTCCGGCTGGCGGGTACCCCTGGGCGCAACCGGCTCGCCGGTCATCGGCGGCGGCGCGGTCTGGGTCGCCGACTACGGGCGCGGGCGGCTCTACGCCCTAGATCCAGCCACCGGCCGGATCCTCCAGCAGACCGCCACCGACCCGCTCCCGCACTTCGCCTCCCCGGTGCTGACCGGCAGCCGGATCCTGCTCGGCACCACCACCGGCGTCACGGCCTTCGACGGAGCCTGACGCACCCACCGCCGGCCAGCACGCCGCCGCCCAGCTCCTGTAGATCGACCAGGCGCAGCTGCCGATCCCGGCCGCCGCCGAGCTGACCGCCCAGCGCCACCAGGTGCCAGCGACTCAGCTGAAGGCCGCCATGACCGCCCATCCCGCCTTCACCCGCTACCCCGGCGGCCTGTTCACCATCGGCCGACCCGCCATCCGCCCCGCAGCGGCTCAGGCCTGAGATGCCGTTCCGAGCCGGGCGGGCTGGGGACGGCGTCCGACGTGCGGACTGCACAGCGGCCTCATCATTCTGGTGAGGCCGCTGGGTTATGCCCGGGCTAGGCCCAATACCGGTGACTTTGGTGTGGTCTGTTCGTTGAGTGGGTTGTGCCAAGGCCTGGACAGGTGAAGTCGCCGGCGAGTGACCGGCTCTCGGACCGGATCGCGTTGGGGTGCTGACGCGTGCGTTCCTGCCTGAGTTGATCGATGAGGTGGTCGCCGCGTGCGGCCGGACCGAACAGCGGCACCGGCTGCTGCCGGCGCGGGTGGTGGTCTACTTCGTGCTGGCGATGTGCCTGTTCTTCGGGCAGGGCTATGAGGAGGTGGCCCGGCTCCTGGTCCAGGGGCTGGAGCGGGAGGGCCGGTGGGCGAGGGCCTGGCGGGTGCCGACGACGGCGGCCATCGGCCGGGCCCGTCTGAGGCTGGGGCCCGAGCCGCTTCGGGCCCTGTTCGCGAGGGTCTGCCGACCGGTGGCGGTCCGGGAGACGGAAGGCGCCTGGTACCGGAACCGGCGTCTGGTGGCGGTGCCCGCTGGCAGGTGCCAGGACTGTCTGCGTCTGGTGACGCTTGGGGCTCTGGTGACGGGAGGGCCGCCGATACACAAATGCCCGCCGGAACTGTGCGCTTCCTCCTGCCTCATCCCTGGAAGCCGGACCTGGGAGTGTCTGTCCATCGGAAGTCGCGAGGCCTGGGCAGCGTGGCGATTCCGCAGTATGCCGTTCATCATGACGGACCGTCGACCGTATCCGGGCGACCTGTCAGATGCCCGTTGGGCTCTGGTCGAACCAACCCTGACCGCCTGGCGTCGAGCCCGTACCGAACGTGCCCTCGCGTTTGGCCGACCGCCCGAGCACGAGCTGCGCGACCTCCTCGATGCGATCCTCTACGTCGACCGCACCGGCATCCCCTGGCGCTACCTCCCACACGACTACCCGCCCTGGGAAACCGTCTACACCTACTTTGCCCGCTGGCAGAAGGAGGGAGTGTTCGAGCAACTCAACGGCCTGTTGCGCCGCCTGGTCCGCGCCGCAGAAGGCCGCGATCCGGAGCCGACCGCGTGCATCCTCGACTCCCAGAGTGTGAAGACCTCCACGAACGTTCCCGTCGCCGGCCAGGGCGTCGATGTCGGGAAGAAGATCGTGGGCAGGAAACGCAACATCGTCACCGACACCATCGGCCTGCTGCTCGTGGTGCCGGTCACCGCCGCGAGCGTCCAGGACAACGCCGCCGGCAGACAGCTGCTGACCGTGGTCGCAGCCGAGCACCCGACCATCGGCAAGGCCTGGGCCGACATGGGCTACAAGACCGCCGTCGTCGAACACGGCGCCACGCTCGGCATCGACATCGAGATCGTCCGTCGCGACCCCACCACCAGGGGATTCGTCGTCCAGCCCCGACGCTGGGTCGTCGAGCGGCCATGATCCACCTCGTGATGATCAGCCTCATGACCCGCCGACTCACCGGCGAAACCACCCCCACCTGGCGCGGCACCTGAACCCCCAGAGTCAGGGACGAAACGCCCAGTCAGCTCCCGGGGCGGGCGCCTCTGGCGCCGGCGCACCCCCAGAAGCGCATCAGCGTGATGCCCAGCTCCCGGGCCTCTGAGGTGTCAGAGGGTCCCGGTGATGCTGGCCGCGTAGTGGTTGCCGTAGACGTCGGTCAGGTTGATCGGGGTTGCGTTCTGCCAGCTGCCATCGGTGTGGCGGATCGCGTGCAGGATGCGGTTGTCCGTCGTGATGAAGGTGGCCTGGAGCTCGCCGGCGATTGTCGCGGCGCTCACTGACGTCGTGGTGAACGAGCCCGCCACCGGGGCCAGGTCGCTCAGGGGCAACCACTGGCCGCTGGCGAGCCGGGCGCCGTGGTACTGCTTCGTGCCGCCGTTCGACGCGATGACGATCTGCACGTCGGCACCGGTCCCGGTCATCGCGACGTCGGTCGCGGCGCCCGCGTCTCCGGCCATCGAGTACACGTCGCCCCAGGCGCTCCACGTGCCGTCGGCGGCTCGGACCGAGTGGTACACGCGTCCGCCGGCAACGGCCACCACCTGCAGCTGTCCGTTCACGGAGGCCTCGGACGCGCTGGTCACCGTCGCGGGCAGCGAACCGGCCTGGGACTGGACGTCGGCGAACGCGGTCCAGGTCCCGTCCGCGTGCCGCACGGTGTGGAACAGCCGTCCGCTCGCGACCGCCAGCACGTTCAGCTCCGAACCGACCGATACGGCCGACACTTTGGTCACGGAACTCAGGGAGCCGGCCTGGCAGCTGACGTCGCCGAAGGCGCCCCACTGGCCGTCGGCGAATCGGACGGCATGGTAGATGTCGCCGTTGCCGCCGACCGCCACCACGTGCGTGTCGCCATTGATCCCGGCGTCGGCGAGCGAGCCGACGGGGCCGATGTCCCCGCTCTGGGCGGCGACGTTGGCGAAGCCCGACCAGTTGCCGGACGCGTCGCGGGTCGCGTGGAAGATGGCGCCGCCTCCGTTTACCAGGACCTGTGCCTTCCAGCTCGGCGCGGGGGCCGGGGTGGGTGCGGGGTAGGGGTCCGTGCGGTCGGTGGCGAGGCCGGTGCCTGGCGCGCACACCGGCCAGGCGCCGGCGCCCTGGTCGGCGAGGAGCTTCTCGGCGATGAGGATCTGCTGCTGCTTGGTCGCCAGGTCCGGGCGGGCGGCGTAGTTGAGGCCGCCGTAGTGACGCCAGTTGTCGAGGCTGATCTGGAGCCCGCCGTAGTAGAGCCGGTTGGCGCTGACGATGCTCCAGTTGCCGCTGCTCTCGCACGCCGCGACCTTGTCCCAGGTGGACACCGAGGCGGCCGAGGCCTCCGTCGTCACGAGCAGCGGGGCGCAGAGCGCCGTCAGTACGACAGCGGCGGACATCCGGCGGAGGAGGGGGGCCTTGAGAGCGCGTGCGGGCATGGGTGGGCTCCTGGGATTCTGCGGTGGTGGACGCACTGGGTGAGCGGCTGGTCCGGGCGCCTGGCGTCGAGAAGGGTGGCCGGGAGGACCGGGAGGTGTTGCCGGTCAATGACTGTGGTGGCGGCGAGGGCGACCGCCCGGCCCCTGGGGCGGGACCGGGCGGTCGGGTGGTGGATCGCCGGCGATCCGTTACTTGGCGAGGGTCTCCAGGTGCATGTCGCCGTTGGGCATGCCGGTGGCGGAGATGGCGTTGACGTGGCCGCCACCGTCGGCGAGCGCGGCGCCCTGCCAGGTGCCGTCGGCGTGGCGGACGTTGTCGTAGACCGAGCCGCCGGTGAGCGTCACCAGGTGCATGTCGCCGTTGGGCAGGGCCGCGACGGAGACGGCGCCGACCCCACCGCCGTTGTCGGCGACCGCGGCGCCCTGCCAGGTGCCGTTGGCGAACCGGACGTTGTCGTAGACCGATCCGCTGTTGAGGGTTTCGACGTGCATGTCGCCGTTGGGCATGCCGACGGCGGCGACGGAGGAGACGTAGCCTCCGTCGTCGAAGACCTGGGCGCCCTGCCAGGTGCCGTCGGCGTGGCGGACGTTGTCGTACACCGAGCCGCCGGTGAGCGTCACCAGGTGCATGTCACCGTTGGGCAGCGCCGCGACGGAGATCGCGCCCACCGACCCGCCGCCGTCGGCGACCTTGGCGCCCTGCCAGGTGCCGTTGGCGAACCGGACGTTGTCGTACACCACGCCGCCGGACAGGGTCTCGACGTGCATGTCGCCGTTGGGCATGCCGACCGCGGCGATCTGGTCGATGTGGCCGCCGCCGTCGGCGAGCGCGGCGCCCTGCCAGGTGCCGTTGGCGAAACGGACGTTGTCGTACACCGAGCCGTTGACGAGGGTGAGGACGTGGGTGTCGCCGTTGGGCAGCGAAGCGGTGGCCACCTGGGAGACGTCGGCGCCGCCGTCGGCGAGCGCGGCACCCTGCCAGGTGCCGCTGGCGAACCGGACGTTGTCGTACACGTGGTTGCCCGGAGGCAGGGCGGGAGCCGGGGCGTCGCTCGCGCCGGAGTCGTTTCCGCCGCGCGGCGAGACGTAGCCGCTGATGCGCTGGCCGCCCCAGCTGTAGCCGACCGCCGAGCTGTGGGTGGACTGCTGGACGATGGAGGTCGCGGACCAGTTGCCGCTCACACCGTGCTCGTTGCCGCCGATGGTGGTGACGGTGCCGTTGCCGACGGCCGTCACGAGGGCGACGTGGTCGGCGTAGTCGTAGCCGTTGTAGTTGAACAGGAGTGCGTCGCCGACATGCGGGGTGCTGTGCAGCCCGCCGTTGTAGCGGCCGAAGCTGCCGGCGCCCCGGGTGAGGCCGTTCACGTCGACACCGTTCTGGGCCCAGACCCACTTGGCGAAGTCCGCGCACCAGGCCTCGGGGCCCCCGGTGCAGCTGGTGTAGTAGCCCTTTCCTCCTGCGCTGTTGGTCGAGCAGGCCTTGTCGCCGAGGTTCGCCTGCGCGGTGGCAGCGATGGAGCTCCCGACGCTGGCGGAGGCCGGCGAGGCGCCCAGAGCGAGGCTGATGGGCAGGAAGGCGGCGGCGGTGCTCAGCGCGGCGGCACGGCGAATGGCGGTCTTGGACATGACATGACTCCAGAAGTCTGCGAGCAGGAAGAAAGAAATCAGGTGATGGAGTGCCGGTGACAGACCGGCGAGAAGCTTTCGGCGAGCGCGCTGCGTGCCCGCGGGTCGTCCGCGAGAACTGGCCGCTGAACCCGTCGGCCTCCGGTCCTCGTGCGGCGGCCGCCACACGTGGTGGCGTGCGCATCGCGACTCGGGGCCCCGGTCACGAACAGGGGCGGGCCGGAGGCGGGAAGAGCGTGGCGTGGGTCGTGGTGTGCGCCAGGCCGGTCAAGGAGGGCCGGGCGGCTGCCCTGCAGGAGCAGCCGGTCGGCGGGATGGTGCGGCCCGGCGCGAGGTCAGCCCCAGATCATGTTGTCGGCCTGAGCGGTGATGACCGGCTGGGCAGAAGCCGCCTGGGCGGCTACGCCGGGGACCAGGACGGCGAGGGCGAGGGCGGCGACCGCGGCGGCCTTGGCGGTGAAGGTGCGGAGCATGAGGTGTCCTCTTCGGGTGCGACGGGGATGGTGTGGGCTTCCGGTGTGGGCGTCCCGCGGTGACGCTCTCTCCGGTTGTCGTCCGGGCGGTGTCCCCTTCCGACAACCACTAGCTTCGTCGCTGGTCAGAGCGGGTGGAAGGGTTCTCAGCTGGACGGAAGCGTCCCTGGACCGTTCCGGCCAGGACCGGCCGGGGCGGACAGCAGGCGCTCGTAGAACGGCGTGACGAGCGGTGCGGCGGCCTTCATCGCCTTCCACCCGGCGAACTCGGGCACGGCCACCAGCGCGCGGCGGCAGAACTCGGAGGCCCGGTGCTCCGCCGAAGCAAGGGACTCGGCGAGCACGTAGACACCCAGCACCGGGTCCGGGACGGCATCCGGATGGACGACGACGTGCTCGACCCGGTCCTCGGGGCGCACGGCGGCCCACAGGAGTTCGCGGGCATCACCGGGAAGCGGACGGCCGGGCGGAACCGGCTGCAAGGCGGCGTGGACGAGGTACATGGACCGAGCGTGCCGAACTGGGCAATTGGCGTGAAGGGGATAGCCCGGGACGGTTGGGTCCATGGCCGGAACCGTCCACGGGGCCGATGACCGCGATCCTCCCGGATGTGGAATGATCGCGTGCGTTCGAACGCAGGTTCTTCACGGGGGGTGGGGCAGGGCATGCTTACAGCGCTGGGGCTGGACAAGGTCTCGGAAGCGGTCTACCGCGCGATGCTCGCCCACCCGCAGGAGGGCGTCCACGCCCTCGGCGCACGCCTGTCCCTGCCCGAGCAGCAGATCAGGCAGGCCCTGGACACCCTCAGCGAACTGGCCCTGCTGCGCCCCTCCGCGGACCGCGAGGGCGAACTGCGGGCCGTCTCCCCCGAGATCGGGATGGAGATCCTGATGGCCCGCCAGCAGGCCGAACTCGCCGCACAGCAGCTGCGGATCGAAGCCTCCCGGGCCGCGGCGGCGCAACTCATCTCCGAGTACGCCGACCTCCGGCCGGCTGGGAACCACCCCGACGTCGAGCAGCTCACCGGCCTCGACCGGATCCGCGACCGGCTCGCCGGGCTCACCCGGGAGGTGCGCGAGGAAGTCATGACCTTCGCGCCCGACGGCGGGCAGAAGCCCGAGAACATCGAGGCCGCCAAGCCCCTGGACCTGGACCTGCTGGGGCGCGGCATCCGGATGCGGACCGTCTACCTGGACAGTGTCCGCAACAGCCCGCACACCGTCGAGTACGTCAACTGGCTGGCCACCCACGGCGGCCAGGTCCGCACCGCGCCCGCGCTCCCCACCCGGATGATCGTGGTCGACCGGACCACGGCCGTCATCCCGGTCCACAGCGACGACACCGCGGCCGGCGCCGTCGTGCTCACCGGCCAGGGGATGCTGACCGCACTGTGCGCCCTGTTCGAGACCGTCTGGGCCAGCGCCCAGCCGCTCGGCGCCACCGCCCGGCCCGACGAACACGGACTCACCGCCCAGGAGCGGACCGCCCTGACCCTGCTGGCCGACGGCCACACCGACGACGCCATCGCCAAGCGCCTCGGCGTCTCACCCCGCACCGCGCGCCGTATCGCCACCGACCTCATGGAACGCCTCGACGCCCGCAGCCGCTTCCAGGCCGGCGTGCGCGCCGCCCAAGCCGGCTGGCTCCCGTCCCCGGCCAGGCAGGCATCAGACCGCTGACCACCGGCCCCCGACGAACAACCGGCCGCCCCTGCGCGCAGAACGGGCTGTCAGAATTTCCGGCCGTCTTGGTTGGCCCTGAGCGCTGCGGCGAAATCGTCCAGGACTTCGGCGACTTCGTCATAGTCAGAGCGCAGCCGCTGGCACTGGGATTCCAGCGTGTGGCCGAAGAGCGGCGGGGCAAGAACCGAGTACACGTCGACTTCGCGGCCGCGCCCGGCACGGGCCTGGAGGGGCAGGTGGATGGGACGGCAGGCACGGATCCCCCGGTGATCATGAAGCGTAGAGAACTAGTTGTTCGGGGCGGCGTCGCGGTGGCAGACAACCGGGGAGCGGCCTGCCAGTTCGCTCCCGCGCGTCGCGTCGTGCATCGAACGCAGAAGCCTGCCAGCCGCGGCCACCTGTTCGTCTGTCCACAGCTTGAAGCGCATGGGGACCTCGCCGGGAAGATAACTGAGGATATCCATCCCGTTGTCCTGGCCAAGATACCGCGGGGCGCCTGCGAATTCATTATTTTCGAATAGCCTGAGGAGAGCGGCAACGAATCCCGAAGATGTCTTTACGGGTCTCCGGACGCAATTTCCGACTCTGACGACACTTTGAGTGATCCGTCCACCGGTCAGTGCGACACCATCGGACGAATCAGTCATTCCAGCTACTCCCATGCCTACGTCCTGACAAGTCCACCGGCAGGCCGGAACACCGGGGTTCGGGTGGGCGACCGGTCGGCGGGCCGGTTGCCCATGCCCGGTCACAGGACGGCCGCTCAGGCCGTCGCGGCGGCGAAGTCGCGGATCAGCGCCCGGACGCCGGCGGGCTGCTCCTCCTGGGAGAAGTGCCGCGCGCCTCCCCGCGACCGGCCCGGGGTAGCACCTCGAAGCGGGTTCAGACGAACACCAGGGCCGCCAGGGCGAGGTACACGCCGCCGACCGCGTAGGACAGCCGCCGGTCCCCGCGCGGCGTGCCGCGGAGCCGGCCGGTGAGCGCGGCGCCGAGGAGGGCGTAGCAGAGGTCCAGGGCGAGCGCGACGGCCAGGAAGACCGCGCCCAGGACGAGCATGCGCGCCCGGGTCTCGGCGGCGGGCAGTCCGGTGGGCACGAACTGGGGGAGGAAGGCGAGGAAGAACAGGACCACCTTGGGGTTGAGCAGGTTGACCAGGACCGCGTCGCCGTAGACCCGGAGCAGGCGGCGCCGGGCGGGCTCCCGCCGCCCGTCACCGGCCGGGGACGGGCGGCGGGCGAGGGCCCGCACGCCCAGGTACGCGAGGTACCCGGCGCCCGCGTAGCGCAGCACGGTGAAGACCGGCGGGTGGTCGGCGACCAGCGCCGCCAGGCCGCCGACCGCGAGGAGGACGTGGACCAGCGTGCCGGTCTCCACCCCGAGGGCCGAGACCAGGCCGGCCCGCCGTCCGTCCTGCACGCTGCGTGTGACGATGTAGATCAGGTTGGGCCCCGGGACGGCGACCAGCGCCAGCGAGGCCAGCAGGAAGCCGGCGAGCGAGGTCATCCGCGGTCCAGCGCGGTGGGCAGCAGGCCCAGCGGCGGGGCGCCGAGGTCGAACATGGCGGTGTGGAAGCGGCGCAGCGAGAAGGTGGCGCCCCAGCGCTTCGCGGCCTGTTCGCGCAGGTCGAGGATCGCGAACTTGCCCCAGGTGTACCGGCCGTAGGTGGGGTCGAAGAGTCCGCGCCGGGCCTCGTGCAGGGCGGCCGGGCCGGCCAGGGCGACGTCCTCGGTGAACCGGGCCGCCGCGTCCGCCAGGGTCATGGCCCCGGTGTGCAGCCCGATCGCGCAGGCGAAGCGGGCGACCCGGCGCAGTGCGTCCTGGGCGACGGCGACGGCGACGCGCGGGTCGCCGTCGCGGAAGCCCTGCTCCAGGGCCAACTCCTCGCAGTAGTGGGCCCATCCCTCGATGAAGGCCTCGGAGTGGAGGGTGCGGCGGACGTCGGTCGCCGCCCGGCGCAGCGCCCGGAAGTGGCTGGCGTGCCCGGGGGCCACCTCGTGGATCGCCATGTTGGGCATCAGGGTGCGGTTGAAGCCGGTCGAGAGCCACTGGTCGCGCTCCGCTCGCGACCAGCCGGTGTCCGGGAGGGTGACCCGGAAGCCGGCGGGCGCGTCGGGCTCGTACGGCGCGGCCGCGAACAGCCCTGCCAGTGCTCGGCGTTGGGAGTCGGGCATCGGCTCGACGAGCACCTCGACGTCGTGGTCGGGCACCAGGTCGTGCCGGCCGGTCCAGGCGACCGTCTCGTCGACGAGCCTGCGGAACTCCGCCAACACCCCCTCGGCGTCGGGGTGGTCGGCCTGCAGGGCCCGGACGGTGGCGGCGGGCGAGGGAGTTCCGGGGTCGACGCGGCGCAGCGACTCGTCGAGCAGCGCCCGCAGCCGGTCGCGCTCCGCGTCCACCCGGGCGGTCATCGCGGTGAGGTCGACGGTGCAGGCCTCGGCCGCGCCGAGCAGCCGGGCGAGCGCGGGGCCGCCGAGCGCCGCCGATTCCGGGCCTTCGGCGGCGGCCCGCTCGAGGTGGGCCAGGAGCCGGGCGTGGGCGCGGCCGGCGGCGGCGTGGACGGGACCGCCCTGGGGGTCGACGTAGGCGGCCAGGCCGCGGGCGAGCGGCAGGGTGGCCTCGGCCAGCGGCGCGGGCACCCGGTCCAGCGCCTCGACGGCCACGTCGACGGCGTCCGGCCAGCGGTTGAGGTGGGCCTGCCGGGCGGCGTCCCGTTCGGGCTGCGGCGCGTACGGGCGGTCGTAGCCGGACAGGTCCAGGTTCTCGATGTGCCACAGCGGGTTGCTGCGGTGCAGTTCGAGCTCGCCGAAGCGGACCCGCAGGGCCTCCTCGGCGGCGGCCGCGTGCGCCTCGTCGTGGGGGTCCGGGTAAGGCGCGGTGCCGGCGGGGCCGCCGAGGGCGGCGAGGCCGCGGCGCACGCCGTCCGGGGAGAGGTCCTGGACGGCGCCGTCGTACTGGTGCAGGCCGGCGCTGTCGCGGGCGGCGACGACGGAGAGGTCGCAGACGGCGGCGAGTCGGGGGTCTGGAGTCGAGGTGGTGATCATGCCGCTAGCCTCTGTCAGCGGCGGGGCGTACTCCCGTGCCAATGGAGGGGAAAGTGGACCGGAATCGTGGGACCTCCGAGCCCGCCGAGCTGATCGACCTGCTGGGCGACTGGAGTTCGGCCGAGGGGCCGCTGTACCGGCGGCTCACCGAGGCGTTCGTGCGGGCCGTACGCTCCGGGGACCTGCGCCCGGGGGACCGCCTGCCGCCCGAGCGGCGGCTCGCCGACGCGCTCCCGGCCAGCCGGGCCACGGTGGTCGCCGCCTACGACGCGCTGCGCGGGTCCGGCCTGGTCGAGACCCGCCGGGGCAGCGGCACCCGGGTGTCGGAGGGCGCCGCCGTCCACCGGGCCCCGGTGGACGGGCGGGTGCGCGGCGGCCAGGCCACCGCGGTGATCCAGCGGCTGGTAGCGCCCCCGCCGGACGTCATCTCGCTGGGGCAGGCGGCCGAGGCCGGCGGGCCGGACCTGGCCGGGGCGCTGACCGACCTCGTCCGCGAGGACCTGCCCGGGCTGGTCCGCGACGCCGGCTACCACCCGGCCGGACTGCCCGCCCTGCGCGCGGCGATCGCCGACCACCACGCCGCGCACGGCCTGCCGACGGCACCCGAGCAGGTGGTGGTGACCACCGGGGCCACCCAGGCGGTCACCCTGACCGCCCGGCTGCTCCTCGGGCGGGGGTCGACCGCGGTCGTGGAGTCCCCCGGGTGGCCGGGCTGCCTGGACGTCCTGCGGGCCGCCGGAGCGCGGCTGGTCGGCGTCGGACTCGACTCCGACGGCATCCGGATCGACCGGCTCGCCGCCGCACTCGCCGAGCACCGGCCCGCGCTGCTCTACCTGATGCCGACCTTCCACAACCCCACCGGCACCCTGATGTCCGCCGGCCGCCGACGCCGGGTCGCCGAACTCGCCGCCGAGCACGGCGTGACCGTCCTCGAGGACAGCGCCCACGCGGCGGCCCTCGCCCCCGGGCAGGCCCCGCCGCCGATCGCCGCGCACCCCGCCGGGGGCCCCGTGCTGACGGTGGGTTCGCTGGCCAAGGCGGTCTGGGGCGGCCTGCGGATCGGCTGGATCCGCGCGCCACGCGACACCGCGGCCCGCCTGGCCCGGCTCAAGGCGCTCGACGACCTCGGCAGCCCACTGCTCGACCAGGCCCTCGCCGCCCGTCTGCTCCCCACCCTCCCCGCCCTCGCCCCCGAACGGGAACGCCTCCGGCGCGAGCGGCTTGCCACCATGACCGGCCTGCTCGCCGCCCGCCTCCCGGACTGGCACTGGCAGCCGCCGCACGGCGGTTCCGTGCTGTGGATCCGCCTCCCCGCCGGCACCGACGCACGCGTCTACGCCCAACTCGCCCTGCGCCACGGCGCCGAGGTCGTCCCCGGCGCCACCATGGATCCGACCGGCGCCCACGACGACCACCTCCGGCTGCCGTACTCCTTCCCTCCGGACACCGCCGCCACCCTGGTCACCCGCCTCGCCACGGCCTGGGCCGCACTCCCCCGCTGACGCGGTCGGAACGGCCGCCGGCACGGGTGAGCATGATGTGCCCCCATGAGGTCGTGGTTCTCCCAGTGCGGGCGGCCCTCCCAGATCAGGTCGGCGGCGCCGCGCTGCTGCTTCTGGAAGATCTCCAGCAGCGGCGGGTGGGCCGTGTGCTCGTAGCGCGCCTCCACCCGGGAGACCCGAAACAGCTCCATGAAGTCCGGGATGGCCTTCTTGTCCAGGCCTGCGATCGCCTGGGCGATGACTCCTCCGCTGCGCTCCAGCTCCTCTTCCCGCCTTCGGGCGATCATTCCCAGGAGGTCGTTCACAATGGCGTCCTTGCCCCGGCCCTCGCGCCTGGGGCTGTGGTGCACGGGGTGCGGGCAACCGTACGTCGCCGACCCTGACGGCAGGCTCTATCCGGTGCCCGTCATCACCAGCGGTGGTGTTCCCGAGTTCGGGGCGGTCGCCGATGGTGTCCGGCCGGACGGCGCATGCGGACCGGAGCTGAGCCGGCCCTGGCCGCACGCGCACTGGTACTCCCCTGCCGGGCTCCAGCGCCGGGGCGCCCTTCAGATTCCCCTGCTGTACCGGACCGCACCGTCGCGTCCGCCGAACTGAGGTAGGACCCGCAGCGAACTCCTCCGGGGTCGCGATCCGGATTCCCAGCTCCTCGGCCTTGGCCTTCTTGGAGCCCGCCTTCTCCCCGGCGACCAGCAGGGTGGTTCGCTTGGACACCGAGGACGAGGCCTTGCCGCCGGCCCGCTCGATCAGCTCGTTCATCTCGTTGCGGGAGAGGGCGGCGAGGGCCCCACTCATGCTGCCCGTCACGACCACGGCCTGACCGGCGAGAGGGCCGTCCCCGGCTTCGGTGTCCCCGTCCTGCGAGGCTGCCGTGGCAGCCGGGACCGTTTCGGCGGTGCCCACGCCCAGCTTCGCGAGGCGGTCCAGGAGCGGGGCGAGCTCGGCGAGCTCGGACGCGATGACGCGGGCCTTCTCGGTACCGATGCCGTCCACTGCCGCCAGCGTCTCGGCGTCCGCGGCGCGGATTGCGGCCATGGAGCCGAAGTGCGCGGCGATGCGGCGGGGCATGGTCCGCCCGGTTCCGCGGATGCCGAGCGCACAGAACACCCGGTTCAGCGGCTGCGTGCGGGCGGCCTCCAGAGCGGCCAGCAGGTTGTCGGTGCTGGTCTCGCCCATGCGCTCCAGGCCCAGGAGCTGCTCGCGGGTGAGGGTGAACAGGTCGGCCACGTCGGCGACGAGTCCAGCCTCGACCAGCTGTACGGCGCGGGTACCGCCGAGGCCTTCGATGTCGAGCTGGTCGCGCCCGGCCGCGTAGATGATGGAGGCGACGGCCTGGCAGTTTCGGCCGCGCACGCACCGCCAACGCTGTTCCTCGCGGTCAATGGCGTCGCCGCATCGTGGGCAGACCTCGGGGAAGGCGATCGGCTGCTCGTCACCGGTGCGCGCCTCGACCACCGGCGCCTCCACCCTCGGAATCACGTCACCGGCCCTGCGCACGAAGACGGCGTCCCCGATCATCAGGCCCCGGCGCTCGATGTCGGCGGGGTTGTGCAATGTCGCGAACGTGACGGTCACGCCGTCAATCACCACCGGCTCCAGCAGCGCCCGCGGGGCGATGATCCCGGTCCGGCCGACGTTCCACTCCACCCCGAGCAGCCGGGTCACCTTGTGCTCGGCGGCGAGCTTGCGGGCCACGGCCCACCGTGGGGCCCGGGAGCCGGACCCGGCGTCCTCCTGGTCGGCGGCGGCATCAGCCTTGATCACCACGCCGTCGATGCCGAACGGCAGCCGCGCAGCGCTTCGATCTCCTCGATGCGCCGCTGGACCTCGGTGATGGCGGTGCAGCGCGTCGGGTGCGCCGCGGCGGTGGCGGCGGTGTTGGCGCCGAGGACCGCCAAGCGGGCGAGGAGTTCAGCGTGGCCGAGCCCGGGAAGGCCGATGGCGTCGTAGGCGAAGAAGGTCAGCTCGATCCGGTACGGGCGGTCCTTGGCCCGCATGGTGCCGGCCGCGCCGTTGCGCGGATTCGCGAACGGTGCGGCGCCATGCTCGATGCGCACCTGGTCAGCGCGGTCGAACTGCTCCTGGGTGAGCAGCACCTCGCCGCGCAGCTCGATGTCGACCGGCTCGGTGAGGCTGGCGGGCAGGCCGAGGACGGCGTCGGCGGCGTGGGTGATGTCCTCCTCGGCGAGGCCGTCGCCCCGGGTGATCACCTGCTGCAGGCGTCCCGCCCGGTACCGGGCCGTGATCGCGAGGCCGTCGAGCTTGGGTTCCACGCACCAGGCGGCGACGGGCCGCCCGAGTCGCCGCTCCAGCCCGGCGGCCCAGGACTCCAGCTCCTCGGCCGAGAACACGTTGTCGAGCGACAGCATCGGCATGCTGTGCGGGACGTCGCCGACGACCGCGCCTCCGGCTACCTTTCCGGACGGCGAGTCGGGCAGCACCTGGTCGGGGTGCTCATCCTCGTAGGCGGTGATGGCCCGCAGCAGGGCGTCGTACTCGTCGTCCCCGAGCGGGGTGGAGCGTGCCCGTAGTACGCGGCGGCGGCCTGCACGGCGGCGGCAACAGCGTCGGCGTAGGCGGACGGGGAGGACAGCGAAGCGGCGGCGTCGATCATGCTTCCCATCGTCCCGGCCGGCACTGACAACACCGCTCCCCCGGTCCGACGGACCACGCCCACCTGCTGAACGGGATCGTGGCAGGCAAAGCGCCTGGGCGCCGGTTCAGGACTTGAGGATGGAGTGCTGGGCGACGGCCAGCACTCACGTCGACCAGTGGGCGTCGTCGATGTCCGGCCGAAGGGTCTCGGTGGGCCTGGCGAAGTCCGGGGCGTACTCGACGCCGTCGCTGCGGATGGAGAGGGTGAGGGTGAGCATCTGGTCGGGTCCCGGCACGAGGCTGACGTAGACGCTGACTCCCCCGGAGGATTCGGCGCTGAACTGGTAGTCCGTACCCTTCTCCGGCTCGCTGGGGGTCCAGATCGGCTTGACCTGCTTGTAGCCTTGCAGCCGCCACTGGTTCTCGATACCGCTCTTCAGTTCCAGGCGGTGGGACGCGCTGATCCTGGTCCGGGCGGTGAGCCGGCGGTCGACGAAGAACAGCCTGCTCAGCTCACCGTTGGGACGCGGCTGGTGCCGCTCGACGGAGTAGCCCGTATCGGTCAGCGCCAGGCCGGGGCTCAGGGTGCCGACCGTGGCCTGGAGAGCCTGCTCGCTGCGCTGGCGGAAGCCGTCCGCGGTGAAGCGAACCTGTTCGGGCCGGGGAGCGGGCGGGTGCGCTTCGTCGTAGCTGATCCACCACCACACACCCACGTGGAGCGCGAGCACGACCCCTACCAGGCCGGCGAGACCCACCGCGGCGCCGAGACAACCCTTCGCCAGCCCCTTGTCGAACACTTCGCCTCCCCTCCGTCCCGCTCCGTCCCATCACCGTAGGCATGGGACCCGGGCCTGCGCTTGAGTACCCGTACTCAAGCGCAGGCCCGGACGGGGCGGGTCCCCCCGTGGCGCACCCACGGCCTGAGCACCTTGGGTGTGACGGCAGGGAAGGGCAGTTGAACGACGAGCTGCGCTACGACCTCGCCGTCGGCCTGGTGGCCGGCAACCCCTACGCCGGTGGCCTGCCGGTGCTGGATGCCGGTGAGCGGGTTACGCCGGCGGCGGTGTGCGCGCCGGTCGCGGCGATGCCCGTCACCGTGCTGAACGACCCCGTGCGGGAGTTGCCCGTGCTATGCGCGGTGATCGACGACCCGCTGGCCCTGGTCGCGCAGGGGTCACGGGGCGGGGGGAAGCCCGCAGTCGGGAAGTTCTTCAAGTAGACCTCGCCGCCGGTGATCCCGACTCCTGCGGCCTCGAGCGCGGACCGCCAGCATCATCGCGGTGACCGTGACACCAAGGCCGTTGCCCCAGCGCAGTGAGCCGGTCACAAGGCGTCACCGCCCCGACTTGACAGCATCATTGGGAATCTCCGTTCGTGTGGTGGTCGTGCTGCAGGAGGGGCAGTGGGGGTTGCGAGGGTGGGTGAGGGGGGTGAGCGGCTGGCCGGTGGGGGCGATGAGGCTGTGCCGGTGGACGGTGGAGGGCGCGAACTCGCGGGTGCCAGTGAGGTGGGTGATCACGGTGTGGGCGGCGTAGGTCCCGGCGAGGCCGGCGGTGACGGCGGTGACGGGGTGTCCGATCGTGCGGGGCAGGGCGACGGTCGGTACGTCGGCGTGGATGCCGGGCAGGCCGTGGGCGATGGCGTCGCCGTGGCGCAGGCACTCCCAGCACGGCCGGCCCTGGCCCGGGACGAACAGGGTGGTGCTGATCACGGGGCCGTGGTAGCCGGGGTCGACCCAGGCGCAGCCGGCTTCGAGGGCGGCGCGGTTGGCGGTCAGGCGCAGGCCTTGGGGTTCGTCGGCGACGAGGATGAGGAGGTCGCAGTCGCGCATCAGGCGGGTGAACTGGGGTCGGCGGGTGATCTGTTCGGGGATCGCGACGATGTCGAGTTCGGGGTGGCGTTCTTTCAGCCGGTCCCACGCGGCGTCGACTTTGGGGCGGCCGATGTCGGTGGTGGTGTGGAGGTGTTGGCGGCTCAGGTTCGATTCCTCGACGCGGTTGTGGTCGGCCAGGACGAGGCGGCCGATTCCGGCGGCGGCGAGGGCGGCCGCGGCGACCAGGCCAGTGCCGCCGATGCCGACGACGGTGACTACGGAGCGGGTCAGGATGCGCTGGAGGTCCCAGCCGGTGCGCCGGCCTTCTGGTCGACCATGTCCAGGTACTCGGCGGTGCGCCGGCGGCGCTGGACGGCGCCGGGCTCGAGGTCGGTGTGCGGGCCTGCGGTGGCCGCGTCCTGAAGGTGCCCGGCCCGGATGAGGTCGGTGAGCAGGCGGCCGATGCGGGCGGAGGGTATGTCGGGGTGGGTGGTCTGCATGGCGCTGAGGACGTCGGCGGTGGTTCGGGTGCCGTCCAGCAGGCGTAGCAGCGGCAGGCGCCATCCGTCGGGGTCGGGCAGGGTGCTCGCGATCCCGGGGAGCGAGCCGATCTGCAGGCGGCCGTCAGGGCGGGTGCTGGGCTGGCGTTCGGTGCGCAGGCGGGGGTTGCCCACGGTGGCTCCTGGGGTCGGGGGGCGGAGCGGGCCCGGCACGAGGGCCGGGCCCGCGGCTCGCTGGCGGCGGTGGCTACTGGCCGGAGACGGTCAGGCCCAGGAGCTCGGAGTCGGCGGCCGGGCGCAGCCCGGTGTCCTCCTCCTCGGTGCTCTCCGGCTCGGCGGCCAGGACGAAGGCGTTCCTGCGCCGCTCCACCGGCCGAGTCGACGCCCAGACCCGGGCTATGCTGCTCATCACCAGCGCCCGCGCCTACGGCGCGACCAAGCAGGGCAGCAGGGCCGCGGACGCGCTGCTGTCCGCCGAGGACGAGCTGACCCGCGGCACGGACCCGGTCGCCGACTACGCCCTGGCCGCCGGGCCGGCCGGCGCCACCATCAGCTCCCACACCGGGAAGACGCTCTCCGAGCTCGGCGACCACAAGAACACCGAGAAGCACCGCCGTGCCGCGCTCACCGGCCGTGACCCGGAGAAGTTCCGGCGCATCCACGCACTGACCCTGGACGAGCTGGCCGGCACCCTCGACAAGCAGAACCACATGGACGAAGCCGTGAGCACCTGGGGACAGGCGCTGACCCTGATGGACGGCATCACCTCGAAGCGCAACACGGAGTCGATCAAGAAGATGCGCGAGACGATGCGGCGCTACCAGGCACGCGGAGTACCCGGTGCGGCCGCCCTATCCGAGCGGGCACGGCTGGCCCTGACGGGCCGAACGGCGGACGCGGAACCGTTCGCACCCCCTTGCCGCTCCTTCACGCCCTCTACCGCGTGATGGGGGCGTGCACGAGGATGGGTGGCCGATCGTTGCACCCGACCGAAGGGGAACCGCGATGGGTGAGCACGAGAAGCCGGCGCCGGATCCCGGGCAGGGGACGCCTCCGCCCGGCAACGCCGATGGGCAGGTCCCGCCGGAGCCGGAGTCCGACGGCAAGCACCGCAAGTAGTGGCCTCCGACGAGGACCTGGCCGGACGCCGGACGTGCCTGGACGCGGAGATGGAGCGGTGCGGGGCGTGGCCGGCCGGGGCGCCGTGGCTGCGCGAGGCCTTCGCCGCGCTGCCTCGGGACCGGTTCGCACCGGACCGGTTGTGGCGCTGGGACGGCCGAGCCTACGTGGCCCTCGACCGCGGGGCGGATCCGGGCGGCTGGACGGACGAGCTGTACTCAGGAATCTACTCCGCGGCCGTCACCCAGCTCGACGACGGCCGACCGTCCTCGTCGCTGTCCGCGCCCTCCGTGGTGGCGGACATGCTGGACAGCCTCCAGGTGGCCCCGGGGCACCGGGTGTGGGACATCGGCACCGGCCAGGGCTGGACGGCGGCGCTGACCTCCTGGCGGACCGGCCCCGGCCTGGTGGTGTCCACCGAGGTGGACGAGCACCTGGCCGCCTTCGCCCGCACCCGGCTCTCCGCCGCCGGACTCGACCCCGTGGTCACGGTCGCCAACGGCACCGCCGGCGGGCCGCCCGGCGGCGGGATGGTCGACCGGATCCACGCCACCTACGCCGTCGAGGCCGTGCCCTGGTCCTGGGTGGAAGCGGTACGGCCGGGCGGCCGAATCGTCTACCCCTGGGGACGGCTCGGGCACGTCGCCCTCACCGTCGCCGACGACGGCCGCAGCGCCCAGGGATGGGTGCAGGGCCTGGCCCAGTTCATGGGCGACCGCCACGGCCCGACCCAGGCCCGCACCGGCAGCGCCGCCTACGCCGCAGTGCGCGGAACGGCCGAACCGCAGGCCCGCCAAAGCGTCGACCGCGACCTGAACCCGCTGGACACCTGGGACCTACGCTTCGCTCTGCGGGTGGCCGTCCCGGACGCGGTGCTGCTCACCGACCGGGACGCCGACGGCCTCAACGCCTGGATCCACGACGGTGACCAGTCGTGGGCCACGCTCGTCGCACGGGGCTCCGGTGAGCCGTCCCTGCTCCTCCAGGGCGGACCGCGCCGGCTCGGTGACGAGGTGCTGGCCGCCTGGACGCAGTGGGAAGAGCTCGGCCGGCCGGTGCGGTACGACTACGGCATCACCGTCACCCCGCACTCCCAGTGGGCGTGGCACGGCGATCCGGACGTCGGTCCGCGGTGGCCGATCGGCCGGCTGCGATCCACCCTGCGGTGACGGCCAGGCACGAGAGGCGGCGCCGGGCCCCGGGCAGGAGACGCCTCCGCCCAGCACGCACAGCTGCCCGCCGACGGATTCGTCGGCGGGCAGCGTGCTGTCAGTCGATGGCGGCGCTGGTCCCGGCCCGAGCTGCGCCTCGTCGTGACGATCCCGAGCCCGATGCCACCAGGGGCTCCATCAGCAGCCCCCTGTGGGGCTCCCCAACTCCGGTACCCGGGCTGTCGCGGCGTCCTGTGGTGACTGGACCGTCTCGGTTCGTCAGCAGGAAGACAGCCAGCACCGCGCCTGCCTTCCCTGGAAGCACGCGCGGACGGGCGGGCTCGCGCCCTCAGAGGTGGACTACCTGCCCTGCGGTGTCCAGCCAGCACCAGTTGACCGGCGCGTGCTGCTTCTTCAGCGCGAGGCGCCCGGTCCCGAAGGCCTTGAGAGCGGCCTCGACGGCGGCGGGCAGAGTGTCGAAGTCCTGCGGCACGGGGACGCGGAGCAGCAGGCGTTGCTTGCGGTGGAGGAGGAGGATCTCGCCGGCCGGGGTGCACTCCAGCAGCTCGAAGTGCTTCAGGGCGAAGGTGCCCGCCAGAGCGCAGGCCCGCAGGATGCCGGACGGCAACTGGCGGATCAGCACCTACAACACCGGTCCGGGGAAGAACTGTTGACGGCTGGTCTGAGCGACGGCTCGGCGAGACCGGTTTAGGGTCAAGGGCATCTCCGAAGTAGGCCCCCAGGCCCGATCCCGTACCGACCTGCTTCCCGCCCCAGCAGGATGGTCGCCGTCCGGCCCCGGTCAGACGACCTGTTCGGCATGGCAGCGCACCGATACCTGCCCTGCCGGAACGCGGTGACCGCCTCGATGGCGGTGACCGCGGTGAACACGGTCAGGGCTGCCGCGAGCCCCTGCCGTGCCGAGATCCGGTTGGTCACCGTCGCCAGCAGGTCGTAGCAGACGTGGGCGATCATGAGCGGCAGGATCGCACCCGACCTGCGGTACAGGAGCACGCATGCGATCGCCCAGGGCGCGACCTGCAGCACGGCCAGGCCGTACTCGATGGAAGCCAACGGGTTCGCGCATTCTCAGAGGGGAATTCCCGGGAACCCACGTGCCTGTGAGCGGTCTTGGAAGGGGAAGCACTCGGGTTCCGACCGCTCGCCCTTGGGAGCGGGTTCTTCCCGTCCCCGGTCAGGGTGCTTTCGGCAAGGTGATTGGGTCTGAGTGAGAGCCAGTTGTGCGCTTGTGAATCCAGCGAAAGCGGGCGAGCCCCCACAGGCGAGGCAGATTTTCGATCGCTCGATCGAGTGACCCACGGGCGGACCGCTGCCCGACTACCGTTGATCCGCATGACCCACACCCAGTTCGAGATCACGGCGGAGCTGGTCCGCCACCTGTTGCGTGACCAGCATCCCGACCTGGCCGATCGCCCGGTGAGGCTCGGCGCGCGTGGTTGGGACAACCAGCTGTGGCGGCTCGGCGACGACCTCGCCGTCCGGTTGCCCTGGGCGACACAGTCCGCCGATGCGCTGCTGCTCAAGGAGCACGCCTGGCTGCCCGCCCTCGCCCCGCACCTTCCGCTGCCGGTCCCCGTCCCGCAGCGCCTCGGCGAGCCCTCCGAGCGGTTCCCGCGGCCCTGGATCGTCACCACCTGGGTACCGGGCGAGCCCGCCGACCGCGCCCCCGTCACGCGCGCTGCAGAGGCGGCCGACACCTTGGCCGACTTCCTGACGGCCCTTCACCGACCTGCCCCCGACGGGGCACCCGCCGGCCGTGACCGCGGAGGACCGCTGGCCGACCATGCCGAAGGCTTCGCCAAGCAGCTCGCCTCGGCCACCGACATGGGGCTGATCCCCGACCCGGACGCCGTCCGCGCCGTCTGGGAAGACGCCGCCGCCGCGCCCGAATGGGAAGGCCCGGCACTGTGGCTCCATGGCGACCTGCACCCAGCCAACGCCCTCACCGCGGACGGCACCATCTGCGGCGTGATCGACTTCGGCGACCTCTTCGCAGGCGACCCGGCCATCGACCTCGCCGCCCCTTGGATACTGCTCCCGGACGGCGCCGCCGACCGCTTCTACGGGGCCTACCAGCCGACCCCGGACGCCGCGACCCTGCGCCGCGCCCGCGGCTGGGCGGTGTGGCGCGCCCTCGCCGGCATCCTCATCGGAGAGGCCGGCGCCCACGGGCGCCCCGGCGGCAAGGCCACCTGGGGCCCACCCGCCCACGCCGCGTTGCGACGACTCGTCGCAACGGTCCGCGCCTGAGCCCGAGCCGCCGAGCGGTAGATGTGACGGAGCGTCACCCCGTGCACAGAAGCACGATCGACTTCACGAAATCCGTGCCTGAAGCGGAACAGCCTTCCCAATACAGCTCAGGGGCGCGTCGGAGCCTTGATGAAGAGTTCAGGGTGGGCGGCGTGGACGTACTTCATCGCGGTGGTGCCCGAGACCCCGAAGGGCCGTTTCGCCATGACCTCCAGCACCTCACGCACAACGCCGTCAACACCAATCCGCACGCGGCCCCGGAGAACAGCCTTCTGCTGCCCAGGGCCATCGCCCTCCTCCACCACCGAGGACTGCGAGAAGCCGCCGAGCAGACCGCTCTCGCGCTGGGCGAACCGGACACCAGCCCGCCGGCTGAGAACCCGTCTTTGAGCCGCCGAGCAGCAGCAGGGCTGCTTCTTGACGCGCCTTGGAAAAAAGTTGTGGGCCGCTGTCGATCCGATCGCGTCCCGTTCGACGTCATGATGTGCGGCGGCTCGCCGCACGGTGACACGACAACCCGACGAGGAACCACGTGGATCAACTGCTGAGAGTCATGAACTTCAACGTCTCGAGTGACGGAATCGGTGCCGGTGCGCACCAGAGTCTTGAGAGTCCGTTCGGCCACGACCATCCCGAGAGGCTGTTCGCCTGGGCCGGAGCCACGGCGAGCTGGCCCATGCGCACCGACCCTGGGGGAAGCCGGGGCCTCGACGACTACTTCACGCGAGACTTCGCACGCAACATCGGTGCCGAGATCATGGGCCGCAACAAGTTCGGGCCCCAGCGCGGGCCTTGGCAGGACGATGAGTGGCGCGGCTGGTGGGGGGAGGAGCCCCCGTTCCGCACGCCGGTGTTCGTCATGACCCACCACACGCGTCCGTCGTTCACGCTCTCCGACACCACCTTCCACTTCGTCGACGGCGCCCCGGCCGCGGTCCTCGAACAGGCGCGGGAAGCGGCACAGGGCCAGGACGTCCGTCTCGGCGGCGGTGTCACCACCATCCGACAGTTCCTCGACGCCGACCTCGTCGACACCATGCACGTGGCGGTCTCACCGGTGAAACTCGGGTCCGGACTACGCCTCTGGGAGTGCCCCGACGAGCTGCTCGACCGGTTCCACCTGGAGGTCGTGCCCAGCCCGAGCGGCGTGACGCACCACCTGTTCTGGCGAAGGTGACGCGAGGACCCACTCGGGGTCGGCTGAAACGGCTGGCCAAGCTGACACCTGCAGGCCCCCGCCTCGATGGCCGCCGCCCTCACGGGTGGCGGCCATCCCACGAAGTGACGTCGTTTCTCACGCATTCACGGCCCCGCTGACCGCCCATCGACGCTCAAACCGATGGACAAACGGCTGCTGCTTGAAGCTCACAAAACGCGGCCCCGCGGGTCAGGTCAGCTGCTGGTTGCGGGGCGGGTCAGCCCATCACGGTCTCGGCATGGCTCGTGAGCGCGTCCAGGAGCGCGGTCTGCTGCTCGGTCAGCTTCCCGTCGGCGCGGGCCCCGCCTGCTCGCGGCCCCAGGCACGGGTGCTTCGGAGGTCGCGGAGTTGACCGTTACTCGGTCTTGTATGCGGAACCGAGTAACGGTCAGGTGTTCCGGGTCCACAGGGTGGCGGTAACGGTCATCCCCTGCTGGTCGCTGCCGGGCTTGGCTATGACTTTGAACCACGCCACCGAGTCCTTCGCGGTGATCGCGCAGTAGGCGGAGCGACGGTGACTTTGCTGAGCGGCGCCGGGGTTGGGCATTCCCTGGCGCATGGCGTCCTCGCGGCACTGGTCCGGACCGGGTTCCTGCGCCGAGGACGTCCCCCAGGCCTTGAGGTTCGGGTAGACCATGGTGACCGAGTTGAGGGTGTAGCAGGGCTGCCGGATCGTCAGGTCCGCCGGGGAGTTCACGACATTCATGACGTCATCCGGGTCCAACGCGGCCCCGCGAGCCGGATTGAAGTCCATGATGGCTTGCTGGCACATCCCCCCTGGCGGCGGAACGTTGATGGTCGAGTCCCGGCACCGGGCTGTCCGTCCCGGTGCATCGGCTTGCGAAGCGGCCGGGGGCTGGGACAAGGGCAGGGACGGGGTCGGGTTGCCGGTCGGGGTTGCCGGGGTGGTCACGGCTGGCTGCGGGGCGGTGGTGGCGTTGCCGGAGGGAGCCGGCTGGCCGGTAGGTGGGGCGGCCTGAACGGTACCGGGCGTACCCATGCCGTGAAGAAGCAGGGTGATCCAGATTCCCGCCGCGCCGAGCAGGCCGAGCAGCACGCCGATCAGGATCCACGGAGCCCGCCTGGAAGCCGTCGCGGACCCGGGCCAGGTGATGCGGCCCGTTTCGTGCTGGGGGAACCGTGCCGTGGGGGTGGCCGGCACGGGCTGCGGCCACCACGGAGGCACCTGTTCCCGGGCGGGAACCCGCAGGTCAGGGTCGTCGAGAAACCTGAGTTCTCGAGGCAGCAGTTGCTCTGCCTGCGCGGCCTGTGCCCGGATCAGGTGCCGTTCGGCCCCGAGACGCTCGGCCGCCGGTTCCGCGGTGCGCAGTCGTTGGTGGGCTGCGGTCGGCGTCGTCTGCCCGGACCGGTCCAGCCGCTCGAGATGGCTTTTCAATATCCAGATCTCGTAGTAGGCGTGGGACAGCGCGGCGTCTTTGCCCAGGCCTTGTCTCACCAGGTCGAAGATCTCGCGTAACTCGGCGTTGTTGCTCACCTCCATCACGGCGCCGTACAGGCTGAGGGTGATTTCGCGGACGTCGAACGTCAGCGGTCCGCCGGCGGCTTTCTCCACATCGGTCATCAGGAGTTCCATGAACCGCCACGGCCAGGTGCGCCCGCCGTTGGCGTAGCGGGACGCGGTGGACTTGGGGATCCCGTGCCTCTTGTTGAACTCGGAGCGCGTTTTCATGCCGGCCTGTTGCAGCATCTGCTCGATGTGCGTGTTCAGGGCCCGCTGCGCTTTGGCATGCGGCGTCGCAACGATTTCGCTTCCGGCCGGTCCTCTCCTTGGACGTCGCTACTGTGGTTTTCCGGTTGCACCGCGTTCCTCCCCATCGGTGGCCCGGGCAGGCCACGAACCCGGGTTCCCGGTCGGCAACCCGCTGGCGCAGCAGCCCACTTGGGTACACCGAATGTCTCCGGAGCGGTTCCCCTTCCGCAACCGCCCCTCTGGCACCCAGGCTCGGTGAAGGTCCCGCCGGTCAGCGCCGGGACGTTCACCGAGCACGTTTCCGGGAGGAATGTTCATGCTGCCCGTGTCCCTGTCGCGAGCCCTGTTCGGGCCCGCTCGCACGACCACCATCCTGGCGAGCGCGATGCTGCTGCTTGTCGTGCTGCTGGCCAGCGCGCCATCCCTGCTCGTGCTCTCCTTCAACAGCGCGGGGCCCGCACGTGTCCAGAAACTGGTCGAGCTGATCACCGACTGGACTCGTGTCCTGATCGCCACCGACGCCACCACCCGGCGACCCCACACCCCGCCCCCCACGAAGCGCCGACGGCGCCGGGCCGGCGGCCCGTCCTGCCGCGCCAGGTCCTGATCCGTCTTCGGGCGAGTGGTGCGGTTCACAACGGCGGGATGAAGGAGCACTTTCGTGTACGGGGATCTGGAGACCGACCACGACGTCCTGGTGACGCTCCACCGCTTCGCGCTGGCGACCGCCGAGCAGCTCCACCAGCTGCAAGGCGGCGCAGCCGGGATCAAGCAGACCCAGAAGCGCATGGCCCGGCTCCAGCCGAGGGCCTGGCCGAGTTCGTGACCCTGCCGCAGGCCGGCCGGGCGAAGACCTGGCACCTCACTGCGGCCGGCTCCGCCGTCACCGCCACCTTCCCCGAAGCCCTGCGCCCGACCGCCCCGGTGTCCGGCTCGGAGAAGCCGACGGTGCGGCACGGACGCGAGCACCTGCTGGACGTCGGCCGGATCCACGCCGCCTTCGTCACCGACGCCCGCACCCACGGCGAGGCCTGCGGCCCACTCGACCTCCTCCCCCACCCGGAACTGCCCGCCGGCGAGGGCGGGGTGTACCGGCCCGCCGCCCACCTCGCCTACACCACAGGCCGAGGCGACGACCGGCACCGCCTGCGCGCCTTCATCGAACGCCACCGCCCCGGCACCGGCGACGAACAGACCGCGGCGCAGCCGGCGGCCTGCGCCCGGGGCTGGGAGCAGACCGGCGAGGACGGTTCAGGTCGGGCATGGGAGCGGCGCTGGCGCTCCTTTCCGCGACGGCGGCCGGCCACCGGGCCTCGTCCTCGACCCGGGCCGCCTCCAGCAGCGGGGCCGCCGTGTGGCCGAGGTAGACGACCGGCAGAGGGTCCGCCACGACCGCCTCCTGCCCGGGCGGGGCGTCGGCGACTGGCTGGTACAGCGCCTGCGCCGCCGAAGCGCAGGCCCCGACCGTTGCAGTCAGGGCGGCGATCAGCCGGGCGTGGCGGCGTCGGCGTGCGGGCAGGTCCAGGCGGGCGGGAGTCGCAGTCACGCACGCCGCGGTGCACAACGCAAATGCGCGCGACGGCCCGGTGAACGACGCCGACCGGCACACCGGGCGCCAGCACCACCCGGTTCCTTCTGGCGTGCGACCAGCCCGGACCGGCGGCAGGTGTCGCCGCCGCTCAGGGCCGGTCGTCATGGTGGCCACACAACCAGGCCAGCGCCGTGTAGGAGCCCAGCATCCGCTCCGCATCCGCCACCCGCGCCTCCTCCGTCCGAGCCGCTCCGGTCCGCAGCGCCACGGCCGCGGCCTGGCACTCGGGCAGCAGCTGCGCCCGGCACGGCCCCGATGGGCCTGTCATGGAGGCGGTCGTCACCGGCACGGGCATCCGCGCGCCGACCGCCCACCGGTACGCCTCCAGCAGTCCCTGCTCGTACTCGGTGAACGGCCGGCACCGCGCGTCGAGCCCCTCCAGGGCGGCGAACACCTCCTGCGCCGACCGCACCCCCACCACCGCCGTGTTCTCCTCCGTCATGCTCCCGCCTGGCGAAGACGGCAGGCGGCCCGCGCGTGGGTTGCGCGGGCCGCCTGCTGCGGCGTTCGTCGGCCGTTGTCCGGAGTGCTACACGTGGGCGCGGTGGCGGCTGTAGTGGGTGATCTCCAGCACGGTGAGCCCCCAGAACAGTGCGAACATGCCGGCCACCGACTTTCGCCTCGATGCCGGACGAACCAGCGCCGAGGCAGAACACTGAGCGCCGACGCGTTCCCGATCAACAGCCGGCGAAGTGCAGGTCCGCTCGTGGAGCTGGCCCGGCAGGATGCCCGGGTGGAGATTCGAGCACCTGCGCTCTCACGGCAGTGTCCACCGCGTGCTACACGGGGCGAAGAACGGGGTCGATCTCGGCCAGGATTTCGTGCAGCTGACGAGCCCCCAGGGAAACGCGGTCGTCAGTGTCCCGCAGCATCTCCTCGCACAGCTGCATCGCGTTGTCCCGGTCCTCGGAGAAGATGCTGAACACATCGAGGACTGCGGTGTGGATCCAATCGCTGTGATTGGAGTCGGCAACTGCCAGTGCGGCGGCGACTACTGCCAGCCCAATCCTGTCCTTTCGCCGAAGCACGGCTTCCGCGGTCACCCGGGTGACGAAGGTGTCACCGGGGTCGAGCACGAGCTCCAGCAATGGCCCGGGGGCCTCCTGCATCTCGGCGAAGCCTGCCAGGCCGTGACCGGCATCCGCCCGGTCACGGTAGTCGTGGCTTCGTCCGAGCTCGCGAAGCGCCTGGACAGCTGCACGCCGCCGGTCTCTGTCCACCTGCTTTCCCACCCCTCCCGCGATTGTCAAAGTACCATCGAGACGCCCTACAGATGATCGCCCGGACCGGCCCAAGGTCGTTCCGGCGGATCAAGGCGTCATAGGCTCCAAGACATGCACAGCACCTTGACGGAACACGCGCGCTGTCTCTACGGGGACGAGTCGGACCGACACCTGAGTGCGTCCTCGACCACCGGGAGCACTACTTCGTCGAGGAACTGACTTTCGCTGACGCGGATTCGATCCTCGCCATGCTCCGGGAGCTCTGCCCGCACGTGGTCGATGGTCGTCTGCCGGTCTGGGTCCGCAACCTGTCCTACCGGTTGGTGCTCCTGCAGCGACCTGATGAGCCAGCGCTGATGCGCCAGGCTGCCGAGAACTTGTGGCTGCATGGACCTGACTGGGATCGCATCGCGGCGGACCTGACGAGGCGGGCAGACGCCATGGAGGCCGACTGAGTTGGGACGCCGTGTTCGTGGCGCGCGCTCGGGCCACGTCAGAACGCGTCATCCATGTGCTGCGTTGTCCCTGGCCCAAGGCCCCTGCTCTATTCGATCGGGGCCGCCGGCGCCCTGCCCGGGGCCACCGCGCTTGACCAGGCCCGCTCCGCAGGCCGTTTCACCCCGGTCCACGACGCCTGGTGGGCGGCCGCCCGCAAGGCCCACGGCGAGCGTGAGGGTACTCGGGCGCTGATCGAGGTCTGCTGCTGGGCCGGCACCCGCCCTCCAGACAGCGGAGGTGTCGGCGTACAGGTCAGATACAGGTGTACGCCGACAGGAGGATGCGTGCGGGCCAAATGTGAGTACGCGTACTCATGTGGCGGCCGGGCAAATCAATGGAGGATCGCTGAGGGCCGTACTACGCGGCCGCCGCCAGGCTCGCCCGCACCGACGAGGGACATCCACCTCAGCCGGGTCGACCGTGATTCTCCCGGGGGACTCCCTTGCGCTCCGCATCCGTACTCCGTTCCGCCGCCATCCCGGCCGCCGCCGCACTGGCCCTCCTTCTGACAGCCTGTGGCCCCGACAACAGCGACACCCCCGCCGGCGCGACGCCCACCGCCACCGTGAGCCCGGGCACCGCCTCGCCGTCGACGGCGGCCACCGTGCTGCCCACCATCACCCCCGCGGCGCCCACCGCCACCCCGACAGCCCCGAGCCGCTTCGCCGACGCCCTCCCGCCGGCCGCGCCCGCGACCGGCACGTACACCGACAGCGCGAAGGGCGACATCTCCCTCACCATCGGCCCCACCAGCGTGGTCAAGGGCGACATCGCCGACCTCGCCAATTTCCTCAAGCCGGAGGACATGGCCGGCAAGACGCCGTACTACGTACACGTCACCTACACCCACACCGGCGGCAACGGGATCTACGAGCCCTACTTCAACCTGCGGCTGCGCGCCATGGTCAGCGACACCGCCCAGGCCCGCAAGGTCGACCTGCTCAGCGCGTTCCCGAAGTGCGAGAGCGACGTCCCCCACGGCGGCAAGGACTTCGTCAAGGGCCAGAGCGAGAACGAGTGCGCCATCTACCTCGCGCCGGCCGACAAGCCCCTCCAGTACATCGTGTGGCTCGACAAGGACAACAAGCCCCTCGCCTGGAAGACCAGCTGAGCCAGACCCGTCCGGGCAGGGAAGCCGCGGGGCACGGTCAGCGGCTGCGGCGCACGAGGACCTTGAGAACCTCCCTGGCGTCGCGGCGGCGGGCGTCGCTGCGGGCGGTGACCGCGGTGATGGCGGTGATAGCGGCGGCAAAGACGGCGAGGGCCGCCCAGGCGGCGCCGGCCGCGGTGATGAGGACGGCATGCTGCAGGACGGTGGGCATCGAGGCTCCGCGGGTGTGGCGACCGGGCAGGGGCTGAAGGCGGACGCAGCATCGGCGGGAGGTGACGGCGGGCGGGCACGACGCTCGCCCGTGCCAAGCGTGCAGGCGGCTCTGCTTCAGCGCTCGTCCGGCCCGCCCAGGCTCCAGCCGCTGACCGACGCGAGCGGCCCGCGCCAGGCGGGCGGGAGGAAAAGAACAGCGTGGCCATCGCCTCGAACGAGTCGTTCGGCAAAGCGCACATGTTCCGGCGAACTCGTGCCAGGTGGCACCGAAACCTCACGGGTTCGACCTGCGTACGGCCCGGAAGTCTTGGTACTCGTCGCAGACGACGCCATCGTTGACCCAGCGTTGGGGGTCGGCAGCGAGTTCATGCTCTGCCAGGTGCAAGGCCTCCTCGGGGGTGGGCAGGACGGCGACCTCCCGGCCCCACGTCTCCTCGTCGGGGTCCAGAGGCGGGAACTCGGTGATGTCGAGGAAGGTGTCGGTGCCGACATCCTCGACCTCGCTCAGGTAAATGGTGACGCCCGTGCGGCTGGGACTGAGGGCGATCCAGCGGAGCCCGGGCCGGCCGTCGGTTTCGATGGCGCCGAGGAACTGCTCGATCTGCTTCCCGCGCTGGAGGGCGCCGAGGGCGAAGGCGGGGGTGAGGTGCAGCATGTCAGTTCCTTTGCTGGTCGAGCAGGCGTCCGGGCCGGAACGCGAGACTGGGGGAAGCCCTCTGCAGCCGTCTCGACCACGATCGGCACTACCTCGGGACGGGAGACCCAGCTGCACGAAACTGGCTGTCTTCGAACCGGAGTTTGCTCCATGATCGCGAGACGGAGTCCGAGCTGCCGCCTCAGCTCCTCAACCACCAGGAGTCCGCATGTCGATGTTGGTCGCTCTCGACCACCCGGAATTTCCCTATGCGGAGCCTGCCCACGGGATCACCTGCTGGCAGAAGCCCTGGAACGGTGTCCTCGTCAGGGTGGACCAGATCCCCTTCAAGGCCGGAGACGAGCTCACCTTCGACGTCACGGTCTGCAGCGACTTCCACGGGCCAACCCCGGCCGCGACGATCAAGGGCGTCGTGAGCATCACCGCTGACACCACCACGGTCGACTACACCATCCCCTGGGATGGCGTCCTGGACGCCGTCACCGAGGGTTCCCTCACGGTCTCCTACACCCTGACCCCCTCCGACGGCAGCGAGCCGACGACCTCGGAGGGCGCCATGGTCCGGTACTCCCGCCGGCAGCGCGTCGGCGCCGTCTGCGGCCCGGACAGCCGAACAACCACCAGCCGGCACGTCGGTGAGCAGCCACCATCCGTGCCGGCCTTCGCCGTGACTGACAGCCAAGCAACGGCGCCCGGCACCGCGGCCCGGGCCTGCTGCACCGGCTTGGCGGGTGGGGCGGTGCTGACGAGCCGTCCCCTGGGCCCTTTCTCCCCGGACGCCGGTTAGGCCGTAACCACCCCCGCGCAGACCGGGAGGTCTGCCGTTTCCGTCTCCAGCGCTGGACACTCCGGTACCCACCCCACCCACGACTGCACCGTAGACGCCCCCACCGACAAGCGCCGAGGCGCAGCGTGGCAGCAGCGTCAACCCCCGGCAATCGGACGGCCCCGGACCAGAGCCCGCAGAACGGCCAGGACCGGCAACCCGCACAGGAGCCCCGGGGCCATCAGGTCCGAGCTGGGCAACGACCTGGGGACCGATCAAGATCAAGTGGCAGAAACCTACTGTCCGTCAAGATCATTTGTCGCAGGACACTGGACGGGCACTGCCCTACAGGCCACACAGCCCCACAGGCCGCCCTACAGGCAGGCGCCCCTACCAGAGCAAACGCGGGCCCTGCCTCACAACCACCACAGGGCATACCGGACAAGACAGGCCATGTCAGCTCACTGGGCCACAGCCCGCCCCCGCATGACCTTTGACAGCGAAGCCGGGACGGTTGTCACCGAAGTTGGGACAACGCTGGTTTGTGACATCGGAGTTGGGACTGGTCGCTCTCGTCGACCGATGCCGGTCAGGAGCGGCTGCCGCTCTCGGTCGTCTGAAGCTCCTGCTCGGTGGGCGTGCGATAGGTTGACCGCCATGGCTGAACTCGGACCCGTTGCCTGACCGGCCGGCCCCGATCAGGACCGAGCGGCTCGTGCTCCGCGACCCCGAGGCGCGGGACCGTGCGGCGTTCATCGAGTTGCTGGCGTCGCCGGAGGTGCACACCTACCTCGGCGGCCCCCGGCCGTGTGACGAGCTCGAGCGCGAGCTGCCCGAGGTACCCAAGCGGTGGCCCGGGAGTTTCGTCGTCGATCTCGACGGGGCGATGATCGGCCAGATCCTGCTCCGGAGCGTTACCGCCCGGCTGCCGCTCTGAGACCGGGGAGTTCGGGGAGTGTGGGCAGGGCTGGGCTCACCCACTCGGAATCATGTCGGTCAGCGGAAATGCCGTCACGTCTTCAGGCGGGCGCGACAAGTGCAGCATGGTGTGGAAGTAGCCGTCGGTCTCCTTCCCCTGCGGGTCATCGCCGGTCGTGGTCACCGCTTGGATGGCGTATTGCTGTTCATCCGCGCTGGTGAAGCGTCGTTGCCGGAACGTGTGCGCGGTGGCCTTCTCTGTGACCAGGCCGTGTGAAGCCAGGCATGCGGCGATGGACGTGTACGGGGTGGTGCGCAGTACGAAGGCCGCGACCCACACCGGGTCCTGGGCACAGGTCAGGATCGGCTGGAAGCTGTGGGCGGTCAGGAAGGTCGTCCCTCCGGTGATCGTGATCAGACGGGCGTGCCGTGCGGCGCGGAGCAGGGGCTGCGAGGGGGGCGCTGTTTCGAGGTTCTCGGCGAAGCCCTCTTCCAGCAGGCCGACCTCGCATGCGTAGGAGATGGCGTTCGTGGCCATGTCGAGTCCGATTACCCGGGCTGGGTCATGGCGCCGACGAGCCGCGTAGTAGCTGCGGTCCCATTCGATCAGTTCGGCTGTGGTGAGGGCGGTGGCCTGTGGCGACGTGTAGTGGGCGTACAGGTCGTCCAGTGTCACCTCATGGTTGAGGAGGGCGGCGTTGATGCCATACGAGCAGCAGATGTCCAGCACGGTCACCGGTTCCGCCGTGCGGGCTGTCCGCCTGCGGGCCGCGAGCGCCCGCCGGAAGACGCTCTGTCCGTGATGGGGCGTCTGGTATTCCAGCGGGCCCAACGCCTGGAAGTAGGCCCGAGGATCCGGTTGATCGTAGATGTCGTCGAACAGCGTCATGCCCGCTGGGCCGGGGGCCTCCGACGCTTGCCGATCACCGCCGGCGCTCCCACGCCCCCTGTTCCGAATACCGCTCATACCGGTTCTCCTCACAGAGCTCAGGTCCGCTGTCCGGTCAGAGTCGGTCATCCCGCTTCGGTACCGGAAGAAGGCGGGGAAGAAACCAGCCACGCGCCGCAACCGGGGATGGCTGGTGCTCACCCGGAGCCTGCTCCGCTTCCGGTGGGGTTTCACACTCCTGACCTGCGGTGGTCCACCTTCGCTGTCGCGAAATCGCGTGGGTCCACCTTCGATGGCAATCGGTCCGGGTCCGCTGTCACCGGACACGAACCCCCTCCCCGCGCTGCCGAGCACCAGCCACCGAACCCCACCACCAGGAGAACGCCGGCCCCGACAGCGGACGCCGTCCCCGCCGTACCCGGCGGCCCTTGGGCGGCGGCCCGGCCCCGCGGCTGTCGCGCCCGCCTGTCGCGCCCCCACCATGCCCAGCGGAACCTGGCATCCGCCCACGTCACAGGGCACGACAGCACCCCACGTGACAGGGCGACGCGACAGCACCCACGCCCCGGGAATCAACCCCAGCAACAGCCCTCCCGCCCCCGGCGGCCTGACGGCCACCCAGCCCTTCGGGCCGCTCTCAGGACCCAGCAGGCCCCCTCGCGGAACTCCGCGCCGGTACACCACCGATCGCGGCTGCACCTGCTCACAGAACGACAGGGCCGGCTGCGGCGAAGCACCCGCCGACCACCCGGATGACGCCCACACGCTTACGGCCTGCCCACGGATCCGCGGCCAGAACGCGGTCACTCCGGGTGAGCCAGGCCGCTCTCAGTCAGAAGAAGTCGTGTGAAGTGATGCTGTGGCCGCAGCCGTGTCTTGCGCAGTCGAGCCCTCTGGTCGGAGTGCTTGGAAATTCGAAGTCCGGACACCTGTGGCAGACGTGGCAGGGGAAGACGTCGGGGCCGGGATCGGAGTCACCGTCTGACAGCAGGGATCGTGCCTCGCCATGGAGCGACTGGAGCCGCTCCCTGACTTGACCGAGGTCGCCCGCAATCCGCTCCAGGGCCTTCTTCTGGGAATCTGTCAGGTCGTCAGCAGAATGCATGGCCACGCTCCGTTGCCATCGACGGCCTCTCAATGGCCGCCAGGGGATGCCCTCATAGTGACTCCAGATACGCATGTGTGCACTTTGAAGCAGCATGAGACAGGGGCGTGACAGAGGTTGTTCACAGTCCGGCAGGACCTGCTCCCGCAACTGTGGGAAAAGCACATGAAGGCGGAGTTCCCTGGGCACCTTCGCGGTCGAGAAGTCGAGGGCGAAGACCTGGTGCAGCTGGATGCGGACGTCGCCGGCTGCGTCTCCTCGTCCCTGTCGAGCGTTCTCGACGAGCGGCGCCGCGGAAGTCTTCGGAAGTGCATCGAGGTCCTTGAGAAGGTTCTACCGTGGATCGGGGACGGGGACGGGACCAGGTACTACGAGCGGCTGCACGAGATGGCCGTGTTGGCAGTCGGACTTGGGAACGTGAGCGACTGACCGCGCGCCCTGGGTCGAAACGGCGACACCGAACCAGATCAACTGAGACACCACTCCGCGTCCAGTCACCCGGGACCAGGTGACATGAGATTCTCGACCGCCTGGCGTCTCAACTGATCTGGTCGCCGCAGGCCACAGCCCTACCAGCAGACCAGATCATTCGAGACGGGACCAAGCCGGTGCAACGCGCCACTGCAACACGCCCGCCCCACGCCCCTCCCGGCCACATAGCACCTGGTCAGACCCGCAAAACGGCCCCGTGTTGCACCCCGCGCAACACCGCGTTGCACCCCCACGTTGCACCCGCCACCAGGCAACCGACCACCACCACCAGAACAAGGCCGGCCCCGACAGCGGCCCGCCGCCCCGCCCGCACCCGACCACCCCGGACGGCCTCGCCTGACGCGTGGTCAACCGCCCGGGACGATGTATCCAGAACAGACGGCATTGGTCGGGCAGGAAAGGGGCGGCGCCTGCTTGACAGGTGATGTCGGAACAGTAGGCGGGCCTGCGGGCCGCGGATCATCGGTCGTGTCTCCGAGAAGGACAGTCATGGCACACCCGCCCACCACCAGCACCGCCCAAGCGGCCACCGCACGGCGTTGCCATCGCTTCACGTCGTCCCCCTCGCCTGCACCGTGGCAGCGGCCACTGCATCCAGCGCAGCCCCGCCCAAGCAGAACCGCCCAGCAGCGGCAGACCCCGGACGCAGCGAGCGCGCCCCGAACGGCAGTCACGGCAGCGAAGCGCGGAACAAGCCAGACCAGACGGGGCCAGGCCGGATCCGCAGCGACCAAGGGTGGCACCGCCTGGACCTCGGGCCGGGCGCAGCACCAGGACAGCGGCGCCGGGACGGGCCTGGACGGCGGCCAGCACACGGCACCATGACGGGGCGGCACGACCCCGGACGACGGCCCCGGACACACCTCGGGCAGCGGCGAGCGACGGCGACGGCCACCCCAGCGCCCCGACCGCCGCCGACCCGGCCCAACCCCGGGCAGAAGCCGAACACCGACACCCACCAATACCCCGCACTCGGCCATTCCAACCCGAATTCAGAACACCACCGGGAAACCAGCCGACAAACCAAAAACGAGAAATTCACGCCCGAGCCACCGGGCGAAACACCCACCAACCCGCCGAGCATCCCCACACCACCCCCGACTCCACCAACCATCACACACAGTCACCAAACACCGCCGACCACCCACCCGGCCAAGCACCTCCCAAAGGTCCAACCAAAGGTCCAGATAACACCGCACAAGATGCGATTTCACGGCCCAAGCTCGCAACAGGTCACACCCTCAGGCGCTCGTATGGGTGAACGGCTCCGCCACGCACCGGGCACCCCGGGGCACCACGGCCGAAGAGCGATGGGATGGACAGCGCTCCACCACTCCGGCCGGAGCACCACTCGCAGACGGGAGTCGTGGCCCGTGGCGGCGGGAATCCGGTCAGGACGGAGCGAGCCGGTACGGGCAGACCTCACCGAGTCGCCGCCGTCATGGCGCCGGGGGACGACGCGGGTTTGCTGCGGGCTCACGCATCGTGGGGACGGGCCGTCCTCAGGTCATGGCCTGCCATTCGCGCGGGGACATGCCGTAGGCGGCGCGGAAGGAGCGGCTGAAGTGGGAGGGGCTCACGAAGCCCCAGCGGTGGGCCACTCCCGAGATGGTCGGTGCCGTCCTGGCCGGGCGGGACAGTTCGCGCCGGCAGCGTTCCAGTCGCTGGCGCTGGATCCAGCGGCTGACCGTCGTCCCCTGGGTGTGGAACAGCTTGTGCAGGTAGCGCACCGAGATGTGGTTCGCATGGGCGATCCGGGCGGGCGAGAGGTCGGGCTCGTCCAGGTGGCGCAGGACGTAGTCCTCGACCCGGGCGAGCATGCTCCGGGTGCCCTCCGGCGGCTGCCGGGCCGACAGTCCACGGCGCTCGTGGACCAGTGCTGCCAGGAGGTCGGCGGCGGTCAGGGAGAGCCGGTGTGCGGTGCCGGGGTCGAGGTCCGCCGGCTGTGCCGCGAGCTGCTTCAGGTAGCCGGCGACGAGCCCGGCGGTTGGCGAACCACCGTCGAACGCCGTGCCCGTGACGGTGCGAAGTTCGTCGTCCGTCACCCCGAGCGCCGCCTTGGACAGCCGGAACGCGGTGAAGCGGAAGTGTTCACGGTGTTCCCGCAGGTAGGGGCGGCCCGCGTCCGCGAGGGTGAAGCCGCCCGGGCCCACCAGCGCCTGCCGGCCGTCCTGCGTGAGCCGCGCGGTGCCGCGGTGCTGGAGGGTGACCGTCAGGAACTCCGCACCGCCCTGGGAGATGTGGCGCCGGCTACGGGACACGGTCTGCGGGCCCGCCTCGACCTCGGCGATCCGGAGCCGGCCGAGCTGTCGGCTGGTGATCGTCCCCGCCGGGGAGGCGTCCTCGTGCACGATCACGTCTAGCGGGACGAACGTGCCGGACACCAGCGCGTGCCAGTGCCCGGCACGGTCGTGGGGTGACGCCGTGGCGGAGGTGGGCTCGGTCGGGGTGACGGACATGGAGGGCTCCGGGTGCTGTGCGGGTGGTTCTCCTCCACTCTCGGACCGGTCCGCGCCTGGGCCATCCGTCACATGACTGGCGTCGTCACCGGCCCGGACCGGCGCCGTCCTCCCGCTCCACCACGTCGCGCAGCTGGCCGCGCGAGGTCACGCCGAGGGCCGGGAAGGCCTGGTAGAGGTGGGTCCCGACGGTCCTGGGCGACAGGAACAGGCGCTGGCCGATCTGCCGGTTCGTCAAGCCCTGGGCCGCGAGCCGTACGATGCGCTGCCGCTGCGGGGTCAGCGAGCGCAGCGCGCTGTGCCGGGCGGCGTCGACGCTGACGCCGGCCGCCCGCAGTTCCGCCTCGGCACGCTGCGTCCAGTGGACGGAGCCCAGACCGCCGAAGATCTCGCGGGCCTTCGTCAGGGCTGCGCGGGCGTCAGCGATCTGCCGCTGGCGCCGCAGCCACTCGCCGTACTCCAGCCAGACCTGGCCCCGTTCGAACGGCCAGCGCTGTCCGGCCGGGTCCTCCAGCGCTTCGCGGAAGTGCGCACCGGCCGCGTCCGGTTCGGCCAGCAGCGCGGTGGCCCGGAGCAGGATCTGTCGCAGCCGCGCCGACGCTCCCGCACCGACGGCGGCGGTCACCTCCTTCAGGGCGGCCCGCGCCTGTTCGGCGTGGCCGGTGAGGACGGCGGCCGCCGCGTGGTCGGCGACCGCGTAGCACGACAGGTGGTAGTGCACCGGTACTCCCGAGCCGCTGAAGAGGGAGCTCGCGTGCAGGTGGGCGGCGTGGTGGTCGCCGAGGGCGGTGGCGGCCAGGGCGGCCGCGCGGCCGGCCCGGACCACGGTGGCGAGCGCTTGGGCCGGCTCGGTGACGGCCAGCGCCGCCGAGGCGTGGCGCAGCGCCGTCCCGGGCTCGCCGGTCACGGCGCACACGGTGGCGAGTGCGGTGAGCGCCCGTACCGAGCCGAGGTTGCGGTGTCCGGCCAGGAAGCGTTCGGCGAGCCGCTCGACGCCCAGGCGTGCGTCGGCCCAGCGGCCGCAGTCGAGGTTCGCCCAGGCGAGGTCCACGGCAGTCATCCCCCCGTGGAAGTCGGCCGCGTCCTCCCATTGCGGGTTGACCACTTCCCCGAGCAGGCTCACCGCCGTCTCGGTCTCGTCCAGGAGCATGCTGAGGACTCCGAGGGTGTGGGTCTCGGTCGGGACGAGGCCGGGCCTGGCGGTGAGGGAGGGCAGCAGGGCTCGCACGGTGTTCCCGTGGACGAAGGGGTCGGTGACTCCGATGTCCCACAGGTGGAAGGGCCGGCCGACGGCATCGTCGTCCTGCGCCCCGCGGGCCGCGAGCATCGGCCGGATCCGTTCCCGCTGCGCGGTCAGGCCCGAGTGGTACACGATCCCGGTCGCGATCGTGGACACGTCCTCGGCGAGCTGCGGCACGGGCAGCGGGTCCTCACCGACGACGAGGGCGAACGCCCGCTCCAGACGCAGCATCAGCATGGCGATCAGGCCGTTCAGGGCGCTGATCCAGCCCGTCGCGGCCGGGTCGGGATCGAGGTGGGACGCCTCTGCGCCCAGGGTCTCGGCCCGGTCCAGGTCCCCGACCAGGACGGCGGCGTAGGCCGCGGTCGACAGGAGCCTGGCTCGTTCGCCCGCGTCCGGGTGGAGCTGGGCGGCCCGTTCCAGTCCGGCCAGGGCTTCGGCGACGGCGCCGCGCCCGAAGGTGCGCATGGCGGTGGCTTCGAGGGCGACGGCAACCGCGGTGTCGGGGGCCACGGTCGCCGCCGACAGCTGCCAGGCCTGCCGGTCGGGGTCTTCGCCGAGCGCGGCCGCCAGTGCCAGATGCGCGCGCCGTCGCTCGGTGAAGGGCGCGGCGCCGTAGACAGCGGAACGGACCAAGGGGTGGCGGAACTCGACCCGGTCGGCCCGCACGTGCACCAGGCCCGCCTGCTCGGCCGGCAGCCACACCTCCGTGTCCGAGCCCGGCGGCAGGGCCGCCAGGACGACCGACAGGGCCGCGCCCTCCGCCGCGGCCGCGATCAGCAGTGCCTCACGGGTGGCCTGCGGCAATCCGCCCGCCTGGGCGGCGAAGGTTCCCTCCAGCAGGTCGGTGAGCGGCACGGGCCCCACGGGCGGGAGCCGGCCGTCCCGTGCGGCCTGCCGGGCGAGCTCGATGAGGGCGAGGGGGTTGCCGGCGGCGGCGGCCAGGACCTGGCGCCGGGTCAGGCCGACGGGCGGATCGGGTTGGGCACCGAGCAGTTCCTCCGCTTCGGCCGGGGACAGCGGAGCCACCACCACCTGCGACACCGCCGAGTCGAGCCAGTCGGGCCGGCGGGTGCCGCGCACCGCGACGACCAGCCCGATCGACTCGCCCGCGAGCCGCCGGGCGAGGAAGCCCAGGACCTGGCAGGTGCCGCGGTCGAGCCACTGGGCGTCGTCGACGACGAGCAGCACCCGGCGCGCGGACGCGAACTGCGAGGCCAGGGTCAGCACGGCCAGGCTCACCATCATCGGGTCCGGCGGAGCGGGGTCCTCACCGAGTCCGAAGGCGCCGAGCAGGGCCGCCCTTTGGCGGGCGGGCAGGGCGTCGGCCGCGCCGTCGAGGACGGGCAGCAGAAGCTGGTGGAGGCCGGCGAACGCGAGCTCGCTCTCGGCGACGCTGCCCCGCACCCTCAGGACGCGGGAGCCTGCGTGTTCCGCCTCCTCGACCGCGGTGTCCAGCAGCAGGGTCTTGCCCACCCCCGCCTCCCCGAGCAAGAGCGCTGCGGGCGACGCCGATCGGGGGGAGAGTGCTTCGGCGATGATCGCCCGCTCCCGTTGACGACCGATCACCATGAAAATCCTGAGACTCCGTTCCGAAAACCGAGACCGTCGGCCGTTCGGAAGAACGGCCGACGTACGTCACCGCCGGAGCATATCCGCTGCTCGGTCGGGGTCCGGCACGGGCAGTGGCGCGCTGGAAGGCGGGCGGCGGCACCGGGACCGCCGCCGCACCGGTTGCGTCGAACCCCGCGCCGCACACCTGCGGATCGAGGACCTGGCGAGAACAACTGTCTGGTCCGGCCGAGTGAAGCCAGGGTGAAGCGCCTACATCAACGGCATGCAGGAGGACTACGACCAGTTCAAGGCCGAGCTTGACCAGGTCACCGAGTACGTCCGGTCCAAGGCGGCGTGATGCACCTGGAACGGGTGCGGCCCCTGGTGCTGCGAGGCGCCTTCCACGCGTACGAGCTGGCCGCCCCGGCGGCGGCCGCTCGTTACGTGGTCGAGGCCGCACCCCCCGACATCCCCGCCGAGGCCCTGGACCAGCTGGGGCAGCTGCTGTCCGAGTACGACGAGCAGGTGCGGAACCTGTCAAATCCCGCGTCGCGACAGGACGAGGCCGGCACGCCCTCCTGACGGCTCGCCGGCTATATGGTCCAGGCCACTTGGCCTTCAGGTCGAACAGCGGGGTGTGCCGACCCTTCCTGGTCCGCACCCGGAGACGAACAGGGGAAGAAGCTCCAGGCTCTTGCCTCCGGCGGAGTTAGTCATCTTAACTATGCATCCATGGTCGAAGATCCACCGCGCTTCGTCGCCGCTGACCTCGACGGCACCCCCATGCACCGCCCCGGTTCGCCTGTCCCCTCAGTTCCGCTGACCGCCTGTCACCCCACTGTCATGCGCTCGGTCGAAGCGATCTGATCGGGGCGTCCGATCGAGGCGATCCGGCCCGTACCACCGGGGTCACCGGCCACTCCCGCCACGTGCCGCCACCCCGCCGTCGATCCCTGCAATGACGCTCCCCCCACAGGAAAAGGTCTGGCTTTGTCGGAGACGCACCACCCCCACAGCACCACCACCGACCAGGCCGATGCGCCTCCCGCGCGGAAGGTCGACACCCCGACGGCCGCCGGCCCGCAGCTCCCGGAGCTGGCGTCAGGACAGCAACGGCTCTGGGTGCTGTCACAGTTGGACGGCGCCAACGAGGCGTACAACGAGACCATGGCCTTCACCCTGTGCGGCCCGCTGGACCGCGCGGTGCTCGCCCGTGCGCTCGACGAGCTGGTCTCCCGGCACGAGGTCCTGCGTACCCGGCTGGTCGCCACCGGGGGCGGTGTCCACCAGCTGATCGGTCCGCCCGACTGCGGCTACACCCTTGCGACGGACGACCTGACCGGGCTCCCGGACGCCGCAGCGCGCGTCACCGCCCTGCAGCGTGCGGAGTCCGACACGCCCTTCGACCTGAGCCGCGGCCCGCTGGCACGTGGCCGTCTGATCGTCCTGGCCGAGCAGCGCCACGTGCTGCTGCTGACACTGCACCACGCGGTCTTCGACGGCTGGTCCATGAACGTGATGCTGCGCGAACTCGGAACGCTGTACACGGCCTTCCGGGACGGCGCGGACTCCCCGCTGACACCGCTGTCCCTGCAGTACGCCGACTACACCCGCTGGCAGCAGGAGTGGGCGTCCGGGAACGAACCGGCGGCGCAGGCCGCCCACTGGAGGGAAGCCCTCGCCGGCGCGCCGTCCCTGCTCGAACTGCCCACCGACCGCCCTCGCCCGCCGGAGCAGGACTACCGCGGCGGCCGGGTGCCGGTCTCCTTCGACAGGGAACTCGGCGCCGCCCTCAAGGCGCTCGCGCGGCAGCAGGGCGGAACCCTGTTCGTGGCCGTCCTGGCCGGCTGGTCCGTGGTGCTGTCACAGCTGACGGGTCAGACCGACATCGTCGTCGGCGTCCCGACCGCGAACCGCCGCCGCGGCACCTTCTCGGACCTGATCGGATTCTTCGTCAACTCCCTCGCCGTGCGGGTCGACCTGTCGGACTCGCCGACCGGGTCGGCCGTACTGAAGCAGGTGCGCGGTGCGCTGCGGGCCGCCCTGAAGCATCAGGACCTGCCGTTCGAGCAGGTGGTGGAGCTGGTCAACCCGCCGCGCAGCACCGCCCACACACCGCTGTTCCAGACCATGTTCGCCTGGCATCCCTCCAGGAAGGGTCTCCTGGCCCTGCCCGAGATCGAGGTCGAGCCGCTCGGCATCCCCTACGCCGGGGCCAAGTTCGACCTGGCCCTGTCGCTGGCCGAGGAGGACGACGGCCGGGTGGTCGGCCACCTGGACTACGCCAGCGCGCTGTTCGACCACCAGACGGCCGAGCGCTACGCGGGCTATCTACGCCGGGTGCTGACCCAGCTGGTCGACCGGCCCGACCTGGGCGTGGACGATCTGGCACTCATGGACGAGGAGGAGCGCCGGCGGGTGCTGTCGGACTGGAGCGGCGCCGACCGTGCCCGCCGGGACGAGCGCGCCGACGAGCTCGAAGCGCCTGCCGCTGCCGCCCCGATCGGATTGGTCGAGCGCTTCCAGGCCCAGGTCCGCACCCGCCCCGCCGGTCCGGCCCTGGTCTGCGAGGGGGAGCGGCTCGACTACACCGCGCTCGACCAGCGGGCCAACCGGCTGGCGCACGCGCTGATCGCCCGCGGCGTCCGCCCGGACCAGGTGGTCGGTCTGCACTCCGGGCGCTCGACCGAGCTGGTGGTGGGTGTCCTCGGCATCCTCAAGGCGGGCGCCGCCTATCTGCCGCTCGATCCGGGGCAGCCGGTCGAGCGGCTGGCCGCGATGGTCGAGGACGCCGTACCGGCCCTGGTGCTCAGCGACGCCGACGTCCCGCCCGAGGGCTGGCAGTCCCTGAGGGCGGTCGAGGCCGAGGCGGAGCGTGACGACGCGCCGGGGATCACCGTCGGACCGTCGCACCTGGCCTACGTCATCTACACCTCGGGCTCCACCGGCCGCCCCAAGGGCGTGGCGGTGACCCACGGCAGCGTCACCAACCTCTTCGACACCTGGCTGGCGCGGTTCGGGGCCACCCCCGGCGAGGCTGCCTCCGCCTGGTCGAGCATCGGATTCGACGCCTCGGTGCACGAGTTGCTGATGCCGCTCACCACCGGCGCCGTGCTGCACCTGGTCCCCGACGACCTGCGCGGCGACCCCGAGGAACTGCTGGGCTGGATGCGCGAGCACCGCATCGTGCAGGCGTTCCTTCCGCCGTCCTACGTCAAGTGGATCGACGAGGACCCCGAGGCACGCCTGGACGGGCTGATGCTGCGTCAGCTGCTGACCGGGGTGGAGTCCCTCCCGGAGAGGGCGCTGCACCGCATCCGGCAGGCGCTGCCGGGCCTGCGCATCTGCTACGGCTACGGGCCGACCGAGGCCACCCTCTACAGCACCGCCTACACCGACCCGCAGCCACTGGACCGGCAGTGCCCGATCGGCCGCCCCCTGGACAACACCCGCCTCTACCTGCTCGACCGGCGGCTCCGGCCGGTTCCGACCGGGGTGGCCGGCGAGGTCTACCTCGGCGGGGCGAGCCTGGCCCGGGGCTATCTGCACCGCCCGGACCTGACCGCCGAGCGGTTCGTCGACGATCCCTTCGTGCCCGGCGAACGCCTGTACCGCACCGGCGACCTGGCTCGCTGGCTTCCGGACGGCAATGCCCAGTACCTCGGCCGCAGTGACGACCAGGTCAAACTGCGCGGCTTCCGGATCGAGCCGGGGGAGATCGAGGCCGCGCTGCTGGCCCTCCCCGGCGTGCAGGAGGCGGCGGTGTTGGCCGATCGCGACGCCACGGGCGAACTGCGCCTGGTGGCGGGCCTGGGCCGGGGGGACGCGGAGCCGCGCCGACCGCACGAGTGGCGTGCCGCACTGGCGCGGCGGCTGCCGGACTACATGATCCCCGCGCTCTTCGTGGAACTGCCGCAGCTGCCGCTCAACCGCAGCGGCAAGCTGGACCGCGCCGCGCTGCTGGCCGCGGCCCGCTCCGCGACCCGTGCCCAGGTCAACACCGCGAGCCCGCGGGACCACGTGGAGATGGCGCTGCACACCATCTGGCGGCGGGTGCTGATCCATCCCGGCATCGGAATATCCGACAATTTCTTCGATCTGGGTGGTACCTCCATATCCGCCATCAAGGTGGCCCTGGCCGTCCGCGAGGAGTTCGGCGAGACGCTGCCGATCCGCGACATCGTGCAGAACCCGACCATCGAGGCCCTGGCCGAACGGCTTCGGACGGGGGCGTCGGGAGCACCGGACGGCAACCTCGTCGAGTTCCGCGAGGGGGACGGACAGCAGCGGGTGGTCTGCATCCACCCGGCCGGCGGCACCGCCTTCTGCTACCTGCCGCTGGCCGCGGCGCTGCCCGACCACGTCGGCGTCCTCGGCGTGCAGTCGCCCGGGATCAATCCCGGGGAGACGCCGCTGCCCACGGTCGAGGCCATGGCGGAGCAGTACCTGTCCCTGGTCGACCCCCGGCCGGACGAGTCGCTGGTGCTGTGCGGGCTCTCCTACGGCGGCCTGGTCGCCCACGAGATGGGGCGCCGACTGGCCCTGGCCGGGCACACCCGGCTCAGCGTGGTGCTGCTCGACACCCACGGAACCGAGGACGCGGAGCAGCTCGCCGCGATCGCGCCCGTGGAGATGTCGGACTTCCGCGACAAGCTCATCAGGTTCAACGGAATGTACCCGGGCATCGAGGACGAGCAGATCGACCGGTACTTCCGCATCTACAACCACAACCGGATGACCGCCCGCGGCTACCGGGCGCTGCCCTCACCGGCCCGGCTGGTGCTGGTCGAGGCCGCCGGGGAGAGCATCGGCGACGGCACCGGGGAAGGGCTCCGGGAACAGGAAGAGCAGCAGGCCCAGGAGCAGGCGCGTGCCGTGCGCACGTTCTGGCAGCGGCGCGCCGGCGGGGGCCTGCTGGTCGAGCCGGTCGCCTGCGGCCACTGGGACCTGTTGGAGAGCGAGGAGGTGCCCCGGATAGCCGAGCTGATCGCAGCCGAACTGGCCCGGTTCCCGGCTCCCCCGCCGCCGTCCCCGGCTCCCCCGCCGCCGTCCCCGGCTGCTCCCGCAACCGGACAGCCGGCCGCCGCGTCCGCCGTGGAGGCCTGATGCGTACCGAGAGCGCCGTACCCGTCACGCCCTCGGCCACCGGCCTGGCCCAAGCCGTGCACGAGCAGGCCCTACGCATCCCGCATGCCGTCGCGCTGGTCGACGGCGGCGTCCGGCTGGACTACACCGGCCTCGACACCGCCGCGGCGGCGGTGGCCCACGGGCTGCGCCGGGCCGGCGTGCGCCCCGGCCAGGCGGTGGCGGTCTGCCTGCCGCGCTCGTGGCAGCTCGTCTGCACCATGCTGGGCATCCTGCGGCTCGGCGCCCAGGTCGTCCCGCTGGACGCGCAGAGTCCGGCGGACCGCCGGCGCCACATCCTGACCGACTCGTCCAGCGTGGCACTGATCCACGGCGGGACGGCACCTGATGACCTGCCGGGCCGGGTGCGCCCGCTGGAGGCGGCGGCGCTGCTCGCGGCCGGACCCGGCGACCCCGCGGCGGTCTTCACCGGGGCACCGGTCTCCTTCCTCTTCTACACCTCGGGCACGACGGGCCGTCCCAAGGGCGTCGAGGTACGGGACGCCGGCATCCTGCGGCTGGCAAGGCCGGGGTACCTCCGCATCGAGGAGGGCGCCCGCTACGCCTGCCTGTCCAATCCGGCGTTCGACGCCCTCAGCTTCGAGGTCTGGGTACCGCTGCTGACCGGCGGCTGCTGCGTCGTCCTCGGCGACGAAGCCGTCCAGACACCGCATCAGCTGGCGGCCGCCCTGCTGCGGGAGCGCATCGACACGGCGTTCGTCACGGTGGCCCTGTTCAACGCGGTGGTGGACACGGAGCCGTCCTGCTTCGCCGGGGTCGGACAGCTGCTGGTCGGCGGCGAGCAGCTCAACGCCCGGATGATCCGCCGCTGGTACCGGCACAACGCGACGGCCCCCACCCGGCTGCACAACGTCTACGGCCCCACCGAGGCCACCACCTTCGCGTTGTGCCACCCCATCCCGCGCGACTTCGACGGCGACGTGGTCCCGATCGGACGGGTGCTGCCGGAGACCGAGGCCGTGCTGGTGGTCCCGGGCGGCGACCGGGCTGCGGCGAGCGGCGAGGTGGCCGAACTCCACCTGGCCGGTGCCGCTCTCGCGGCCGGGTACCGCAACCTGCCCGAGGAGACGGAGAGCCGCTTCGTCCGGCTGACCTGGTACGACGACGGCCGCACGACGCACTACCGCACCGGCGACCTGGTGCGCGCCGATGCCGACGGCCGGATCGAGTACGTCGGACGTGCCGACCGCCAGGTGAAGGTCCGCGGCTTCCGGATCGAGCCCGGCGAGCTGGAGCGGCAGATCGTCACGCATCCGGCGGTGCGGCAGGCGTACGTCTGCACCCGCAGGGCCGGGGAGCACGGTCCGAACGAGCTGCTGGCGTACGTCGTGCTCGGGGATGAGGTCCCGTTCGAGGAGTTCGACCGCCATCTGGCGGCGGGGCTGCCCGGCTACATGAGGCCGCATCACATCTATCTCGTGGACTCGCTCCCGCTGAACGCCAACGGCAAGGTCGACCAGGCCGCACTGCTGCGCCGGGACGACCGGCCCTGGCGCCGCCCGGAAGGCGACCGCCCGGACGCCGCGGCCACCACCGCCCGGCAGCGTGAGGTGCTGGACCTGGCGGCCGAGCTGCTCGGGGTACCGGACCTGCGGCTGGACGACCGCTGGATCGCCTCCGGCGGCGACTCGCTCAAGGCCCTGCGGCTGCGCTTCGAGGTGCGCCGGCGCTGGGGCTGTGAACTGCCCCAGGCGCGCGTGCTGACCGGGGACATGGCCGAGATCGCCCAGGCCGTGGCGGAAGCCGGATCCGCCGCCGACTCGCCCTACCCGGTGCCGCCCGCTCCCACCCGGGCCCGCTCGGCGCCCGCCACCAGCGAGCAGCAGCGCCTTTGGCTGCTGCAGCAGCGGGCGCCGCGGTCCCGTGCCTACGCCGTGGAGCTGGCCTTCCGGCTGGACGGCACGGTCGACGCCGACGCGCTGCGCAGTTCGCTGCGGGCACTGGTGCGGCACCACGCGGCCCTGCGCACCGGCTTCGAGGCCGCGACGGAGGGCCTGCGCCAGGTGGTCGGGCACGCCTACGACCCGTGGACCGACCCCGGCCCGGAGGCGGCCGGCGCCGACGGCGAGGACGGCGCGCGCGCCGTGGCCGACCGCTTCTTCGCCGTGCCGTTCGACCTGGCACACCCCCGGATGCTGCGCGCCTGCTGGCTGCCGCAGGGCGGCGGAGGGGTGCTCCTGCTCCATCTGCACCACATCGCGGTCGACGGCTGGTCGCTCAACGTCCTGCTGGACGACCTGTCGTCCGGCTACCGGCACGCGCACGACGGCGCCGCCGAGGCTACGTGGCGGACGGACACCACCCCGGTGCCCACCCCGCTGGACTACGCCGCCTGGCAGGCCGACTGGTTCGGCAGCCCTGCCTATCTGGCCCAGCGAGCCGAGCTGCGGGCCCACTACGCCCGGTCGGACGAGGCGGCGGACCGGGACCCGGGGGACCCGGCCGGAGCTCCCCCCTTCTCCGGGGCCCGCCTGCTGCACACCTCGCTCGACGTCGTGCGGCGCGCCGCCGTGGACCGGCTCTGTGCCGAACTGGGCATGACCCGCTTCGAGTTGCTGCTCGGCGTCTTCGCCTGGAGCCTGTACGGCGGGACCGGCGGGACCCGGCTGCGGATCGCCGCTCCGGTGGCCAACCGGCCGGTCCAGGAGTTCGAGGGCAGCGTCGGCATGTTCGCCAACACCGTGCTGCTGCCGCAGGCCGTCGCGCCCCGCGAGGACCTGCGCAGCCAGCTGCTGCGCCAGAGCGCCGGGGCCCGCCAGGTGCTGGACCGTCAGGACGTGGCGCTGGCCGATGTCCTGGCCGACCGGGAGCCGGCCGGGGGCGACTCCCCGTTCGACTACCTGTTCGTCCTGGAGAACACCGACTTCGGTGCGCTGGCCCTGCCCGACTGCGCCTCCCGCCCGCTGTGGTGGGCCCCGGCCGAGGCCAAGTGCCCGATGACGCTGTCCGTGGTCGAGCACGCGGGTGGGCTCGACTGCCTGTGGGAGTACGCCGACGACCGCTTCGACGCCTCCGAGGTGGCGGCCATGGCGGGCCTGTTCCGGCGGGGCCTGGACCTGCTCGCCGACGGCGGGACGGCGACCCCGGCCGAGCTCGTGGCACCCTACCGCCGCGGACTGCCGAAGCCCGGTCGCGGCGCCTCGACGGCGCCGACCTGGACGACGGTGGCCGAGGGCTTCGCCCTGCAGGTCGCGCGCACACCCGACGCACCGGCCCTGATGTCCGAAGGCCGGTCGGTGAGCTACGCCGCTCTCGACGCCCACGCGGCGGCGCTGGCCGCCGAGCTGCGGGCCGACCACCCGCTGCCGGAGGGGGACGACGACCGTCCGTGCTGCGTCGCGCTGCACCTGCGTCCGTCGGTCGAGCACGTGGTGGCGCTGCTGGCACTGGCCCGGCTCAACGTGACCATCGTGCCGCTGGACCCGTCCTATCCGCCGGCCCTGCGCCGGCAGGTGCTGGACCAGGTGGAGCCGCTGTGCGTGCTGCTCCCACCAGGCGGTGACCCGGAGTTCGACGCCGTCGACCCGGGCCGCATCGTGCGCCACCCGGTGGTGCTGTCACCTGCCACCACGGCGGCCGCACCCACTGCCGCCGACCCGGCCGGCCCGGCGCACAGCGGCGCCCGCCCGCTCTACACCCTGTTCACCTCGGGCTCCACCGGTGTCCCGAAGGGTGTGCAGGTGTCCGACCGCACCCTGTGCAACCTGCTGCAGTGGCAGGCGGAGTCGGGAGGACTGGCGGCCGCGTCGGCCACCCAGCAGTTCTCCATGCTCTCCTTCGACGTGTCCTTCCAGGAGGTCTTCGGGACGCTGTGCGGCGGCGGCTGCCTGCACCTGGTGCAGCCCGGCTGGCGGCAGGACGCCCCCGCGCTGCTGGAGCAGCTGGAGACGGCCGGTGTGGAGCGCGTCTTCATGCCCTACGTGGCACTCCAGCTCCTCGCCGAGCACGGCGTTCACCTGGGCCGCTACCCCTCGCGGCTGCGGGAGGTGGTCACCGCCGGCGAACAGCTGGTGTGCACCGAGGCGATCCGCCGCTGGTTCGCGGGCCTCGCGGGCGCACGGCTGTTCAACCACTACGGCCCGACCGAGACGCACGTGGTGAGCAGCCTGTGCCTGGACGGTGATCCGGCCCGGTGGCCGGAGCGTCCGGCCATCGGCCGACCGGTGGCCAACGCGGTGCTGACGGTGGTCGACGAGGCCGACGAGCCCGTTCCCCCCGGCCGCGTCGGCGCCCTGCTGATCGGCGGCACGATGGCGGCGCGCTGCTACCTGGGAGACACGGCGCTCGACGACGAGCGCTTCGTCGAGCTGCCCGGCCTCGGCCTGTGCTACCGAAGCGGCGACCGGGCCCGTTTCGACCGGCAGGGTCTGCTGCACTTCCTGGGCCGGGACGACGACCAGATCAAGCTGAGCGGACACCGGCTCGAGCTGGGACAGGTCGAGGCGGCCCTGCTGCGGCACCCGGACGTCGTCAACGCCGTGGTGGTCCGCGACGGTGAGGAACTGGTGGCCTGCCTGCAGTGCCGTGGGAAGGCGCCCACGGCCCAGGACCTCACCGCGCACCTGGCGCCGCTGCTGCCCGGCCACGTCCGGATCGCCCGCTTCCGGCTGGTGGGGGAGCTGCCCAGGACCCCTAGCGGCAAGCTGGACCGCCGGGGCGCCCTGAGCGCTGCCGGGCGGGAACTGCGCCGGCCGACGGCCCGCAGCACCGGCCTGTCGGCGCGCGAAGCCCTGCTGACCGAGGCGTTCGAGGCGGTCACCGGTGCGGCGATCGACCCGGGGCAGAGCTTCTTCGACGCCGGAGCCTCAAGCCTGGGACTGATGCGCTTCCAGCTCCGCTGCACCACCGAACTGGGCCTGCGCTTCACCGTCGCCGACCTGTTCGAACACGTCACCGTACGGGCGCTGGCCGACTTCCTGGACCGGTCGGCACCGGCCACGGACGACGACGCCCCACGCGCCGCAACCGTCGTCCCCACCGCTGCGCCGGCCGACGCCGCCGGGCAGATCGCCGTAGCCGAACCGATCGCTGTAGCCGAACCCGTCGCGGTCGACGAGCCGATCGCGATCGTCGGCATGGCGGTACGACTTCCGGGCGCGTCCGATCTCTCCGCGTTCTGGCGGATGGTCACCACCGGCAGCATCGGCATCGAGCACTTCGACGCCGCCGACGGCCTGGTCGGGGCGCGCAGCCAGTTGGACGGCCCACTGGCCTTCGACCCGGATCACTTCGGCATCAGCCGGCAGGAGGCCCGGCTGATGGACCCCCAGCAACGGCACCTGCTGATGAGCTGTGTCGAGGCACTGGCACACGCCGGGATCGCCGACCCGTCGGGTCTGCGCGTCGGCCTGGTCGCCGGAGCCGGTGAGAACACCTACTTCCAGTCCATGCTTCGCGAGGCCGACCCCGAACGCCTGCCCGACGGCTTCCAACTGGCCCTGCACCACGACAAGGACTTCCTCGCCACCAAGGCGGCCTATCACCTGGGGCTGACAGGTCCCGCCTTCACCACCCAGGCGGCCTGCGCCAGTTCGCTGGTGGCCGTCCATGTCGCCGCCGGCCTGCTGCGTCAGGGCGATGCCGAGGTGATGCTGGCGGGCGGAGTCCTGGTCGACCCGACCCTGACCGACGGATACCGCCACCAGGCGCAGCACATCTTCTCCGTGGACGGTCTCTGCCGACCCTTCAGCGACGACGCGAGCGGCACCATCGGCGCGAGCGGCGTCGGCATGGTGGTGCTCAAGCCGCTACGCCTGGCCCAACGCGACGGCGACACCGTCTATGCCCTGATCACCGGCTCGGCGTTGAACAACGACGGCTCCGACAAGCTCAGTTACAGCGCCCCCTCGCTCGCCGGGCAACGCGAGGTGATTCGCGCCGCTCTGCGCCGCAGCGGTCGCAGCGGCGCCGACCTCGGCTATGTCGAGGCCCACGGCACCGCCACCCGGCTCGGCGACCCGGTCGAGGTCGGCGCACTGCGCCAGGCCTTCGACCTGGACCGGTCCGGCCACTGCGCGCTGACCTCGGTCAAGAGCCAGATAGGACACCTGGGCGCGGCGGCCGGAGTCGTCGGGCTGGTGCGGGCCGCGCTCGCGGTCCACCACGGCGTCATCCCGCCCAACGTCGGCTTCCGCGCCCTCAATCCGCAGCTCGGCGCCGACCCCACGCCGTTCTACATACCCACCGAGGCCCGGCCCTGGCCCACGGACCGGGACAGGATCGCGGCGGTGAGCAGCTTCGGGATCGGCGGCACCAACGCCCATCTGGTGCTCGAGGCCGACAGGCCGGCCGCGGGGACGGGGGGCGACGCGGGCCTGGCGGCAGGCGAAGCGGCCCCGGACACCTCCGTGCTCCCCTGTCTGGTGCTCTCCAGCAGCAGCGAAGCGAGCCTGCGCGCCGACGCCGCCCGGATCGCCGACTACCTGGAGGCCCGGCCCTCCGCCTATCCGCAGGTGCTGCGCCACCTCCAGGCGGGCCGTCCCGCACGTCGCCGACGGCTGGCAGCGGTGTGCCCCGACGTCTCCGCCGCCGTGGCCTGGCTGCGCACTGCGGACCAGAGCACGGACGCGGGAGCGGTGGAGACCCGTACCGGGGCGCCGGTTCCGATCGAAGGTCTCACCGCGGATGAGGCGGCCGCCGCCTGGCTGTCCGGCGAGCGGATCGTCCGGCCCGCCGGTCCCGCCCAGGCACCGTGGGACTTCCCGCCGCCCGCCTTCGAGCTGGCGGAGTTCGACTTCCCCCGCGCCGCGGCGGCACCGGACCGGACCGGTCCAGCCGCCGCCGACGTTCCGCAGCGCCTTCCGGAGGACGCCTGGCTGCACCAGCCGCACTGGGCACGGCTGCGCCGCGCGGGTACGGCGATCGGCTCGCGCACCTCCCGGCTGCTGGTGCTGCTCACGGACGGACCGGCGCACCCGGACGCGGTCCGCGCCTTCGAAGCCGCCTACGCCCGGGTGGTGCGCGTCAGCGCCGCCGAGGCGTTCGCCCGGCGGGGCGACGACGTCTTCGAGGTCGACCCGGCCGACCCCGCCTCGGTCGGTCGGCTGCTCGACGCACTGGCGGGCACGGGCACGGGCGACGACGGCATCGACTGGTTGCACGCGCTGCCGCTGGGGATCGGCGGCCCGGTCGGTCGGGACAGCCTGGCCCGGGCCCGCTGGGCCTGTCTGGACACCCCGGCCGCCCTGGTGCGGGCCATGGCCGACACCGCCGGGCCACTTCGGCTGAGGCCGTGGTGGCTGTCGTACCGGGCGAGGCCGGTGGACGGACCGGTCCAGCGGCCGGAGGCGGGCCTGCTGGCCGGTGCCGCCGAGGTGGCACCCCAGGAGGGAGCTGCGGAGGGCCACTGGCTCGACCTCCCCGACGCAGACCCGGCCCACTGGGCCGCACCGCTGGCGGCGCTGCTGGCCGAGGCTGCCACCACGGCGGACGCCGCCGGACTTCCGCGCCGGCTGGCTCTCCGCCGGGGCCACTGGTGGGAACAGGTCACGCTGCCGGTGTCCACGGTCGGCCCCGGCCCCGTCGGGCTGCCCGCCGAAGGCGTGCACCTGATCCTGGGCGGCACCGGCGGGATCGGCCGCAGCATCGCCGCCTGGCTGCTGGGACACGGCGGCGCCCAGGTCCTGCTGCTGGCCAGACGTCCTCGGCTGCCGGAGGAGCTGACGCCCTGGGCCGACCGGGTCGAGCTGGTCGAAGCCGATCTCGCCGAGTCGACACCCGAGGAGGTCATGGCCCGTATCGGCCGTCGCACCGGCCGCCTCGACAGCGTGATCCACGCCGCCGGGGTGGCGAGCGGCGGCATGATCGCCCGGCGCGACGCCGAGGCGATGCGGCGTGCCTCTGCCGCCAAGCTGCAGGGTGCCCTGCTGGTCGAGCAGTTGATCGAGCGCTACCGGCCGGAGGTGGCGGTCTACTGCTCGTCGATGTCCGCGGAACTGGGCGGCGTCGGCCAGCTCGACTACGCGGCCGCCAACAGCCTGCTCGACGGCTTCGCCCAGTACCGGTCCGGCGACGCCGAGACCACGGTCCGGCTCAGCGTGAACTGGGACGTGTGGAGCGAGACCGGCATGGCGCTGCGCGCGCCGCTGACCGACGCACGCCACCGGGCCCACTTGTCGGTCGGGCTGACCGTGGCCGAGGGAAAGCGGGTGTTCGCGCACGCCATGGGACTGCAACTGCCGCAGGTGCTGGTCTCCACCACCGACATCCACGAGTCCCGCGTGTTCTACGCGGCGCCCGGCGCCCAGGCCCTCGTGCCCATCGGGACCACCGTGCCCACGCTGGTGTCTGCCGAGGGCATCACGCCGGTGTCCGTCGAAGGCACCACGGCGGCCGACGCGGCAGGCGGGACCGCGGACGTCCTGCTCGGCGAGTGGCTGTGCGCCTGGCTGGATCTCGACCACATCGATCCCGACGCCTCGCTCTACGACCTGGGCGTCGACTCGCTGACCCTGCTCGACCTGATCGGCGTGGTGAAACGTCACTTCGACGTCGAGCTGGAACTGTCACGGCTCAGCCACCGGGTCTCCCTCACCGAGATCCTGACCCGGCTGGCCGAGGCGGCACCCGCCGGGGCGGTCGATTCGGAGGACGTGGTTCCGGAAGTCTGGCAACAGGGCACCGGACGCGACGTGCTGTGCCTCGTGCACCCGGTCGGCGGCGACATCCAGGCCTACCGGTCCCTGGTGTCGGCGCTGGGCCCCCGGCTGACCGTCTGTCTGATCGCCGATCCCGCGCTGGGACGGCCCGGGACCGCGGACTGGCCCCTGGCCGAGCGGGCACGCCGCTACGCCGCCGCCCTGCGAACGCGCTTCGCGGACGACACCCGGCGGCTGCACCTGGCCGGTTGGTCCTTCGGCGCCTGGGCGGCGATGGGGATGGCCGCGGAGGCGGAGGCGATCGGCCGACCGGTCCACGGCATCCACCTGATCGATCCGCCGCCGCCCGGTGCCGGCGCGCTCTTCCAGGACTACGACGAGGCACAGCTCCAGGCGGTGTTCGCGCATGAGCTGAGCCAGGGCGGGTCCGCTTCGGCCGGTCCCGAGGCGCACGGCTACGCCGAACGCCTGGTCCGGTGTTGCCGGGCCAACCTGCGGAGCATGGCCGAGTACCGGATGCCGCTGCTGAGCGCCACCCCCAGTCAACTGTGGCTGGCCGAGCGGTCGGTGAACGGCCTGCCCTCGCTGGGCTCACCGGAGAAGCAGCGGGAGCTGTGGCGCCCGCACCTCCCGGAACCCAGCACCTGGCATCGGCTCGACACGACGCACTACGGCATCGTCCGCCCGCCTCATGTGCACGCGGTGGCCGCAGCGATCAACGAGGAAGTGAGCGACGCGGCGTCGGACGACACGCCCGGAGATCGCATCGACCGCGCCTGGACGTGATCCCGGCGCGCTCTGCGCACCGGCGATCCGGGCGGCTCCGGGCCCCGTCCCCGGCGCCGCCCGGGCTCCCGGCCACCCGTCCCGGGCGACACCGCGGCACCGGCCTCCGGCCCGCACCAGTCTCCCAGCCGTCCCACACCGACGTCCCGTCCCCCATACCGACGTTCCGTCCGACCTCCGCCGCCGTTCGACCATCGGAGACCATCCCTCGTGAACCCCTACCAGTCACTACCGGCGCGCTCGTTCTGGCGCTCCGCCGTGGCCGAGCCGGACCCGCTCGCCATCGACGACCTGTGGACGCCCGCGTTCGCGATCGGGCAGGACGACCCGGTCCTCACCGCCGGGTCCTGCTTCGCCGCACACATCGGCCGCGCCCTGCTGGAGCGGGGCATGAACTGGTACGACGCGGAGCCGGCCCCGCCGGGGCTGACCGAGGAGGAGCGCAGGGCGCGCCACTACGGGTGGTTCTCGTTCCGCACCGGAACCATCTACACCGCCGCCGTGCTACGGCAGTGGCTCTCCTGGGCCTTCGGCCGCACGACCCCGCCGACCGAGGCGTGGCTGGAGGACGGCAGGTACCACGACCCGTATCGCCCGTCCGTCGAACCCGGCGGCTACGCCTCGGCCGAGGAGATGCTGACAGCCCGCGGGGTGACCCTCGCCGCCATCCGCGACGCCGTCACCGAGGCCGGCTGCCTGATCTTCACCCTGGGTCTGACCGAGGCGTGGCGGGACGACGCCCACGGCACCGTCTTCCCGTCCTGCCCCGGGACCGTGCGCGGCACCTTCGACCCGGACCGCCACGTCTTCCACCAGTTCACCTTCGAAGAGGTCTACCGCGACCTGGCGGACGCCATCGCACTGGCCCGCGAGGCCAATCCGCGGCTGCGGGTCCTGCTGACCGTCTCACCGAACCCGCTGACCGCGACCGCGACCGGCGGCCATGTGCTCACCGCCAACACCTACTCCAAGTCGCTGCTGCGGACGGTGGCCGGGCAGCTGGCCCAGGACCTCGACGACGTCGACTACTTCCCCTCGTACGAACTCATCACCGGTCTCCCGTTCCGGAGCAGGTTCTACGCGCCGAACCTGCGTGAAGTGGCGCCCGAGGGCGTCGACTTCGTCATGCGCCACTTCATGACCGCGCTGTCGGGGCCCCCTGCCGCTGCGCCACCGGTGCGAACCGGCAAGCCGGCGGCGGAGCTGAAGGGAGGCGACAGCTGTGACGACGCCGTCCTCGACTACTACCGCCCCCGCTAGGTTCCTGCTGCTGGGCGACTCGCACGCAGGTCCGATCGGACGAGCCGCGAAGGCGGCCCGGATCCCGTTCCAGGGCGGTCCGATCGGTGCCGGGCGCGAGTTCACCGACGACTTCTTCGAGCCGCGCGAGCACGACGTGGTGTTCCGCAAGGCCGAGGCCGACGAGTACTACCGGGGCTTCCTGACCGACATGGGCGTCGACGGCCTCGGGCGTCTCGCGGTCCCGCTGGTGTCCACCTTCGGTCTCAGCGCGCACTACGTCGCCACCAGCGAGAACTGGCGCATCTACCGCCACCGCGACGGCGGTTTCGCCCCGGGCTTCCTGTCCGGGCCGCTGTTCGAGGCCATCGTCCGCGCCACCGTCCGCGACGCGCTGGCCTTCTACCGCCACGCACTCGGTCTGGGCCTGCGGGCGCTGGCCGTGCTGCCGCCGCAGCGGGTACCGGAACAGTCCGACCCGGCGGTGTTCATGGCCGCGCAGGAGACGGTCCGAAGCGCGCTCGACGCGCTCGGCGTGGAGATCGTCGACCTCCGCGCCCGCACCACCGGACCGGACGGCTTCCAGCGCCCCGAGTTGTGCGAGGCCGACGACTCCATCCACGGCAACCTGGCCTTCGGTCGGCTGGTCCTTGCGGATCTGCTGGCCCGCGGGCTGTGACGACACCCGATCCGCAGGCTCTGCCACCGACCCCTACACCACAGGAGCACGTCATGGAGCAGTACGAACTGGACGCCGTCAAGGCCGTCACCACCCGACCCGCCAAGGAGTACCGGACCATCACCGTCGACTCGGTCACCCCGGTGATCGGTGCCGAGATCTCCGGCGTCGACCTCTCGCAGGAGCTGTCGGACGAGCAACTGGCCGAACTGAAGCAGGCGTTCCTCCACCACCACGTCCTCGTCTTCCGTGACCAGGACTTGACGGACGAGGACCACAAGCGCTTCGCCGGGCACTTCGGCGAACTGCGCCCGGTCAACCCGCCCCCGGTCGACGCGGATCCGTACATCCTGGAGATCAGCACCAGCGCCGAGGCGGCGAACGTCGCCGGCAACGGCTGGCACGCCGACGGCACCGCCGACGCCGAACCCTCGCTCGGGTCGATGCTCTACCTCACCCGCGTGCCGGAGCCGGGCAGCGGCGGCGACACCCTGTTCGCCAACATGCACCTGGCGTACGAGATGCTGTCTCCGAGGATGCGCGAGCTGCTCGACGGCCTGACCGCGGTACACGACGGCCTTGTCGCCTTCCAGGGCTACACCCCGCCCAAGGGGTACGTGATACCCAAGAGCGAGCACCCGCTGGTGGTGCGTCACCCCGAGACCGACCGCAGGATCCTTTACGTCAACAAGGCCTACACCGCCCGCATCCCCCAGCTGTCGGCCGACGAGAGCCGGGCCCTGCTCGACCTGCTCTTCGCCCTGCCGGCCCAGCGGCCCATGCTGACCTGCCGCATCCGTTGGAGCCCCAACACCCTGGTGTTCTGGGACAACCGCTGCGTTCAGCACCACGCCACGTACGACTACTACCCGCACACCCGCTACGGGCGCCGGGTCGCCATCAACGGCGGGCCGCTCAAGGGCTGAGCCGGCTCGGACCCGGACCCGAAACCCGAAACCCGAACCCGGGCTCGGACCCGAGCCCGGGTGCCGGGTCGATCCGGCTCAGGCCGCGTCTGCGCGGGCCAGGCCGGCGGCGAGGCCGTCGGCCAGGCGCGCCCAGGTGGCGTGCTCGCCGCGCTCGTCCTGCCGGTCGGCATGCACCCGCACCACTGCGCGGATCCGGGCAGACGGATAGGTCGCGGCATAGGCGGCCGAGTCCGCCGCCGCGTACGCCGCCGCCACGGCGGCCGCGTTGGCCAAGGCGTTCGCGTCGGCATGGGAACGCACGTTGGCTGCGGTGTTGAGCTCCGCGTAGGTCTCGCCGTACCGGGCAGCCTCGGCCTCGCTGTAGCCGTTCGCCAGCGCATAGGAGCCCGCGGCAGCAGCGGCCGTGGCGTAGGCCTCGGCGTAGGGGTACGCGTCGCGGAAGAGCTCCCGCAGCTCCGGTTCGAGCGCAGTGCGCCACGTGCTCTCGTCGATCGGACCGTCGTCCATGGCCCGTGCGTGCAAAGCCAGTACGGCTTGGTGCTGCGCGGCGGACCCGCCACGCCGTGCACTCGCCTCGGTCAGTATCGGGCCGACGGCGGAGCAGTACCAGTCATGGACCACACTGAACGGCACCCTGCCGTTCAACCGCTCCAACTCCCGGTGCACACGGCGCGCCCAAGCCGTCGCCGTGCCGGCGTCCATTCCGTCGAACAGCACCTCCGACACCTGCGCCAGCCAGGGCGGCATGGCCGGCCCCTCCCCTGATACCCCCGCTCCGCCGGGGGCCCGTGCAGCGGCGCCGAGTGACGAATAGAAGGCCGAGAAGGTCTCGGATGAGGTCATCTGATCTCCTGAGCTGTCTGTATGCTTCGGGCCGTGCCGTGCCGTGTCGAGTCGTACGGCTGCGGGTCACCTCGGCCCTGGGTGGTGGGCAGTTCGGACCCCCGGCCTACCAATGCTGACGATTTACCGGCAGGGATGGTTCACCAGGCCCCTGGCCTGGGCGAAAACTCCGAATCGGTAGCCCGCGCCACCCTTGCACCCGTTGCGGAAGACGGGCGCGGATGGTCGCGGATCACCGTGAGGCCCCTCCGCCCGGCCACTCGCAGCGGCAGGCCGACGGGAGGCGCGCTGAACCGCCGGGCTCGCCGGCTCAGGACCGGCAGTCGGGACAGCAGCGCGATGCCGTGCGAGGGAGCCTCTCCGTGGTGCCCGGCGCCCGGGGCGCGTACACCCGCAGCCCTGGTTCGGACCGGTCGAGGACCCAGGTCCGGCCCGGTACGGACCGGGCGTGGAACGCCGAGGCGTAGCGCCAGTCCGCGGCACCGGTCGCCTCGGCGATCGCCCGCGCCTGGTCCACCCGGCCCGACCGCTCCTGGAAGCGGTCGAGCTCCTGCAGCGCCACCACGTCGGCGTCCAGGGACGCGACGGCCTCGACGAGCGGGTGCACGGTGGTGGTGTCGGAGGCCGTCGTCGGCGGGCGGCCGTCGTCCAGGAGCTGCCGCCCGTGCAGGACGTTGAAGGTCGCAAGGCGCACCAGCGCGGAGCCGATCATGGTTGGACGGTACAACAGCGGTCCGGGCCGCGAACGGTGGAGGGCCGCAGCCGCCTCGCTCGGTCCGGCAGGCGATCGAGCTGCTGCTGAGGGCCGTCACCAAGACCGGGACGTCAGCCGACTCGGTCACCGGGGGCCGAAGGTGTTGAGGAACACCACCGGCCCGTCGGCGAAGCGTCCGGCCGCGTCGAGGTCGAGCAGCGCGGCCATCGCCTTGGCGGTGTAGGTGAGTTCCAGCTCCAAGCCGGCCTCGGACGCCGCCCGGTCGAGGACGGCCCGGGCACGCGCGGTCGGGTGCGCGTAGCCGGGGCCGAGCCAGCCGCGCTCGGCGACGACGTCGTCCGCACGGAGCTGTATGCGGGGCAGTCGAGCGCCCCGAGCCCGCAGGAGCGCCTGGGACTTGGCCGCCAGACGGGTGTGCGCGGCGCTGTCGAGGCGGAGGGTGTCGTTGACCACGACCCCCAGGACGCGGGTGCGCAGGCCGGCCAGCCGCAGGCCCAGGGCCAGCCCGGCCGCGGTGCCTCCGGAGCCCACCGCCGTCACGACCCAGCCGGGCTCCGGCAGCAGTCCCCGCACCACCTGCTCGGCCAGTTCGAGCGCGCACTCGACGTACCCGAGCGCGCCGAGCGGCGAGGACCCGCCGGGCGGCAGGTAGCGGGGCAGGGCCAGGCCGCGGGTGTGCCGGGCGAACAGCCAGGGCGCGGCCAGCAGCAGCCGGGCCTTGGTGTGGGCGAAGTGGAGGGTGGCTCCGGAGTCGTGCAGCCGTCGCAGCTGGGCGCGGACGTGGTCGTCCACCGGGTGGTCGACCAGCGCGAGTGCGACGTCGAGACCCTGCTCCCGGGCGTAGAGCGCGGTTGCCAGGCCCCAGTTGGTGCCGAGGCCGCCGACGGTCAGGACGGTCCGCGGGCGCCCGCGTCGGAGCTCGGGCAGTAGCCACTCCAGCTTGCGGACCTTGTTCCCGCCCCAACCCCCGTGCCCGTAGCCGCTCTCGTCCTTGAGCCACAGCTCGGACCGGCAGCCCAGGCCCGTCAGCGGGCGCACGGGCGTCGGGGCGTCGCCCAGCGGGAGGTGGGGCAGTGACGCGGCGACCTCCGGCCAACGCCGGTGGATGAACGGACGGCGTGTCATGGGCCGACCGTACGGCCGAACGCGGGTGAGCGCGAGGCCGTCGGCCCGGGCGGGCCGACGGTACGGACCGGGCCGGCTGTTGTGCGCTCAGCCGGTGATGCTGGTCCCGCCGGTCTCGACGTGGCCCGCGAAGCGGCGGGACCAGGCGGGGTCGAGGTCGACGGTGACGGTGAAGTCGTACCAGCCGTGGGTGTAGGCGACGGCGTTGAAGTAGTCGGAGACGCTGCCGCCGGCGGGCACCCTGTAGATCCAGGGGCCGTCGGAGCGGTACTGGTTGGTGGTGATGGTGAAGGTCGCGGTGCGGCCGGAGGCGGCCTGGTTGGTCAGGGTGAACCAGATCGCCTGCTTGCCGGTGTCGGGAGCCGCGGCGTAGGAGCTGGTGGCCTCGGCGTACCGGCCGGCGCCGGTGGCGTTGCCGACGACCCGGCGCAGGAAGCGGTTGGGGCCGAAGAGGCTGAGATCGTACGCGCCGTCGCCGAAGCCCGAGCCGATGTTGAAGTAGTCCTGGGCGGTGCCGTCGGTACCGCTCGCCGGATCGTGGGCGGGGACCGTGTACTGCCAGGGGCCGCCGCCGCGGTGGGCGTTGGCGTAGGCGGAGAAGTGGGCGGGCCTGGTGGCGTGCCGGCCCTCGTTGGACATCCGCAGCCAGAGCAGGATCTTGCCGTTCGGGCCGTACTCGATCCGGTCCACCGAGCCGTTGGGCTGGTATGGCACGGCGCGGGCGGACTTGGTGCCGGGCTCCTGGGCGGGCATGGTGTTGTTGGTCGGGATGGGGTTGGGCAGGAAGGTGCAGCCGGACCGACCGATCACCGCGCTGGTGTCGGGCAGTGGCGGCAGCCCGTACACCGGGTTGGTGAAGTCGAGGGTGCCGGTGAGGTCGCCGCAGACCTGCCGCCGCCAGTCGGAGATGTTGGTGCAGTGGGCGGGTGTGCCGAGTGCGGTGGTCCACGTCTCCAGGAAGCGCAGCACGGAGGTGTGGTCGAAGACCTCGGAGCTGACCCAGCCGCCGCGGCTCCACGGTGACACCACGATCATCGGGACGCGGAAGCCGAGGCCGATGTTGGTCCCGTTGTAGAACTCCCCCGGGGTGCCGGCGGGCGCGGTGGGCGGCGGGACGTGGTCGAAGAAGCCGTCGTTCTCGTCGTAGTTGAGGAACAGGATGGTGGAGTCGAGCACGTCGGGGTCGGCGGCGAGGGCCTGGAGGACCAGGTTGACGAAGTGTGCGCCGTCGTTCGGCGGGGCGTCCGGGTGCTCGGAGGAGTTCTGGTCGGGGACGATCCAGGAGACCTGGGGCAGGGTGCCGTTGACGGCGTCGGCCCGGATGGCGGCGGCGATGTCGTCGGGGGTGCGGCCGGTCGCCTTGGGGACGGAGGCCATGCCCCGGTCGTGCAGCGGGCTGCCGGCCGGGGCGTTGGCGAACTGGGTGAAGTAGGCGAGGGCGTTGTCGCCGAAGTTGTCGTCCGCGTTCTGGTAGACCTTCCAGCTCACGCCGGCGTTCTGCAGTGCCTCGGCGTAGGTCTGCCAGCGCAGGCCCTTTTCCTCTCCGCCGTCGTACGCGGCGCCGCCCGCGCCGGCGGACGGGTCGATCGTGCCGCTCCACAGGTAGGTGCGGTTGGGGCCGGTGGCGCTGAGGATCGAGCAGTGGTAGGCGTCGCAGACGGTGTAGGCGTCGGCCAGGGCGTAGTGGAAGGGTATGTCGGACCGGTTCATGAAGCCCATGGCGCGGTCGGACAGCTTGGCGGAGATCCAGCTGTCCATCCGGCCGTTGTTCCACGCCTTGTGCTGGCTGGACCAGCCGTGGTCGAGCGACTGGTCGCACTGCGCGAACTTCTCGGAGCTGGTGAAGACCGTCGAGGGCGTGGTGCTCAGCTGCCACGGGTACTGGTGGCCCCACAGCAGCCCGGGCTGGGCGAACACCGGGGTGCCGTTGCCGCCGATGGTGACGGCGCTGCGGTCGCCGAAGCCGCGCACGCCCTTCAACGAGCCGAAGTAGTGGTCGAAGCTGCGGTTCTCCTGCATCAGGACGACGACATGGCGCACGTCGCGGATGGTGCCGGTGCCGGTGGCGGAGGTCGCGGCCGCGGCCTTCGGGGCCGCGTCGGGGAGGGCGTCGATGCCCAGCGCGGCGCCGAGGGCGGCGGCCGAGCCGAGGAAGGTGCGACGGGTCAGCGGGGACAAGGGGGGAGCCTCCGGATCGGGGGTGGACAGGGGAGCACAACCAAGTGGACAGAATGTCAGCAGCGGGGGCGGCATGAACAGGTCTGATGCCGGGGATTCGCTCAGCCCGCCTGGTTGTTCGAGAGGGGGAGCACCCATCGGCTGGAAATACGGCAGATTTGCCCAGTGATCGCGCGGCCGCCCGTGGGCGATCCGAGGCGAAGAGGAGCCGGCGCCCTACCCGCCCGGCAGGGCAACCGTCGCCCGTTCACCGACCTGATCACCGACCTCGAACAAGCCCTCGACCTCAAACGCCACCACACCGGCAGCCTTCCCCGCCACGCCCCGTATCTCCACCAGCGCACCGCCGGACGTATCGGAAGCCTCACACGCCTGATCCGCGAAGCCGCCCTGACCGCGATCCTCGACGGCACCGAACGCATCACCAAAACCACCTCGACAAAGTACGACTGGACCACCTCGCGGAAACCCATCCCCGACAACGCTGACCAGCCGCCCGTCTTCGCGGTCGTGCCACACACCGGCTGAGAACAGCCCGCCCCACCCCACCACCACAACAACACCGCCCTCATGTCACCCTCGGCAGGAACGCGCTGGTGGGCTTCCTGCTGCTCAGTGGGCGCCGGCGAGTTCTCCGGAGAGCCCGCCGTGGCGGTCGGCGCTGGGCGCGGCTGTGACCAGCGCTTCCCAACGAACCCTAGTCGACCCTGACCACGTACTTGCCCCGCACCCCGCCCGCCTCCAGCGCCCGGTGCGCCGCCGCTGTCTCTTCCAGCGGGAAGACCGTGTCCACCGCCGGCCGCAGCTTCCCCTCCGTCACCTGGCGGGCGAGGTCGTCGAAGAGCGCACGTTCGGGGTTGCCGCTGAAGAAGCGCACCCGGCCGCGTCCGTGGACGGCGCTGGCCGCGATGTAGCCCAGCGAGGCGACGGGCCGCGTCAGGTCGAGGGCGATGGTGACCATGCGCCCGCCGGGCTTCAGCAGCCGCCGTAGGCTACGCAGGTCGGTGCCCGCCGTGTCCAGGACCACGTCGAACAGTCCCAGTTCCACGGGGGACACGGCCCGGTGGTCGACGGCGTGGTAGGCGCCGAGCGTGCGGACGAAGTCGAGGTTGGCAGCGCGGGCCAGGGCCGTGACCTCGGCGCCGTACGCCTGTCCGAGCTGGACGGCGGCGTTGCCGACGCCGCCCGCCGCGCCCCGTACGAGCAGCCGTTCGCCTGGGCGCAGTGCGGCCTTGTCGCGCAGGGCCGTGATGGCCGTGGTGGCCACCGGCAGCGCGGCGGCGGCCACGAGGTCCAGTCCGTCCGGGACCCGGCCGAGCCGCTCGGGCCGTACCGTCACGTACTCGGCAGCGCTGCCGAATCCGGAGCTGCGGCCCAGGACGCCCCACACCTGGTCGCCGACCGCTACGCCGGTCGCGCCGGTGCCGAGTGCGGCGATCTCGCCGGTGAAGTCCAGCCCGATGCGCTGCGGGAACTTCCGGCCGGTGAGGAGGCGGGCCCGACCGGAACGGGCCGCCAGTTCGCCGCCGTTCACGCTGAACGCGCGCACGCGCACGAGGACCTCGCCGGGTGCCGGTCCGGGACGTGGCACCCGGCCCACATACAGCACCTCGGGGCCGCCGAAGCGGTCGAACAGTACGGCTTTCATCGTGCGGTCGTCCATCGTTGGGTTCTCACCTTCGCCACCAGTGGCCGTGCGGGGGATCGTGGCGCCGAGCGTAGGCTGGCAAGCGGACGAGATCGTCCATTTGACCGAAGGTGAGAGAGAGCGGTGGGGGAATCCTCTCGGATCGCGGGGCAGGACATTCTGCGGGCGGACGCCCGGCGCAACCGGCTGCGCATCCTCGCGGCTGCCCGCGTGGTCTTCGCCCAGCACGGCATCGACGCGCCCATGGCGACCGTGGCCCGACGGGCGGGAGTCGGCGTGGCGACGCTGTACCGGCGTTTCCCGACGCGGGACGCCCTGGTGCGGGCCGCGTTCGCGCACCAGATGGACACCTGTGCCCGGGCGCTCACCGAGGCGCTGGCCGACCCCGATCCGTGGCAGGGCTTCCAGCGGCTGGTCGAGACGGTCTGCGAACTACAACGGGAGGAACGGGGCTTCCCGGCCGCGTTCGTCGCGGCCTTTCCGGACAGCACGCGAGAACACGCGCGGCTACGGGAACAGGCCGAGCGGGACTTCATGACCCTGGTCCGCAGGGCTCAGGCAGCGGGCGCGCTGCGGGCCGACTTCCACCCCTCCGACTTTGCCGTAGCCATGTTGTCCCACTGCGGTCTGGTCACCGCACTGCCAGGTGACCGTGCGGCGTCCCGGCGTCTGGTGGCGTACTTGCTCCAGTCGTTCCGCGCCGAGGCGGCCCACGGAGCGCTGCCAGCGCCGAGCGCACTGTCGCTGCGCAATCTTCCGCTTGCGGCCGACGGCTCCCAGGGACAGCGGCCCTCCAGAGCCTGAGAAGCGATCCGCAAACCCCACACGGGGCTGGGGGCAGCACAAGTGTTCGCGGGTTCCCGGTTCCAGTGGCGTCATCGACGAGACCGAGACGGGAGGGGCCGACCCGGCAGAGCCGTCGGTTCCGGCGCCGGACAGGATCGAGGGGGGCGTCTCGGGGGAGCGCCTGGTGCTTTTCACCGACGCGGTGACCGCGATCTCCGTCACCCTGCTGATCCTGCCTGGTGGACCTCGTCCCAGAAGTCGCATCCGCCCAGACCTCGCCGCCCCCTGATGGCCGCCACCGGCTACCGAGCCGAGATGACCGTCCGCTTCGCGATCTGGGAGCAGGTCACCGGAACCGCCGGCCCGCCCACCGCGGCCTGAACACACAGCTGCAACCCGGCCCCACCACACCCCGACACACCCTCAGGCACTCTCGCACCTAATAACGTGACAACGCCCTTTCGCGGCCTGGAAGCATTCCTCAATGCACCACCTGGTCCCGGCCGTACGTGCTCGACAAGGGAATCGCCCACACGTACAGCAAGCCGGCATCACCGCACCTCAACGGCAAGGTCGAACGCTCGCACCGCATCGACGTCGAGGAGTTCTATCGCATGCTCGCCGGTGTCGTCATCGACGACACCGGCGCCCTGAACGACAAACTCCGAGAATGGGAGGACTACTGCAACTTCCACACGAACGCCTCAAGCAGAAGACCGAGACCCAGGTGTAATCAAGCTCCGGCAGATGCACATCTAGGGCTGTCGGAAGGTGCCCAGGAACTTGGCCAGTGCGCGGACCAGTCCACTGCCCGAGGTGTACACGACCTCCCGCTCATAGCGCAGCTTCCCGTTCTCGTCCAGCTCCATCGTGGTCCGCTCCTCGGCCTTGCCCCGGGCGAGCACCACCGCCAGGCCGGCGACCGCGAGGGCGCCGACGGCGACGATCTCCAGTCCGCCGAACACGAAGGCCTTCCGACCGGCCGAACCCACGGCGTCCGTGACCGGGGTACGCCACTCCTCGGTACCGGCCGCTGTCAGCAACAGAATCCTCGCCAGATCCTCCACGTCGGGGAGCATGGCGTACGGGTTCCGTTCGACCTCTGCCATCAGGTCGGACAGCGCCTCCTGCTCGGGGGTGTCCTCGGTCAGCAGGTCGCCGAGGGCGAGGACAGCCTCGAAGACCTCCTCGCGGTTGAGTGCGGCGATCGAGGCGGCGAGTTCCGGGATGTCGGCAGCGTCGGACGGCAGGGCGGAGTCGGTGGTCATCGGCATTCTCCTCGGGTCACAGCCAGCTCCCCCTGAGCGCGAACGGCGCCCAGTGGAAGGGGTGTTCGTATCGGTCCCGGTTCTCCAGGACCGCGGCGCGGTAGTGCTGGGCGAGCGGTTGTCCGGGTTCCCGGCTCCAACGGGTGTAGAGGGATTCGACGAAGCCCAGGGCGGAGACGTGGTCGACGTCCCAGAGCGGGGCGATCAATGACCGGGTGCCGCCCGCGAACAGGGCTCTCTCAAGCCCGATCCGGGTACCTCCCGCCCCGGGCCGGTTCCGGCCGGAGGAGCAGGCGATCGAGACGACCACCTCGGGGCAGACCGTGGCGCCGGCCAGGTCGGCCGAGTCCACCAGGAACCGCCGCAGCTCGGGCGCCTGCTCGACCGGCAGCGGCGCCGGCGGCAGCACCTTGCCGTCCGCGACGCAGATGCCCCGACCACGGGCGGGGAGGGAGTTGGCGCCGTGGGCCAGGACCAGGAGATGCCGGACGGCGGGGAGTACCTCGAGCAGGGCGGCCTTGTCGGCCCGGACGCCGTCGAGCCGGCGGGTGGACGGTCCGAGCAGGCCGGCCAACCGGTGGGCTGAGTTCCGGAGCCGCTCGGCGAACTCCTCGCGGTCGCCCTCCTTGGGCACGGTGAGCACGGCCGAGGGGTGGATGCCCGGTGGGGGGAGCGGGCCGGTGGCGAGCACGGACTCGATGACGCCGAGATTGGGGCCGTAGCCGATCGAGTTGCGTTCCAGGAGCAGTCGGCCGCCGGGCAGGGTGGCCGCGTGCAACGGGATGCCAAGCAACTCGGCACTGGGCAGCAGCAGGAGGTGCTGCTCCCCCGCCAGATGGTCGGCGATGGATTCGCCGACCAGGCGCAGGAACTCCGCGAGCGGGGCGAGGGCCGCACGCTGCTGGCGTGTCGTCACACAACCGGTGCCGGCGCTGACGTCGAAGGCGGCCCGCAGGGTACGGAGTTCGCGCGGCAGGACAGGCAGCGTGACGGCCCGCATCACTCCGGCCGGGTCGGCGGTGACCAGCCGCAGCCCGTCCGGGGCCTCCAGGAACGTGACCAGGGCGGCGGGCACACCGTGGCTGCGGCTGAGTTCGAGGACCGCCGCCACGCGGTCGGCCATGCCCGACGGCGTCCGGTCGGGTCGCGGGAGGCGGCTGCGGACCTCGCGGCCCCCGACGAACTCCGCGACCCGCAGGAGCGCGGCCGGTCCGGCGGTGTGCCGGGCGACGGCTTCGGTGGCGCAGGTGACGAGCTCCCGCTGCACCTCCTCCTTGTCGGTGAGCCAGGACCCGACCAGGTCCGTTCCGGCGGCTGGGGCGACGATCCTGTCGTCGAGGGCGTCCAGCAGCAGGAGGGCGGCGGGCCAACGCACCTCGGGTCCGGTCGCGTCGAGCAGCCGAAACCGTTCCCAGAGCAATTCCCAAGGCATGCCGACGCGGCCGACGAACGGCTCGTACCGCCCCGCTGCCGCGCGGGCACCGGCCAGGTCGCCCCGGGCCCGCCGGTACTGGACCAGGCGGAGCAGGCCGAACGGATCGATCCGGCCGTTCTGCACCGAGGTGTCCAGGTGTGACTGTGCCTTCGAGACCAGGTCGGCGTCCACCGCGGTCCGGCAGGCGCAGAAGAGGATCGCTCCGGCCACCAGGGCCCGCGGGTGCCACAGGTTCTCGGTCAGGTCCCAGGCTTCCTGGAGCCCTGCCAGGTCGGGTTGGTCCTCCACCACGGCCGACAGCTCGCAGTACTGGACCAGGATCTGGACCCGCTCACCGGTGTGGTTGCGCGAGAGGGCGATCCCGGCCGCTTTCCGCACCACCTGGAGCGCCTCCTGGTGCCGGTTCACCGCCAGATGGCACAGGGCGAGACTCACCGAGTACTTGACACGGATCACGGAGTCGGGGTCCTCCTCGGCCAGTGCGTCCGTCAGCAGGTCGATGGCCAGGTCGACCCGTCCGGTGTCACGCAGGACGATCGCCCGGTTGGTGCGCAGGGTCTGAAGGCCGTGCGGGCTCGGCCCACCGGGTGCCCGGCCCGCTTCCGCCTCGGCGGACTCGTACGCTGCCAGGGCCTCGTCCAGCCGACCGCCGTAGCGGAGGATGTTGCCGCGTTCGTTCTCAAGGGCGCAGCGGAGGCCCGGGGACGGATCGCCGCGCAGGACCCGCGGCCTGAAGCGGATCAGCAGGCGGCGGCCGGTCCCGTACTCCCGGACCCAGGCGAAGGCCGAGATGGCGCGGATGACCGCCCAGCCGAGCGTCTCCACGGCTCCCTCGGCCTCCAGCCGATTGCAGACCGTCCAGGCGAACAGCTCAGCCGCCTGCTGCCGACCGGCGGCGAGCAGTGAGCGGCACGTCGCCTCCACATGGCCTGACTCCGCCCCCCGGACATCGGCACCGGATTCCGAATCCTCCGGGCCGGTGCGCGGCTCCGGGAAGACCATCCCGAGCAGCGCGTCGACCAACTCGGTGTCGTCCGGTATCTGCTGGAAGAACCAGACGGGCCACCCGCCACTCATCTCCTGAACGAATCGCTCGGCCATCCCGATGTGGTCGAACCAGTCGGCAAGGTGCCGCCGAACGTCAGGATCGCGCCACTCCTGGAAGGCCACGTCCCAGGCGCTCGCGAAGGTGATCGTACGCCGCAGGGTCGTCGCGTCCAGCAGATCGCCCGGGTCGAGGAGGCCGGGCACCCGGGACAGTCGGAAGTACAGGAAGCACAGCGAAGTCCAGATCTCGGAGCGGGGGTTGGGGACATCGGCCAAGGCGTGGGCCAGAGCATTCAGGTACTCCCACCGGACGGCCCGGTCCGCGGTCGGGGGATCGAGGAGATTCTCGGCGTCCAGCGGTGGACACCGGTCCGCAAGGGCCGCCAGCACCTCCGGTCGGCGCAGGCACCTCACCGGGATCCGCGCCGTCATCACCCGGGCCGCCGCATCGGGGCCGCCGTGGTGGTAGGCGTAGGTGAAGCACCGGTCGACGGCCTCGACCACCGAACGGGTGAGGAGTTCGGCCGCCAGGGCCAGGCGCTCGGCGGCCTCCTGCGCAGACTCACCAGGAGCGACTAACCCCGACCCGATCTCGTGGTCGATGAGCAGGAGGGCCAGCGGCGTCTGCAACAGCGGGACCCGCTCGGAGGCATAAGGGACCTGCTCATCGGCCGACAGCTCGGACATTCCGCGCTTCAGGAGGTCATCGGCCCAGGCTCGAACGGTGTTGGCCAGATCTTCCGGGCTCTCGCACCGGACGAAGCGGGGAGGCCGACCACCTGGTGGGGTGATCAGCTGTTCCAGCGTGTCCATGATGTCCTGTGGCACGCTCCAGGAGGCGAACTCGCGGTCGTCCTCCCGGACGACTACCAGCGGAGTGGCCGGCCGGCTAACGGCGCCGCACACCGGGCAGCGGTGCACGTTCAGTCGGCCGGTGAGCAGATCGAGCACGGCTCGGGCATCGCCGGGGAAATGCATCACCAACCGCGACCGGGCCTTCGACCGCACCGAGCAGCGCCGGCACGCGACCTCGAACTCCCGCCACGTTCTCATGGTCACGGACGAGTTGCCCCCTTGTTCTGACGTCACATCAAACTCTAGTGGGAGCGACGGTGTCGCGTCTCCCGCAGTGGCCGGACGGCAGAAGGTCAACTGGTGTCCCGACCGGAGGCATCGGTAGATCGCTGATAGAGGCAGGACCACCAGCGTGCTGGGAGGCTCTTCGTAACGTGGATGCCGGCGACTGGTGCCACGCCAACGAGGCCGGGACAGCACGACCCCCCGTAAAGGACCAAGCCGACGCTTGCCGGGCAGATGATCGCGGCAGCACTGGACGCGGGGATCGGCGCCTCCTGGGTGACCGGCGACGAGGCCTACGGCCAAGACCCCCACCTGCGCGCCCTGTTGGAGTCCCGTGGCATCGGCTACGTCCTGGCCGTCGCCTGCAGCACGCGGGTGCGGATCAACCAGGGGCGGACCGCTGCCCGCGCGGATGCCGTCGCCGACCGCTTGCCCGCCTCGGCCTGGTACCGGCAGAGCGCCGGCTCCGGAGCGAAGGGGCCGCACTACGTCGGCCGGCTCCTCGTCGGCCAGCGCCGGGTCGGTGCTCTTCACCTTGGTGCGGAACAGCTCGCGATAGGCGGTGAACTTCGCGGCCACCCGCTCCGGCGCCATCGTCGAGCGGTCGACCTCCACCATCAGCACCGGCACCCCGATCTCCAGGGCGGCCTGCCACACCGCGTCCGGGCGTACCTTGCGCCGCCCGCCCGGCAGCAGGAACTCGGTCTCGGTCGACCAGGAGCGCACGGTGCCCACCCCGCCCGCGGCCCCGGGCGCGCTGCCGCCGAGGACGAACGCGGCGATCGTCTCGTTGACGGCCATCGCGTGCTGGGCGCCGGAGCGGCCCGCGCCCCGGGCGGTGCCACCCATCTCCGAGCGGACCATCCCGAGCTCCTGCCCGGCGGCGTCCAGTCCGGCGGCGCCTTCGAGTCGCCAGGTCTTGTGCCGGTCCTTGGGGTTGCCGTCGGAGGCGACCAGGCCGTGCAGCGC
>NZ_JBITFB010000036.1:72834-86026 GCF_044455625.1 Kitasatospora sp. NPDC051164 | reverse complement strand
CGGCATCGGACGGACCGGTCACGACCCAGGCCAGCGCGGACGCGAGGACAAGGACCATGGCACAGACCGCGCGTGACAGACGGCACCGTCCACGCGTACGACTGTGTTCGCTCGCGACCGGACGGCCAAACCTCAGGACCCGGGGCACGCCAGGACGGCACACCGGCGCGCCGTCCGACCCCTGGCCGTCGTCCACACGTCGGTCAGCGCCCACCCGAACAATGGCTGAGCGTCCAGCGGCGAGTCCCGCCATCACGTCCACCGTCCTCAGCATGGCCCTAATACGTACCAAATGCCCCATTCTGGACGTAGGTTCCTGCACGAAGTGATGCCGGTTCAGCGTGTCGGGCTTCTGCATCACTTGGAGTCGCACGCGCCTGCCTCGAACTCGGCATCCAGGACCGCTGGATCCTCCGCCGTCACCCCACCGTCAACCTGACTTCGCGTACTCATGGCAGATCGCCCCGCTGCCTGTAGTACCAGGAATGTCCCAGCCGTCTGCCCTGGTCGAAGTGGTTCGCGGTGAGGCCGGGACAAGGCCGGCAGCCGCCTGCCGCGATCTGCTACCGGCCGGGCGCGGCCTGCCCGACGACAGCCAGCAGGCGGGCGTGGACAGCGCGGGCGGCCTCGCGGGTGACCGGATCCTATCCGCGCCCACCACGACGCTGCCGGGATGCACCTGGACCCCGACGCTCCGGCCGCCCTGGAGAAGGCCGCCAACGAGGCGGAGAAGGCGCGGCAAAGGGGGGAGGCCCGGAAGAACAAGACGTGCAGGACACCTCAGACGACCCGGAACGGGAAGAACGGCGACGAATCCGGCGTCGGCGCAAGCTCCGGCTGAAGGCCTCCCTGCTCGGGGCGTTCCAGGGGCGGACAGACCAGCAAGATCCATGCCTCCGGCGACCGGAAGTGCCGCCCGTTGGTGTTCGTCCTGACCGAGGGGCAGGCCGCCGACAGCCCGCAGTTCATCCCCGTGCTCAGAAGATACGGGTGCGGGACCGGTCGGCCGGCCCCGCACCCGACCCAACGCGGTCGCCGTGGATAACTGGGGTCGGGGCGGTGGGCGGTGGGCGCGCAGTCCGAGCGGGGCCGCCCTGGATCGGGGAGCGGCAGTCCGGGCAGGAGCTCCACCCGGCTGTGCCGGGCGGCAGGTCGGCCGGGGTGAGCGGGTGCCGGTGCGGGCCGGGTGTGGCGCGCGTCATCGGGGCCTCCGGGAAGAGGGAGGCCCGGCCCGCCGACTGTGGGCGGGCCGGCCCTGGACGGCGGATCGGTCAGGCCGTGGGCTCAACCCGGTGACGAGGCCGACTCCGTCACCGTCTCCAACGAGAACGGCCTCAACTTCGAGAACGGCGTCATCACCATCCGCGCCGACGAGCGCGTCGCCCTCCAGGTCCCCCGCCTCGAGTCCGTCGTTGTTGGCACCTGGGCGTAGTCGTCAGGCCGGGTCCGGGGCTGCTGCACTCCGCGGCACGAAGCCACGATCGGTCGGTCGTGGTTCCATGCCGAAACATACATATCGCCGAGGCCCGCCTGGGCACCAAGGTGGCCATCACGACCACGATCGGTGGGTCGCGGTTCCCTGCCGATAAGTTCATAAGCCCCCCGCCGTTCCGGGGTTGCTGCACTCCGCGGCACGAAGCCACGATCGGTCGGTCGTGGTTCCATGCCGAAACGTTCATAAGCGTGAGGGGTTGTTGACCCGCAGCGGATCAACAACCCCTCGCAGTTCCTGCAGCGTTCAGTCTACGAGCCGAAGCGCTCGCGTCTGCCCGTAAGCTGTCGGCGTCAGTCGGAAGAACTTGACCTGGGCTCGCCCGCCGGACTGCTCCAGCCATCCCGCATCAACGAGCTGCTGCCGGATGCGAGAGAACATGGTCGGCGCCCATCCCAGAATGCCCGCCAGGTCCTTTGCGGACTGCTCGATCACCCCGTTCCGGCCGACGAGCTCCGGATCGTTGTAGAGCACGACCATCAGGCGCTGATTCGCGGTCAGGTTGTGGGTTCGCCTCAGCAGCTCCCCGAACGACATGCTCCTGCTCCCATGCAGCGCAACCGTCTGAGTGCTCATCGGTCCTCCCACCACTCTCGAATTCTCGGGGCCAACCCAGGAATGTCTGGGGGGTTGAAGCGCTTCACCGCTTCACGCTGATCGTAGCCCGGACCGTGGAACGCGATGTAGGGCGTAATCCGGTACAACTTCGAGTTCCCGAACGTACCCACCGCGACCAAGATCCGGTGTTTGAGGAGCTTGCGGCTGATCCGGCCGATGGCATCCGCCGTCATGCCGACTTCCTTGCCGATGTCCGCCCCCGTCATCACCACGGGCTCCATGCCCTCTGGCGACGTTCCGATCCACCAGAGGACCATGAACTTCTCGCCCGGGGTGAACTTGTTGCTGCGGCAGATGGCGCGGACGCGTTCCTTGTCGACGTTCGCGTGTCCGGAGTAGAACGCGAACGGAGCAAAGGGGAGAAGTTCCCCGTTCTCGTCTGCTGGCGCGCGTCGACGCCGTGCGGCGGCAGCCACGTGGTCCCCTCCTTCCTCGGGCATAGGTCTTGGACCCTGCCACGGTCGGCCGCAGCGGATCAGATGGCCTAAAAGTACATGACCGAAACGTCACTGAGCCAACTTCAGGGGGCGCTCACGAGCTCGTGTCGCGCCTCCCTCCAAGGGCATCCGCCGATGCACTTTTCGGCACTGAACCACGATCGTACGATCGTGGTGTCCAGACCTCTTGATCTGGCCACCACGATGTTGTGGTCACTTCACCACGGTCCTATGGACAGCCTTGGCAGCCCCTCGATCTGGGTAGCAGATCTGGCGATCGTGGTTTCGAAAGGTATTTCCGCAGGTCAGCGCCCTAATGCGCTCTTTTGCCTCTTCTGCAACTGAACGACGCCAGCGACGTGAGCACCTCTCAGCGTGCTTGGCCATCCGGCTGCAGGCCGCTGCGTGCTCACCGCACCAGGAGCCCGGGGGCAACCCGCCGTTGCATACCGCTGCTCGGCCGCGAACGGCCTCCCAGCTCCCGGGTCACCTGAGCGATGTGCTGGTCAGCTTCCCCCTCGGGCGGCGCGCATTCAGTGGCTCGTCTCCACAGCAACCACTGAGCAGCCACTCGGGACCGTTTTGGGTAGGCGGGAGCCCAGCCAGTTGATTCACCACTGACTGGAGCAACCACTTGGGCCAGGGGCAAGGGAGCACCGCCCGGAAGCCGGATGACATCGCCGCCAAGGCGGTGTCATCCGGCTGAGGACGGAGCGGACTGCGGCAGCGTAAGGGGTCTGGGGACCCGAGGTCCCCAGCGGGGGTCCGGGGGCTGGCCCCCGGGAGGGGGACTTGCGCTCCCTCAGTGACCACCGCTCAAGACGCGCGGACTGGCAGGTGCTCGAGAGGAGGAGACGGGAGGCACCGCCGGGAGCGAGCAGCACGCTGGCACAGCCAACTCCCAGCAGGAAGTGAGAGATGGGCCTTTCCACAGCGGGCGGCGCCCGCATCACGAAGGCAGGGTTCCCGGCCTCCCCGGTCCAGGACCGGCTGATGCCCGTTACCGAGCGGATCACGCGACCCGCCGATACGCCCCCCCACGTCAGGAGTGGTTCGCCGCCCGGCTCCAGCCCGCCAGCGCCGACCGCATCGGCGCCGGCGCTGACCCGGACTCCCTGGCGATCCGCATGCTCCCCAAGCTCGGCCTGACCGCCAAGCACCAGGGCACCAAGATCGGCCGCGCCGAGATCAAGGGCGCCGTCACCGATCCTCATGCCTTCACCGGCGCCTCGCCAGCGGCGTCGGCCGCTCCCGCTCCTACAGCGCGGGACTGCTGCTGGTACGGCTGACGGCGGATGCGTAGGAGGGCGGCTGCCGGGCTGCGCGGTCGGCTCGCGGCCCGCTGCCGTGGTGCTCCCCACCTGAGCGGGGATCAACCCGGGATGGGGTTGGGCAAGGTCTACGGGGGCGGATTCCGCGGCAGCGGGGGTAGCCGGGCGCCGACGGGCTGACCAGAGCGAACGGTAACGACAGGTCCCGCAGTGCACAGCGGGACCTGTCGCGTCAGGGGATGAAGTGCGCGGCGAGCAAGCCGCGACCGGCATCTGCCGCGGCATGCCATACCGGGGTTACGCCGTCGAGTAGGGCGTCGATGTCCTCTTGATCGCCCCCCGCCATGGGGCGCGCAGGCGCGCAACGGCCCCGTCCGCGTCGCGGTCCCGCTGTGCGAGCAGGGCCGGCTTGCCCCGGTTGGGGAGGCCCGGCCGGCGTGTGGCAAGGGATGGCGTCAGTGGCCGGACATCTCGGAGTCGCGGCAGGCTCTTGGTGAGTCCGGCCCCGTCACCGAACGCGTGGGCGGGGCCGGCTCGCCGCCGGGTGGGTCGACAACCGCTAGAGCAGCCAGCCGAGGAAGGCCACGATGTTACCGAGCAGAGTGAGGAGCATGAGTCTCGTTCCTTTCAATTCCGTCGGAGCATGGTTACCGGCCGTATGAGTTCAGCGCCGGGTGCGGCTACGGTCTGCAGCCCTTCGCACGCACTCCGTAGCTACCCAAGCCAAACGTGAGGTCACCCGAAAGATGGATGATTCACCCTATTGGGCCAACCTGATGTGACCCGCCTCGCCATGGGCGCTGCTCGGTTCGGCCCGCCCGATCCGTTGCCCAGGGGACAGCAACGTGGGCGGGGAGGAAGGAGGGCGCAGCGATCGTGGGGTCCCGCGTGGGCAGCGGATCGGCGGCAGGTTGATGTGAGGGCGTGCGCGGTGGGCCTGGCATGTGAACCGTGGTCGCTGCCGGACCGAAATCGGGAACGGTGCAGCCGGGACAGTGCTCGATCCGAAGCAACGGCCGGACGCCGCCCGCATCCGGTGGCGTGCCGACCCGGAACAGTGCGGCGCCCCTCCTGGCAGAGAAGGGGAGTGCCAGCGCGCGTCAATCACTCGCCGTCGGGCTGCCGGTGAGGGTGGGGACGCCGGCGATTTCCGGATCGGTCGCGGCTGCTTCCTGCCGATCATCGCCATACGCGCGGCGATGATCCTGACAGAGAATCTTCGGGTTCCCGCACGGACGGGCGGAGAATGCAGGCGCCGTGTTGTTCATGTGCTACCGAGCCCGGTGCGAGGGTTTCTGCCGACGGTCCTCCTGGGACTCCTGTCGGGCGACGAGCAGCTGACGCACCATCTGCTGCAAGGACACCACAGCCGTCACCGGCGGAAGGCCCGCGACGACGGCCTCGGGCATCGTGCAGGGTGTGTTGATGATGCACAGGAGGCTGGCGATGCCCGCGAATACCAGGATGACCGTCCAGGAGTTCGCCATCCTGCGCCCTCCCAGCGCGGCACGCAGAACGGAGAGGGAGGCGACCATCCACGGTCCGTAGACGACGACCGGCCAGTACTGGGACAGACCCCGCGGCAGCTGCGAAAGGGCCACGTCCCGCAGCGGATGGTAGGAGATCATCCAACCGAGGATGCAGACCGCAGTGACGATCGTCAGCGTCAGGAATCCGATGACGGATCCGAGGATGTCGGGCCGACGGCGTGTCGGGCGGGCGCGACGCTCCCGGCGGGCGGCGATCAACTGGGGGTGGAACCCCATGGCCGGCAGGCCGGCCTCCTCCTCGACCGCTTCCGCGTTCGAAGAATGCGGAAGCATCCCCGGATCGGCCCAACCGTTGACAACCGGATCGGCCCAGCCGTTGACGACCGGATCGGCCCAGCCGTTGACGACCGGATAGGACAGGTCGGCGGACAGCTGCCCGGCGGACGGCCAGAGGGACCGGTTGTGTAAGACCCCGTCGTCGGGGCTGAATCCAGGCGTGTAGTAGGGGCTGAAATCGATGTCCGTCGACTCGTACAAAGCAGTCCTCCTGTTTGCGTCATCGTGGATCGCGGCCGGCGCTCTCAATAAGCCCGTTTATTCCTCTGATCGTTGCAGCCGCGTCGAGAACTCGAACTCGAGTCGGCGCAGGATGCGAAAGAGTTCGGCCAGCTGGCGCGAGCAATGCGTCAGCACCACGCGTTCGCCGTTCTTCACGAGGTAACCGATTTCCAGGTCGCCCGCGGGATTCGTCCGGTCCGGAACGAATAGCCAGTTGTCACCGGCACTGCAGATCCGGTCCCGATCCAGCGGCAAAGGAGGAGGCGGCTTGACTGCTGTTGGACTCATGCCCCGACAACGATGGGCTAATCGCCGGGAAATGTACGGCATCCGGGTGTCCTGAAATATGCTCAGGCTGCCGGCGCTCGGAGCTTTTACCCAGGCCGCCGAGCTCCTTGCCGAGCGTGCGGCGTTCTTGCGGCTGGCCTCGGATGGGGACGGTCGAAGCGAGCGTGACCCCGTCCGCTCGCTCGGCTTCCCCTCTTTCACGGCGGGACGGCCTCGAATGGTGCCGGATGCTTTGCAATTCTCCCCAGCGGGGCGCGCCTTCGATTCGGTCATCCGATTAACAGACGCTCGGATTGCGTGCGTGAAATGGCCGGTTGCACGTTTCCCGTATCGGGTGACTGGTGACAGGACCGCTGGATGCCGCATCATGGCCGTCGGCGTCCTGCCGTCGCCGTCACGCGGAACGCTCCGGGCGGACGATCGAACCCCACTACCAGGCGTTCGAGCTGTCCGTTCTTGCCGACTCGAACGAACCACTGCCTGTGGCCGGGCCCAGTGGGCCCCCGCGATGAGTCGTATACGAGAGGTATTCACACTCTGTGATGGGAGGAGTACTCTTGGTCGAGAATTGGTTCAGTCGTGGATCAGCCGTCCGGACTCCGGTGAGTCCGGACGGCTGTGGGGGTGCAGTCGGTGCGACATCGCTGTTCCAGATCACCCCTCGGGCGCCTGGACTCGAAACCGCGTCAGGCAGAAGCGACCACTCGTGATCGCTTCTCCTCGTTCGTTCGACCCTCTTCAATCACCGTGCCCCCCTGCGGGGAGGTTTTGACGTGACCTAGCAGCATGGAGACGGCTTGGTCCGCACCACCGGACCTTCACCGTCTGTGCACCAATCACATGCCTCGGTGTCTGAACGCCCTGTATCCGTCGTCGCCGACCACATGCCTGAGTCGACGACGGAATTTCACCGCTGCCTCGGCCCGTCCGCACACTCGGGATCAGGCGAGAACCTGTGTCCTGACGGGCTGTTGCCTTCTCACACGTCCGTAAGTAGGCACTGCCATTTTGCATCACCGAATCAGAATCTGCCAGCCGCTCCCCGCCCATGTCGTGATCCGCCGTTCCGTCCTTCCCTGGGGAGGACGCGGGCATCTGAATGAGCGAAACCTCAAAGGACCTCCCCAAACGGGCTCTCGAGCGCGAGTGACCACCGCTCGAATGGAGCCGGCCGGGGAAAGGGTCGCCTCGGCGCCTTCGGGACGGCTGGCGTATCGCCCGTCGACCGATCCGGGCGTCGACGGGCGGCCGGGCGGGCCGGGCAGCGAAGCGGGCGGGCGTCGGGCTTTCGGCGGTGCTCCGTGAGCCCGCCGTACTCGGGCGCTGCGTGCACGGAGCGGGCCCAGGGCCCCGGGCCTGCCCGGGGGCAGGCCCGGGGCCCTGGGCGGGCCGGCCTGCCCGCCACCCGGTTCCCGGCGGTGTGGCTCAGTGACAGGGACTTGACCGGCGACCTGATCCGGGTCGTGACGCTGGTGCAGGACTACGGCTGGAAGTCGGGATTCTGCTTCGCTGCCGACGAGACCATCGGGCGGCAGCTCGGGCTGTCACGGGGCGGTGTCAACCGTCTGATCGCCAGAGCGAAGGCCAAGGACCTGGTTCGAGCGACTCGGAATCCTGCCACCGGAACCATGAACCGACGCGTCCGTCCGCCTGCCGACGACGAGCTGACCGTCTGCGTCGGCTCGTACGCCCGGGCGTCTCTGGCCGGTACCCGGTTCAAGGTCTATGCCCTGCTCACCCTGCGGCAGCACTTCCCCGAACCGACTCCAGTCGCGCGGATCGCGCGCGAGTGCGGGATGAAGGAGGCAACGGCCCGTGAAGCGGTGGCCGAACTCCTGGCCCAGGGGTGGGTGAGCCGACGAGCCGGCGAGAGGAGGGCGTACAGATACGTCGTCCATCCCGTGCCCTTGCGCGTACCGAACGGGCAGCCGGAGTCCCTCCCGAGCGGGCCCGTCCCCGCGCCGCGGTCCGAGGGCGGGCCCGCGGGCGACGGTGTTGGGGTCCTCGACACCGGACCGGATTCCCGTCACGGCGACTCGCTCGACCCGTGCCGGGAGGCCGCCGGTTCGGTGACAGCCGATCCCCCCGTTTCGGTGACACTGGCCACCCCCGATTCGGTGGCAGAAACACGATCCTCCCAACATGACCTGCTGAACACGCCTGCGGTCGTGGGCGGTTGTCCGTCCCGCGAACCGGCAACCGTGCGCACCCGCGCGCGAGGCCACGCGGCGGGAACCGACGGGGACGCAGCAGGCCCGGCAGGGCGCGACAGACGGCAGACCGACCGGAAGACGATCCGGTCGGTGACCGACGAGCAGAAGCGATGGGGCCGGCAAGCCGCGTCCTCGGCCCTGAGCCGCCTGCCGAGGCAACTGGCGGACCGGCTGACCGAGCGACAGCTCGACCTCCTCGTTCAGCACATCGTCGCAACATTCGCCGACTACGGCACATCCCCCGATGTCCACGGTGCGGTGGTCCTCGAAGCCCTTGAGTCGGCGTGGGAGTTCGCGCGCCGCAGGGAGCCGGTCGGCGCCGTGCCGTGGTCCTCGGTGGTCTCCCCGCTGCCCTGGCTGATCAAGGTCGTCGACCGGGCGAGCGAGACGGTCACCGGGAGCAGGCCGGTCCGGAGCCCCGAGTGCGCGCTCTGCCGCGGGCCCCTGGTCGCCCGCGACGCCGACGATCCGGAAACCTGCCGTTCCTGCGGTCCCGCCGCCGCCGCTGCCGCCTGTCGCCGGCTTCGGGAACGGTGGGAGCCGTCCGGCCACGCGCCGCACGTGCCACCCTCGACAGACCCGCTCACGATGCCGGTCGCGCCCGGTGCGAGCGGACCCGCCGACCGGTCGGCGGCAGGGGGTGACGAGTCGGAAGGAACAATCCTTCGCCGGCGGCTTGCTGCTCGTCGGCTCGAGCGGGAGCGGACCTGTGCCCGGGGTGGCGAGGCTCAGGCGACGGCCCGCCCCGCCGACGCCGCTCGGCACCGGCGGGGCGCCACCGGGGCCTCCGGTCAGGAGGCCGCCGGTCGGGGAAGCGCCGGCCAGGTGCCCGGACACGGGACCGGGTCCCGTGACGCGCCCCCGGAAGCCGTAGCGGCGTCCGATCCCGCTCCGCGGCGGGACGGCCGACCCGTTGCGGGGAAGACCGGCACGGCCGCGCAGCGCGGCCTGGGCCTGCGAGACGCCACCGCGGAACCTCCCGCCGGGTCCACCTCTCCGATGGTCCGCTGGTTGCCCGCCGGCGCCAGAGGCCGACGCGGGTGCGGGGACATCCCGACGGGATCCTCACCCCGGGTCCGGCTCCTGCCATTCCGATCGAGCCTGCGGTCAGTGTGCCGTGATCGCCGCCGTCGGGTCCCGGCCGGTTCCCGCACGCGGTATTCCGCGATCAACGGGCAGTCGCCTCCGGATATGGTGTCCAATTTTCCGAGCGGACGGACCGAGATATGAAAATTTCCTGCGGAAGGGCTTCCGGTCCGGTCGCACAAGCGGTTTGTACTTCCGGCGCGCTCGACCGTACGGGTGAATCGACCGGTCGGGGGATTGCGGCTATTTCGGCCCGATGAGTAACTGGGTGCATCCGAACCGGGTGGGTCACCCATCCTCTCCGGGGGTAAGCAGCTGCGGTGTCTGCCAGCGCTTCCGGCTTGCGCCTAATCGCTGAAGTGGCGCGTTGCCGTACCCCGGTCGAGGAAATTGGATCCGCGGGCCGGTGCGACTCTCGTCGCACCGGCCCACGTCGGCTCGCAGGGTCGTCTCCGCAAGAGCCGGCAGAAGCACTCCTTCCGGGCGCGCACGGGCCTTTGGGATCACACCGTCGATCAGAGGCCCTACGGCGAGATCGTTCTCGGGGATGCGCCTGCGGCGCAGCTCCTCGCGGTGACGGTGCTGCTGGAGGCCGCCCCTCGTCGACGGTGCCTCCGACGTCGGTGCGACGTCGGACTGACCGGCGCACGGCCGGCGCGGGCTTCGCCTCGTGACGTCGCCCGTGCGTCGGCGCGCCGGTCCTCCGGCCCAGGTCGGCCGGTCCGGCAGCGCATCCCCACCAGGACGTTTTCCCCGGCCGCGACGCGCACAGGCGGAACGGCTGATTTCGGCCAGGTCGGTGCGGAATTCCGTGAGCGAGTCGGCCGGCCGCCCTTGTGCGCCCGGAGGGAAGTTTGTCCCAAAAGGCTCCACTGATTGCCGGGACCAATGGACCGCCGCCATTCGCCGTCAAATCCGGACTCGAGTGGACGAAGCAAGCCGTTTCATTTCGCCGGATCATCGACGGTGTGAACTATTCCTACCTTCACACTAGGCGCTGTATTGCATAAATGCGCCCCCTTTTCTTGCGACGGATAGCTCCCCGCGAATAATCTATTTCTGATTTACTTCCACTCGGCCGGCTGCGCGCCGAAGGGAATGATCCCCGGGCGCGGAGCGTGGACCGGGACGCGAAAGCCACGAGCAGTCGCACCGGCAGCCGCATTCGGCCCGTGAGCCGAGAAGCGGTCCCGCCGTTCACCGAGGAGGAGATTCCACTGACCACCGCAGAGATCGATGGACGGCTGGCAGGAGCTCTCGCCGAAGATGTCCTTCGACACTTGGTCAGAGGCCGTCCGCTGTCCTTCAGGCTGCCGTCCCTGGTCCGCGCGGTACCGATCTCCCGGCGGCTGGCAGGGCTGTGGCTGGACGCCGAGGGCGTTCGGGCCGGCCATACCCGGGACGCCGTCCTGCTGGTGATCTCCGAACTGGTCACCAATGCCCTCGAGTACTCCAACAGCGCGCACATCACCGCCTGGTTGCGCCGGACCGCGGACCAGCTCCTGGTGGAGGTCCGTGACCAGGGAAAGACCTCCGCGGTGCCGCAGCTGCACCGAGCCACGCCGGAGGAGGACCACGGCAGGGGTCTGGCGCTCGTCGCGGACTACTCGCAGGACTGGGGGGTGCGGCTCAGTACGGACGGCAGCTGCTCGGTGTGGGCCGCCGTCCCGCTGTCCGGTCGGAGCGCCGCGGCGTGCTGACCGTTGCGGGACGGTCGCGATCCAGCCGGGCCGGGCGGCGCATCGAGCGTCAGCCCCGGTCTTCCACTGCGCACATCGTGAGGAGAACCCATGTCCAGCTCAGGCATCGAGAGCCGTGAGATCGTCAACAGCGTCATCAACTCGGTGGCCCGGCTCGACCGCGACGGCCTGCGTCGCCTCGATTCCGAAGGGCTCAGCGCGCAGTTCAACGCGCGTCTGGAGCTCGAGGACTACTTCCACGCGCTCTGGGAGCACTTGAAGGAGTGCGGCGAGCGCCCGGCCATCCGCACGGAATACCAGCCGCTCGCCGCTGTCCTCGACCTGCTCGCGAGCTTGAGTGAGAACGTCATGTTCGCGGACGGCGTCACACAGCAGGACCTGTTCCGCCAGCCCCAGCAGTGACAGGCCCCTCCGAAGGCAGGTGCCCGGGGTGTCGGCGGGAGGATGCCGGCGTCCGTGGCCGGTCGACCGGCCGGGGCAAGGGCGCGGGGCGGGCTTCCGGGCTCGGAACGCCGGGGCCCGGGCGGCAGCGCGGTTCAAGGGTGCGAAGCCCCGGGAGACGAGCAGGACGCCGATGCCTCGGCGGGCCGCGCGCCGGGTCTGGCCGGCCAGGGAGTGGGCGCTGGACGCCATCGCGCCGCACGTCGAGCAGATCATCGGCACGGTCGGGGCTCAGGCGATCGCCGACTTCGGCATCGACTGCGCCCAGTTGCACTGGGACATGACCTCGGTCTCCCTGTACGGGGATGGCGAGGCGCAGGTGGAGGGGTATCCGCAAGCCAGGCACGGGCACCCGAAGGACGGGCGTCCCGGATCTCAAGCAGATCCAGGCCGAGCTGCTCGCGTTACTCGGCATCGACGAAACCCGCCCACGCTGGCTGGAGACCTGAAACCCCACCTGCGAAGTCCGGGTTTCACCGGGGACTCCTCACATCCGCACGGTGCCGTGAGGCCGTGCGGCGAGGTGGGGACGGCAGCCACCTCGCCGGTCGCCGGCGGGCCTTCGCGGACCATGCGGGCAACGGCGGTCTCCGAAGGGCGGGCCGAATTCGGCGGCCGCATCGAAGGCCGAGGCCTTGTCGACCGACGCCGGCGCCGGTCGTGCCGCGCCTGTGAAGGGGACGGCTCCACGACGCGGCCCGACCGCCGGGGCCCCCGCACCCGAGCAGGTCGACAACGGGTACCCGTACGCCGCGAGACCTCACACCTCGGAGTACTCGACGATCTCCAGGGCCTCCGTCAACTCGGCCGTCACGGCGTCCTCGCTGTCCAGTGCAGCAGCGGAGTCGCCGACCGAGTTGGACACCGCCGCGCGGACGCTGTCGGTCGCCGCAGCGATGATGTCCGCGCGGACTCGGGCGTGCTGGCAGGAGCAGTCGTGCCGCGCTCCGGCCAGGATGACGAGGGTGTGGAGGTTGTGGGCGCCGGCGCCGGCGGTGTCACCGGCGATGTCGGCGTCGATGGCCGCCGCGTTGCTGTCGAGCGCGGCCGCGAGATCGGCGGCACACGCCGACACCTGGGGCACGGGGGCTTCTGCGGCCTGGGCCGCGGGGGCGATGGCGAGGGCAGCGCCGGTTGCGATGGCGACGGCGACGACGCCGGCGGCGAGACGAGAACGGGTCATCCGAATCCCCTCCGAAAATAAGCGTTTCATACCGACGGGGCGCCGGCATGAACGGAACGTAATGCACCGCCGAGCGCGGATGGCAGGGCGTGTGGACGGGCAGGGTGGTGCGAAGAATTGATATTCCGGCAATCCAAGGTGAATTCAGTAGTCTTCATACAAAAGTTGCGCTACTCCATCCGGGTTACTCGGGAAGGTCGGCGTCCGGGGCCCGGAGGGGCGGGATGGGGAATTCGGTTAGCAATTCCCGACGTTTTACCTGCCGCCGGTCTGTTAAATTACCCGGCTCCGGTCGGCCGCGCGCAGGACGGGGCCGACCGCACGCATCCTCGGGCGCGGGCGGGCCGCCCCCCCCCCCCCCCGGGGACCGGACCCCGGCTCGGGGCGGGCGACCCCGACCGCGAGGTCGACGGAG
>NZ_JBITFB010000036.1:66767-72824 GCF_044455625.1 Kitasatospora sp. NPDC051164 | reverse complement strand
CCGGCCGCCGGGCGGCCCCGCCCCGGCGGGCCCCCCCCCCGGCCACCGGGGGGCGCGGCCGGCGCCCCCCGCCCCCGCCGGGCACCCCCGCCGGTGCAGGGTCCGGCAGGCCGAAGGCCGTCGTACGCGCTATCTCGTCCGGTCCGGGTGCCTCGCCGAGCCGGTGTGGCTTCGCCGGTACGGCGTCGGGTCGTGCTGCCGATGCGCGGCGAGGTGGATCACGGCTTCGGAACGGACGTGCTCCTCCTCCTCGGTGGGCTCCTTCCGGATCCGGTCGAGAACGCCTGTCCACCGCCAGGACCGGCGCGCCGATGAACCGCCGGCCTGTCGACCGGGCTCTAATCCGTCCTCCTGGCGGGTGTCCTGTCGGAGCGCGTCGGCCGCCGCGAGCGCTTCGGCGGACGGCGGACTGTACATCCTGCTGGTGCAGGCCGGCCTCGGCACCGGGAGCGGGCGCTCGAGACCGATCCCGTGCCGGTGGCCGATGACCGACAGGCTGGCACCGTCGGGCGCCAGTGAATGCTGGGCGATCACCCGTCCACGAGGGGTCGCGATCGCCAGGAGGGGGTCACCGAGCCTTCGGCGCACTTCCACGGTGTGGCCGTGCAGATGCCGCGGAACCGCGTAGAGATTGCCCCGGTACGACACCATGCTGTTGGCCGAGACCGTGCGGGTCACGCTGATCCTGGCGGGGTACGGGTCGTGGGGGAGGTCGAGCAGGACCGGCGTGGGCGGCACGGTGCTTCCGTCGCCGCCCCGTGCCAAGGCCTGGCGGGTGTGCATGAGCCTGGCCAGCTTGTCGAGGCTCTCCTGCGCCTCCAGCGGGCCGGTGTCCGCACCGCCGGTCTGCCACCACAGGGCTAGCGCTTGCCCGATCGCCTCGTCGTCGGCGTCCTGCCGCGCCGGACCGAGATCCGAGACGACACCGTAGTGCTTCGCGACCCTGCCCAGCGCCGTGGTCAACTTTCCGCCTCCCGGACAGTGGATCGGCTGCGCCCGGTCGAAGCGCCAGCGCCAGCCGGTCCCGCCGAACTGGCGCAGGATCCGGTCGACGGAGCCGACCAGGTGGCCGAAATCGATCTGCTCCGCGAGCGCCGCGCTCCAGCGCTGGGAGCGGGTCAGGCGTCCCACCAGGACGCAGGCGTGGGTGCTGCCCCAGTCCGCAGGGGGGTCGCAGAAGACGAACCAGCGGAAGTGCACTTCCTCCGCGTCGTCCTGCCGAGCGGGGCGGGTGCGGGGCGGACGCTGGCACAGCGGGCACCTGGGACGCAGCTGATGGGTCCGCAGGGCGCGGGTGAAGGTCGAGTAGCCGCCGTTGTAGCCGAGATCGACGAGTTCGGCGAACAGCGCCGACGCCTCGAAGTGGGCATCGTCCTGCAGCCGCTGGCGGCAGTAGGGGATGAACCGCTCGAACTCGCCCCAGCCGGAGCTGCGGACCCCGACCGTGCGCTTCCCGCTCAGATAGGAGCTCACCGTCTTGCGGTCGCGGCCGAGGAGACGGGCGATTGCGGCGATGGACAATCCTCGGGATCGCAGGGCACAGATGTTGATGTATTCCTCTCCGGTCAGCAATTTTGCTCCTGTAAGGATCCGATACGGATTACGGCTCCCTCGTGGGACCCATGGGAAGCCAGGAAATATACACGAAATCCCGAGGTGGGAGCAGAAAGGATTTTTCAAGACGTCGCCGATTGCTGTGTAATTTGAGTGAGCGAATCGCGCCGCAATCAATTGGCAAAGGCCTCGCGCATGTCGTGTCAAGCCGCACGCGAAGGTCAGCCAAAGAGTGGCCGGATCTCGACTGTCGGATGCTTGACAATTTTCGCAAGCACGCGGGGATGGTTGACTGGAATAGACCTCTGCGGGCGCGACGGCGCTCGCGGTCCTCCCCGGAATTCCGGGCCGCGCACGCATCCGGCCGCCCGTCGCGCCACTGCCCGGCGTGCGGTGGCGCGCACGGCAGCGATCCCGGACGGTCGCACGGCCGGCACCGCCGCTCGGAGAAAAGGTCAGTGGCATATGCGGATGTGCGCGCGCACCCGCGCGCCCCCCGTCCGCTACCGTGCCCGGACGTCGGCCGGGCCGGGCGTCAACGGCAGTTGACACGTCGTGGGCCTGCGCGCCGCACACCGGAAGCGCACGCGGCCGCCAGGGGACCCACCCACGGACGGCCCCGCCGGTGCGGCCGGGAAGGTCCGCGCGTCCGACGCGGCCGGGCGTTCGCGCCGGGCGGGCCGTGCTCCCAGCCGCAAGGTGCCGCCAATCGGGTGATGTGACGTCAAGTGCCTTGCCTGCTTGTCACCTCAATGGGTTACTGGAAGCTCCAATCCGGTGGGTCGCCCATCCTCTCCGGGGGAGTGGGGCGTCGGCTGCCGTACGGCCGGTCACTACCGTGGCGCCATGGGCTCCCCTGGCAGGGGCGTGAACGATCCGCCCGCCACCGCGACCGGCGACATCCATCCAGGACGGTCTCGTCCTCACGCCCGGAAAGCGGCCCGGCCACACCCGTGGACCGGCCCACCGGCGCCCGGTTCACCGCCTCGGCCGTCCGTTGCGTCCCCGCCGGGGCCTGGTCCGACCCGCACCGTGCGTAACCTGCGATCTTCCTGGGCCCGCCGTCGCGGCCTTCACCCACCTCGTTCAAGGAGGCAGTCGTGCCCATCTCCCCCAACCAGGGATCGACCGGCGGCGGAACCATCGTCACCATCACCGGCGTCAACCTCGCCGGGGCCACGGCCGTGCACTTCGGCTCCAAGCTGGCCACCATCACCGCCAACACCCCCACCTCGGTCACCGTCATCGCGCCGTCGGGCAGCGGGACGGCCCAGGTGACCGTGACCACCCCGGGGGGCACCAGCAACCCGCTCAGCTTCTACTACGTCGGCGCGCCGTTCAAGGCCGCGCTCAGCGACACCTCCGGGCCGCTGGCCGGCGGCAACACCGTCACCATCACCGGCACGGGGTTGTCGACCGCCACCGCCGTGAACTTCGGGGCCAACACCGCGACGCCGACCGTCGTCAGCGACGGCCTCATCAGCGTCACCGTGCCCGCGGGCACGGCCGCCGGATCGGTCGGGGTGAGCGTGACCACTGCGGGCGGAACCAACAACGGCTTCACCTACAGCTACGTGGACGTGCCCACCGTGGCCACTGTCGTTCCCGGCGTGGGCCCGACCTCCGGCGGCACCCCGGTGACCATCACCGGCACCTCCCTGAGCAGCACCCAGTCGGTCACCTTCGGCGGCACGCCGGCCCCGTTCGTCGTCGTCAGCGACACCGCCGTCACCGCCGTCACGCCGCCCGGCACCGCCGGGGCCGTCGACGTCACGGTCACCAGCGCGGGTGGCAGCGCGACCGCCGTGGGCGCGTTCACGTACATCGCCGGCCCGGGCATCTGATCCGGAAGTCAGGCCACTGGCCACCGGACCGCACGGCCGACGAGGCCGTCTGCCCGGGCGGGACCGTCATCGGCCGCGCCCGGGCAGTCTCGTCCCGTCGTACCCGCCGCCCGGTTCCCCGCCGGCCCCGGGGGAACGGAGCCGGCCGCCCGATCGCGCAAGGGCCGGCGGCCGTGGGCGCCGCGATCGGGCGGAGGCCGAGTACCGAGGCCACGGCCGCCGCGCAGGACGGAGCCACCCGCGTCGAGGCCGCGGCGGGCACCGTACCGGCACGGCCGATCCGGGAACCGCTCCCGGACGGTTCGGGGACAGCGGCGACCCGCACCGCCGGGCGACAGCGCTGCGCGGCTTCACCGCGGCAGCGACCACGTCAGTGCGGCAGGGCCGGCCGGTGAACCGGCCGGTCGCGGTCGCGACGTGGAGGGGAACCGAGCAGCCGTCCCTGGGTCTACAGCCGCGTCAACGGCATGGAGACCGCGGATCGCTGTGCCTGCACGTCCGCCGCGCAACCGGTTCCCGGCAGCACCTGACCGGCCGGTCCCGCGCGCCGGAGAGCAGAAGGCGACGCCCTGGCCCCTGCCGGCCCGCCCCTCGTCATGACAGGAGACCGTCATGACGATCCCTCCGCAAGCCTCCCCGCACCTGCCGCCGACGGACCCGGGCCGCCGGCGCCACCGGGGGGAAGAGGAACGGGAGACGGAACACCGGCCCCCGCAGGACCTCTCGGCCGAGCAGTCCGTGCTGGGCAGCATGCTGCTCTGCCCGGATGCCATCAACGACGTGACCGGCACGGCTCTGGGACCCGGAGCACTCCTACGCCCGCGTACGCCCTGATCCACCAGGCGATCCTCGACCTGGACGCGGCCGACCAGCCGGCCGACCCGATCACCCTGGCGCACGAGCTCGGCGGGGAGGTCAGCATCCCCCGGCTGCGTTCCCGGCTTGCGCCGCCTGAAGTCCCAGGGACGGCTCCCGGCCGTCCTCCTGGTCGACCCCCTGCAGTCGATGACCCCCGAGACCGGCCGGGCCACCGGTCGCACGACCGAAGTGGACGAACTCGCCCGCGGCCTCAAGATACTCGCGAAAGCCTTCGACATTCCGATGGTCGTGGCCGCTCGACTCAACCGGTGCGTCGAGCAGCGCGCGGACAAGAAACCCGCCATGGCCGACCTGCGGGAATCCGGTGGCATCGAGGCCAATGCCAACGCAATCATTCTGCTCCACCAGGAGGACGCCTACGCGAAGGCTTCTCCGCGCGCCGGCGAGGCGGACCTGATCGTGGCCAAGAACCGCATGGGGCGGCACATTCACGGCGGCGGTCGCGTTCCAGGGCCACTACTCGCGTTTCGTCGACATCACCCGCAACGTCACATGACGTCCCCGGGCCCCGGCTTTTGCGGCCGGATCCCACGGCGGACGGCCGACCCGGGGTCACTGGCGGGATTTGGCAGGTCAGCGACTTGGCTGGTGCCGGGCGTGCCGGGGATGACACGGCTGTGAGGCCGGTCGACCCGGCCCCTGCGACAACCTTCAAGCGTCCCCGTGCAGGTCCCGCCCGGACCGATCCCGCAGCGCAACCCCGGGTCGGGAAGGCGCGATCCCGCAGGGTGGGGAATTGGCATGAAAATTTCCCGAAAATGGTCCGTTTTCGCTGATCGGCGTCGGGGCGCGCGCTACGGAATCGGCCATTTCCCGGATTTCGGGAGACGGCCGGGCGCTGCGCCAAGCGGGTGAAAGAAGGTCGGAAGACTTGTCACCGATTTCACCCCTCTGGATTACTTTTCCGTATCCAACCGGCGGGCCGCCCATCCCTCCCGGGGGAAGCGCGCAGTCGGCGCCCGCTGTTGCTTCAGGCGGCGGGGTGACGTACGGCTCGCGATGGGCACCCCCGTGGAGGATGTGGATCCATCTGCCGGCACCGTCTCAGCGGTGCCGGCAGATGCGGCGGCTTACATACGCCAGGAGGCGTCATGCAAGCGATCCAAAGGCTCCGAGGCGTGCTGGTCCGTGCGGCGGACAGGTGGTCTGCCGGCCCCCCTCCCCCGGACCGCCGACGGACGACTTCAGCGCTGTGGTGCTGGGGTCATCTGCTGGGGTGGTACGTGCCGACGGTGCTGGTGGGCCGTCAACCTGCAGGTGGACCGTCGAGGACGGAGAGCGCGACCGCGGCCGACGACGGCCACGCCTTCGAACGGAACTCCTCCGTGATGCGCTCGGCCGAGTCCGTCCGCGGCAAGCACCGGCGGTGCCGGGGGCGGATCGGCCGAGGACGGCGTCTCGGCCGTGCCGGGAAGGCTTCCGACCATGGCGACCGGGCGGATGGCGGCGAGCTCCTCCACTGGGACGAGCAGGTCTGTTCCGCCTGACCCGCCCAGCGACGCACCCCTGACGAGCCCCGGTCGATGTTCCCTCCGTCGACCGGGGCTCCCCGACTCGGCGTCCGTCGTCGCGCATCCCCGGGCGAACAACCGACTCTCTGAAGCCGCTTGCCACGCAGGAGATTCGTCAACTCGAAGACTGCACAGCCTTATGGAGGTATGTCATGGTTGATCACAACATACCTGTGATCGGTTCGGTCAGTCCGGCGTCGGGGGCGGCGGGGTCGGTGGTGACGCTGACGGGCAGCGGGTTCACGGGGGCGACGGCGGTGCGGTTCGGT
>NZ_JBITFB010000036.1:0-66671 GCF_044455625.1 Kitasatospora sp. NPDC051164 | reverse complement strand
CGTTGATCGGTTCGGTCAGTCCGGCGTCGGGGGCGGCGGGGTCGGTGGTGACGCTGACGGGCAGCGGGTTCACGGGGGCGACGGCGGTGCGGTTCGGTACCGTCAACGCCTCGTCGTTCACGGTGGTGTCGGCGACGCAGATCACCGCGACGGTTCCGGCGGGGTCAGGCACGGTGCAGGTGACCGTGACGACGCCCGGCGGCACCAGCAACGGTGTGGCGTTCACGTACGCGGTCGCTGCTCCGGTGATCGGTTCGGTCAGTCCGGCGTCGGGGGCGGCGGGGTCGGTGGTGACGCTGACGGGCAGCGGGTTCACGGGGGCGACGGCGGTGCGGTTCGGTACCGTCAACGCCTCGTCGTTCACGGTGGTGTCGGCGACGCAGATCACCGCGACGGTTCCGGCGGGGTCAGGCACGGTGCAGGTGACCGTGACGACGCCCGGCGGCACCAGCAACGGTGTGGCGTTCACGTACGCGGTCGCTGCTCCGGTGATCGGTTCGGTCAGTCCGGCGTCGGGGGCGGCGGGGTCGGTGGTGACGCTGACGGGCAGCGGGTTCACGGGCGCGACGGCGGTGCGGTTCGGTACCGTCAACGCCTCGTCGTTCACGGTGGTGTCGGCGACGCAGATCACCGCGACGGTTCCGGCGGGCTCGGGCACGGTGCAGGTGACCGTGACGACGCCCGGCGGCACCAGCAACGGTGTGGCGTTCACGTACCTTCCTGTTCCCCAGCTGGTGAGCGTGGTTCCCGTGGCGGGGCCGACCTCGGGCGGGAACACGGTCACGCTGACGGGCAGCGGGCTGGGCGCTGCCACCGCGGTCGACTTCGGGTCCGCGCCGGCCGCCTTCACCGCCGTGTCGGACAGCAGCCTGGTCGCCACGGCGCCCGCAGGCTCGGGCACGGTGCAGGTGACCGTGACCACCCCCGGCGGCACCAGCAACGGCCTCGCCTACACCTACACCGCCGCACCGGTGGTGGCCACGATCGTCCCGGCCCAGGGGCCGGCGTCCGGTGGCAACACGGTCACGCTGACGGGCAGCGGGTTCACGGGGGCGACGGCGGTGCGGTTCGGTACCGTCGACGCCTCGTCGTTCACGGTGGTGTCGGCGACGCAGATCACCGCGACCGTGCCGGCCGGGGGGCCGGGGCCGTCCGGCGTCACCGTCACCACGCCCGGCGGAACCAGCCTCCCCGTGCCCTACTTCTACCTGAGCAACCCCCAGCTCACCGCTGTGGTCCCGGGCGAAGGCCCCGTCCTGGGCGGAACCACCGTCACCGTCCTCGGAAGCAATCTGCTGGAGGCGACGGCGGTGCGGTTCGGTACCGTCGACGCCTCGTCGTTCACGGTGGTGTCGGCGACGCAGATCACCGCGACGGTTCCGGCGGGCTCGGGCACGGTGCAGGTGACCGTGACGACGCCCGGCGGCACCAGCAACGGTGTGGCGTTCACGTACCTTCCTGTTCCCCAGCTGGTGAGCGTGGTTCCCGTGGCGGGGCCGACCTCGGGCGGGAACACGGTCACGCTGACGGGCAGCGGGCTGGGCGCTGCCACCGCGGTCGACTTCGGGTCCGCGCCGGCCGCCTTCACCGCCGTGTCGGACAGCAGCCTGGTCGCCACGGCGCCCGCAGGCTCGGGCACGGTGCAGGTGACCGTGACCACCCCCGGCGGCACCAGCAACGGCCTCGCCTACACCTACACCGCCGCACCGGCGATCTAGTGTGATGCGCCACCAAATCGCGAGGGTAGGTTGCGATCCTATTTGGGTGTCGCATCCTGGGCCTTCTGCCGTGGTGATCACGCTGTCCGAGGACAAGCGTGCCGAGTCGGTGCGTCGGGCGGGGTCGTGGGACCGGAGAACTGCCGAGCGGGCCCGGGTCATCCCTGCGTGTGCTGACGGTATGTCGAATACCGCAGTGGGACGGCTTGGAGCGTCGGCGGGCCCGCTTCGTCGCCAAGCGGCCGGACGGGCTGCAGGACGCCTTCAAGCCGTCCACCGACCCGCCGTTCGTCGACAAGGTCGTCGACGTCGTCGGTCGTACCACAACCCGCCCGAGCGGGCGGTCGTGCTTCGCGTCGACGAGAAGGCCCAAAGCCAGGCGCTCGACCGGTCCCAGCCGGTCCTGCCGATGATGCCGGGCATGCCCGAACGCCGCACCCACGACCGTCTACGGCGCGGCGTCACCAGCCTGTTCGCCGCGTTCAACATCGCCGATGGCACCGTCCTCGGTGAACCGCACCGCCGCCACCGGGCCATCGAGTTCAAGAAGTTCCTGGTTACGATGGACAAGGCCGTGCCCCGCGAACTCGACGTGCACCTGGTGTGCGACGACTACGCCACCCACAACACCGCCGAGATCAGGACATGGCCGGCCAGGCACCCGCGCTTCCACGTCCACGTCACCCCGACCGGCTCCTCCTGGATCACCCAGGTCGAGCGCGTCCCTCGCGACTGCCTCACCAGGATCAATCCGCCGGCAGAGTAGAAAATACCCTCGCGATTCGTGGCGCATCACACCAGGGTCGCCGCCACTGTCGGGAGCGGCGCGGGCATCGGAACCCCGCCCATGGCCGAGCTTCCGACGAACAGTGAGCTCCGACAGCGCCTGCTGTCGGAGCTCACTGTTCTCATCCCCCCGGATCACGTCGCGCGCGGACCGGCGGTTCGGCCGCCGTCCTACAGGTAGGTGTAGGAGGCGCCGTTGCTGGTGCCGGCGGGCGTGGTCACCGTGACGGGGACGGTTCCGCTTCCGGCCGGCGAGACGGCCAGGATGGCTCCGTCGCCCAGCACGGTGAAGTTCGAGGCCGGGGTGGCGCCGAACAGGACCGACGTCGCGCCGGACAGGCCGTGGCCCACGATGAGGACGGGCAGACCGCCCGTGGCCAGGCCGACCGGCGGCACGAGCGCGAGGATGGTCGGCGGGGTCGGCGGCTGGTAGGTGTAGCTGAGGTTGTTGCTGGTGCCGGAGGGCGTGACCACCGTGACCGGGACGGTCCCGGTCCCGGGCGGGGCGACGGCCGTGATGGCGCCGTCGAACTGGACGGTGTAGCTGAGCGCGGGGGTGGCGCCGAACAGGACCGCCGTGGCCCCGGTCAGTCCGGTGCCGACGAGGAGCACGGGGCTACCCCCGGTCGCCGGACCCTGCGAGGGGACGAGTGCGAGGAGAATCGGGGACATAGGATTCCTCTTTTCCGTCTTCCGAACGCCTGACAAGGCCATTGCGGCCGAGTCGGGGAGGCGTTTTCCTCACGGTAGGTTCGGGTTCCATCGGGTGGCAATAGGGAATTCGATAAGGATTGGAGCATGATGCCGATCGGGGGCGCACAACTTTTTTGACGCCTCACCGAGCGGAGTCGGAAGCGATCGAAGGCTTGCCACTGGGTATTTTAGGTGAGCACTGGCAGGGGTCTTCCCGGATGCCGGTCGAGGAGTTCTCGAGAATTCGGGAGGGAACCACGGTGGGAGCGCTCGCAAGCTGGGGAGATCGTATTCGAAAGTCGGCGAACTCACCGCTTTGACCTGCTGCTATGCTCATAACGCGGCGCGCCTCGGGGAGCATGGCGCAGTTTTCATACTTATTCTTGCCGGTGATTCTTGATCGGGGCTTTGTTCGGGTGTCATCACGGCTTCCGGGGCGTCCCCGTGGTCTGGTGGCTGCGGTGCGAGTGCGCCCCTGGCTCACTTCATGCGCTGTTGGCGCTCCCTGGGTTGAACAGCTTTCCGTGGGGTATTCCGGATGTACGCCGTCAACCGGCTGATGATCGTCTCGAAGAATTCTTCTGCGTTTCCGAATGGGAAGGTGAGCGTCGTGCCCAACGGTCTGCTTGTCTTCCTCAAGGGCGGCCCTGGAGACATTCCCGAGATTCGGGAAGTGAAATCCGGAGGCGCCGAGATCCGGTTGCGGATCCCTCGCGGGAACGGCTATGAGCACTTCGAGATCACACAGGACTTCAAGGACGTCGGCGGCGTACTGATGCCCGTCTACCAGTGGTCGTACCGGACCGCCATCGCCGAGTAGGTGCGCCCGCCACCGCCCGCCCGGCATCCGACACCGGCGCCGGGCCCCGGGAACCGCACACCGACGCGGCGCCGCTCCGCACCACCCCACCACCCCACCCCCCACCCCACTCTCCGAGGTGAGCAATGACCAGCGACCGTCCCGTACGAGTACGGACAGAGCGTCAGCCCTGCACCTGTGGGGACGCGTCGTGAGCGGGCCCTCCGGCCGGCGCCCGCGAGGCGGCAGCGGCGGGCGGGACACCGTGGTCACCGGCATGGGGTTCTGCCTGCCGGGCGAGGAGCAGCCGCTGTTCACCGCGGGCGAGGTCTGGGACGTGGCCTCCAACGGCCGCTCGTGCCTCAAGCACCACGGTGTCTACTACGGCTCCGTCGATCTGCCGGACGGGGCGTTCGCGGAGCGCCTGCCCGGACTGCCGGGCATCTTCTCCCAGCACTACACCAACGCGCACCGCTACGGGCTGGTGTCCCTCGTGGAAGCCTGCTCGGACGCCCAACTGAGCATCAGGGACGGCGACTTCACCGACGCCGCCGTCCTGGTCGGGCGCGGGGGCATCGACGCCAACGTCGCCAGCTACCTCGAGGTCCTGCACGCCGACGCGGGCGCCATCTCGCCGCACCAGGCGATGGAGCTGTTCGTCAGGGCCCAGCAGGGACTCACCCCTTCCGACGTGGCGCTGGTCCAAGGGGCGCTGATGCGTACGAGCGGCCCCTGCTTCACCGTGTCGTGCGGTTGCGCGTCCTCCGCCGTCCAGATCGGCAACGCCCGCCGCATGATCGCGGACGGCGAGACCGACCTCGTCGTCGTCACCGGCGTGGACGTGTTCAGCGTGGACGTGATCCAGAACGTCCAGCGTCTGCTGCACGGCGCCCAGCGCGCCTACGACACGATCCGCGTCGACGGCATGCCCGATCTCCTCCCGGCCTTCGACCGGGTCATGAGGCCCTACGACCGGCGGGCCGACTGCGTGAACCACGGGGAGGGGTCGGTGACCCTGGTGCTGGAGAGCCGCGACCACGCCCAGCAGCGCGGGGCGTTCACCTACGGCCAGGTCCTGTCGCACGGCATGACCCGCGACGGCCTGTCCAACCCGCTCGCAAGCGACGAGAACGGCGCCTCGCTGGTCGCCGCCATCCGCAAGTGCCTCGGCGACCGGTGGGACATCGGCCAGATCCCCTACATCCACGGCGGAAGCGACGGCGACGTCGTCGTGACCGCGTTCGAGGCGAACGCCGCCCGACAGCTCTACGGCGACGCCGTCGGAGACCTCCTGATGACCTCCCAGGAAGCCTGCTTCGGCCACAACGGCGCCCCGGCGGGAGCCCTGGGCGTCGCCCTGACCCTCCTGATGCTGGGGCGGGGGGAGGTGTGCCCCACCGCGAACTGCGAGGAGCCGGCCGACAACATCTGCTTCGACCCCGTCCCCGGGCTGCGCACCCGGCACCTGGAGTTCGACTACGCGCTCACCTGCAACTACCAGATCGGTGGCGTCAAGAGCGCGATCCTGCTGGGCAGCTCGGACGTCGACTGACCCCGGCATCCGCCGACCGCACCGCCGGACGGCGAGCGCTCCCCACCCCCGTCCGCGCAAGCGCGTAGGAGAGCATGATGGGCCACACAGAGAACCTGAGAGCTGCTGACGCGCACATCGCCGTCGTCGGCATGGGATGCCGGCTTCCCCGCGACATCGACTCGCCCGCCGCGCTGTGGCGGCTGCTCGAAGCCGGCCGGGACGCGGTCGGCCAACCGCCGATCGGCCGCGCGGGGCACATGGCCGCGGCCCCGGCCCACGCCGCCGGGCCGATGCCGCCGTGGGGCGGATACCTCGGCGACGTCGCCGGCTTCGACGCCGACTTCTTCGGGGTCTCGGGCAAGGAGGCCGACGTCCTGGACCCCCAGCACCGGCTGCTCCTGGAAGTGACGTGGGAGGCACTCGAACACGCCGGACTCCCCCCGGAGCGGATGGCAGGGACCTCCACGGGACTGTTCTCGGGCCTGAGCTACACCGACTACATGGAGTCCCTCGCCGGCCACCCCCGGGAACTCGAGGGCGCGGTCCTGACCAACGGGCACTGCGTCGCCCCGGGGCGCATCTCCTACCTGCTGGGCCTGCAGGGCCCCTGCGTGGCACTGGACACCGCGTGCTCGTCCTCGCTCGTGGCGGTCCACCTGGCCTGCCAGGCCCTGCGCGACGGCGAGTGCGATCTCGCGCTGGCCGGCGGCGTCACCCTCGTACTCGGGGCCAGGACGACGATGTCCTTCGCCCGCATGGGGATGCTCTCGCCCACCGGCCGGTGCCGGACCTTCGACGCGGCCGCGGACGGCTTCGTCCGCGGCGAAGGCTGCGGCGTCGTCGTCCTCAAGCGCCTCGAGGACGCGCTACGGGACGACGACCGCGTCCTGGCCCTGGTCCGCGGCTCGGCCGTCAACCAGGACGGCCGCTCCGACGTCCTGGCCTCACCCTCCGCCGGGGCCCAGCAGGCCCTCTACCGCCAAGCCCTCGCCCGAGCCGGAACCGACCCGCGCGACGTGGGCCTGGTGGAGACGCACGGCACCGGCACACCCGTCGGCGATCCCGTCGAGTTCTCCAGCCTGGCCGCGGTCTACGGCACCGGACAGGGGCGCTGCGCGCTCGGTTCGGTGAAGACGAACGTGGGCCACCTGGAACCGGCGGCCGGCGTCATCGGCCTGATCAAGGCCGTGCTCTGCCTCCGGCGCGGGCTCGTCCCGCCCAACCTGCACTTCACCCGGTGGAACCCGGCCATCAGCGCCGAGGGCACCCGCCTGTTCGTCCCCACCGGCCTGTCCGCCTGGCCCACCCGGACGGCCTCGCGACTGGCCGCGGTGTCCTCCTTCGGCTTCTCCGGGACCAACGCCCACGTGGTCCTCGAACAGGCCCCGGCCCGCCGCCGCACCGTCGTCCTCCCCGGCACTCCCACCGCCGGCACCGCCGCACACGCGGCCGCCGTCCCCGCCGGCGCACCGCCGTCGCGGCCGCAGGCCGCCCCACCCCACGTCTTCCTCCTCGCCGCCGGCTCCCCGGACGCACTGCCCGCCGCCGCCGCGCGCCTGGCCCACTGGCTGGAGGACGAGGGAGCCGCCACCCCCCTGCGCGACATCGCCCACACCCTCGCCCTGCGCCGCTCCCCCGGGCGCGGCCGGCTCGGCGTGGTGGCCGACTCCCACCGCGACCTGGCGCACGCCCTGCAGTCCTTCGAAGCCGGCCGGGCCCACCCCGGCGTCGTACGCGGCCACGTGGGCGCGGGCGTCATCCGCCGTCCCGTCTGGGTGTTCTCCGGCCAGGGCTCGCAGTGGCAGGGCATGGGGCACGGCCTGCTCCACCACGAGCCGGCCTTCGCCGAGACCCTGGCCGAAGCCGATGCGCTGATCGACGCCGAGACCGGGTTCTCCGTCCTGCGGGCCGTCCGCGACCGCGAACACGTCAGCGGCTGCGGCCGCGTGCAACCCGCGCTGTTCGCCCTACAGGTCGCCCTGGCCGCCGCCTGGCGCGACCACGGGGTCGAACCGGCCGCCGTCATCGGCCATTCCATGGGCGAGGTCGCGGCCGCCGTCACCGCCGGAGCGCTCACCCTGGCCGACGGCGTCCGCGTCATCTGCCGGCGCTCCGCCCTCCTCACCCGCATCGCCGGAGCCGGCGCCATGGCGAGCGTCGGCCTCGACAGCGCCACCGTCGAGAACGACCTCGCCGCCATCGGCGACGGCACGGTGTCGGTGGCCGTCGTCGCCGCCCCCGACTCGACCGTCGTCGCCGGCACCGCGGCCGCCGTCCGGCACCTGACCACCGCCTGGCAGGCCCGCGGGCTCGTGGCACGTCTGATCGACGTCGACGTCGCCTCGCACTGCCCCCAGGTCGACCCGCTGCTCGCGGACCTCGCCGCCGAGCTCGCCGAGCTCACCCCCAGCCGGCCGACCGTCCCCTTCTACACCACCGTCCTGGACGACCCCCGCGACACCCCGGTCTTCGACGCCGCCTACTGGTGCGCCAACCTGCGCCGACCCGTACGCTTCGGCGCCGCCGTGGCCGCGGCCGCCGCCGACCGCCACCAGGTGTACATCGAGATCTCGCCGCACGCCGTCGTCACCCGCCCCCTCGCCCAGAGCCTGACCGGCCTGCTCCACGAGCCCGTGATCCTGCCGACACTGCGCAAGGGGGAAGACGACCGCACCACCTTCCGCACCCAGCTCGCCGCCCTGCACTGCGCGGGAGTCGGCGTCGACTGGTCCCGCCTCTACGCAGGCGGCCGCCTGGCCGACGTACCCGCGCTGACCTTCGACCGCCGACCCCACTGGACCGACACCACCCCGCCCGCAGCGGCCTCCCCGCACACCGAGAGCACCCCCGCCGCCCTGCCGGGAGCACACACGGAGGTGCCCGGCGACCAGCCCCGCCACACCTGGCACGCCGACACCGGCACCGACGTCCTGCCCTGGATGGCCGACCACCGCGTCCACGGCCGGCCGGTCCTGCCCGGCGCCGCCTACTGCGCCCTGGCCCTGACCGCGGCCGGCGAGGTGTTCCGCGGCGCCGCGCACGATGTCGAAGCGACCGACATCCGCTTCCGCGAGCTGCTGCACCTCGACGCCCGCACGCCCGTCGGCACGACCGTCACCCTGACCGGCGCCGACCGCGCCGACTGCGAAGTCTTCGGCCGCGACAGGGACGGGACCTGGGTACGGCAGGCCACCGCGGTCCTGCGCCGCATCGATGCCTCCCCCCGGACACCGGTGCTCCCCGCGGCCGCACTGGCCGCCGACCACCCCGTCGTCCTGGATCCGCACGCCCTCTACGCGAGCCTGCGCGCACGGGGCCTGGAGCACGGACCCGCCTTCAGCGGCATCACCGAGCTGCGCACCTGCGCCCAGGGCGACAGCTTCTGGGCCCGCGTGACGCTGCCGGACCCGGCACGCACCGCCCGCCACGGCCTGCGGATCCACCCGGTCCTCCTGGACCTGTGCGCCCAGCTCGTCGTCGCCGGCCTGATCGACGAACCGGGCCACGGCCTGGTACTGCCAGTCGGGATGCGCGCCGTGCGGATCCTCGCAGCCCCCGAGGACGCCTGCTACGCGCACGCCCGGCTCACCCACACCGCCGCGGACGCCATCGTCGGGGACGTGCGGCTGCTGGACGAGGCGGGAAACCCCCTCGTCGAGATCGACGCGCTGCGCTTCGTACGCCGCGGCGCGGAGGCCGACGAAACCGTCGACCGGTGGTTCCTCGAGACCCGCTGGCAGCCGGTGCCGCGCCGGGAGGGCCTCGAACCGCCCGCCCCGGGCCCCTGGCTCGTCATCGGCGAGGCGGACGGATCCGCCCGGGCACTGGCGGACGCCCTCGAGCTCGCCGGAGCCCGCACCGACGTCCTCGACGTCCCCGTCGACAGTGCCGCCCTCCAGCCGCTCAAGCAGAGCATCGCCCGGCACTGGGACTGCGCACCCGCACCGTGCGCCGTGGTCCTCCTGTCCGCGCCGTCCGCGCCCGAGGACGACGCCGCCGCGATCGCACTGTGCCGCACCCGCCGCCTGCTCGCCGCCGCACAGAGCGCGATCGCGCGCGGCACGCCCGCCCGCCTGTTCGCCGTCACCCGGTCCGCCCACGCTCCGGAGCCGGGGCAGCCCGCCGACCCCGCCCAGAGCGCCCTGCGCGGACTCGTGCGCGTCCTGACGCACGAACATCCGGAGCTGCGGGCGACCCTCATCGACGCCGACCGTGCCGACACCGGCCTGCACCGGCTCGCGGCCGAACTCCTCGCCGACCCCCCCGAGGACGAGATCGCCCTGCGCGGTGACACCCGGCACATCGCCCGGCTGTCCTACACCCCCCTGTCGGAGACCGAACGCGCCGCCGCCGTCACCCGCACCGTGTGCTACGGCGCCGACCGCTTCCAGCTCCACGCGGGGCGCCTCGGCGACCTCGACGCCCTGCGCCTGACCACCTCACCACGGCGTGCCCCCGGCCCCGGTGAGGTCGAACTGCGCCTCCACGCCGCGGGCGTGAACTTCCGCGACGTGCTCACCGCCATGGGCATGCTGGCGACCGACGACGAGGCGGGCTACCGCATCGGCTTCGAAGCCACCGGCGTGGTCACCGCGGTCGGACCAGGCGTCAGGAACGTGTGCGTCGGCGACAGCGTCCTCGCCGCCGACGTGCGAGGCGGACTCTTCACGACCTTCGCCACCCTGCCCGCCGCCGCCGTCGCCCCCGTCCCGGCGGGCCTGCCCGCGGAGACGGCCGCCGGGCTGCCTGTCGCCTACCTCACCGCCTGGTACGCACTGCGCCGCCTGGCCAGGCTCGCCGGCGGCGAGCGCGTCCTGATCCACAGCGCCACCGGCGGGACCGGACTGGCCGCGATCGCGGTCGCGCGGCGCCTGGGCGCCGAGGTGCTCGCCACCGCCGGCAGCGAGGACAGGCGCCAGTACCTGCGCGCGATGGGCATCCGGCACGTCATGGACTCCCGCTCGCTGGACTTTGCCGAGCAGACCCGCGACGCCACCGCCGGAGAGGGTGTCGACGTGGTCCTCAACTCCCTCTCCGGGCCCGCCATCAGGGCCGGACTGGAAACGCTGCGCCCCTTCGGCAGGTTCATCGAGCTGGGTGTGCGCGACATCCTCGCCGACACCCCGCTGGGACTCGCACCGCTACGGCACAACATCACCATGAGCACGGTCGACCTCGTCGAGCTCCAGGACACCCGCCCGGACACCTTCGCCGAGCTGCTGGGCGAGGTCCTCGCCGAACTCCGCCAGGGCGCCCTCGCCCCGCTGCCGTGCCGGACCTATCCGCTCGCGCAGGCCTCCGACGCCTTCCGTCTCATGGCCGGCGCCGGGCACATCGGCAAACTGGTCCTGACGGTGCCCGGCGAAGGCCACGCCACAGCCGTACTGCGCGACCCGCCCTCGCCGGTACGGGCGGACGGCGCCTACATCGTCACAGGCGGCCTGCGCGGCGTCGGCCTCGCCACGGCCCTGTGGCTGGCGGGCCGAGGCGCCGCCCACCTCGTCCTCAACGGACGCACGTCCCCCTCCGCCGAGACCGAACGGGTCCTCGCCGGACTGTGCGAACAGGGGACCCGCGTCAGCGTCGTGCTCGGAGACATCGCGCAGCCCGGCGTCGCCGAGCAGCTGGTGGCCGAGGCCACCGCGGGCGGCGGGACACTGCGCGGCGTGGTCCACGCCGCGATGGTCCTCGACGACGCCGCGGTGTCCAACATCACCGACGACCAGCTCGAACGCGTCTGGCATCCCAAGGTCACCGGCGCCTGGCGCCTCCACGAGGCCACCACCGGACTGCCGCTCGACTGGTTCGTCCTGTACTCCTCCATGGCCTCCCTGCTCGGCAACCCGGGCCAGGGCGCCTACTCGGCCGCCAACGCGTGGCTCGACGCGTTCGCCACCTGGCGCACCGCCCTGGACCTGCCCACGTTGGCCGTGAACTGGGGGCCCTGGGGCGAAACCGGGGTCGCCACCGGCTTCGCGGCCCGCGGCTACCAGACCATTCCCACCGCAGAAGGACTCGAGGCCCTGGCGGCGCTCCTGACCCACGGCCGTGTACGCACCGGCGTGATCCCGGGCCCGCCGGACACCTGGATCCCCCCGGCCGGGCGGGCGTCCTCGCTGTTCGCCCTCTTCACGCCCGAGGCACCCGGCACCCCCGTACAGGCGTCCGGGCAGGATGCGGCGCGCGACATCCGGGGCGAGCTGCGGGCCGCGGAACCCGGCCTCGCCCGCCGCACGGTCCTCGAGGACCACCTGGCCGGGCACATCCGCACCGTGCTCCGGCTGGGGGCCAGCACCCTGGACCCGCAGACCCCGCTGAACGCGCTCGGGTTCGACTCCCTGCTCCGCATCGAACTGCGCACCCGCTTGGAGGCCTCCCTCGGCGTCAGGCTCGCCGGCGACTTCGTCGCGGGCCACCCCACGCTGGCAGCTCTCGCCGACGGCCTCGCGCAGCACATCGGCATCAGCCTGACCGCCGACGCTCCACCGGATCCCCCCGGCCGGGCCACGCCCCGGGCCGCGGACATCATCGCTCCCCGCTCGCCGCGGTCGGCCCGGCCGTCGGACGCCGCCGCCGGCACCGAACCGCCGAGGAAGAACCCATGAGCTCACTGCGGGCCGCCGGCGCCAAGCCACTGCCGGACCGCCAAGCACGGGATCCCGGCCTTGCCGGGGGAGGGAATCGGGGGACGGCCATGACCTTCGCAGACTCGCCACGCTCGGGCCCGCACGACACGCGGGGACGGCGCGTCACCATGTTCGTCCTGCCGGAGACCCACTGCGTGGGACCCGTGCGCCGTGCCGTGAACGCCATTCTCAGCCTCTGGGATGTAGCACACCTCACCGAGGACGCCGAACTCCTGACCTCTGAGCTCCTGACGAACGCAATCCGGTACACCGATAGCGAGCACCGGATCAGGGTGACCATCGCGCTCGAGCAGCGGTGGCTGTCGATCGGGATCCGGGACCGCTCCGCGATTGCTCCCCGGGCGTACCGGGCAACCGCCTCCCAAGAAGGCGGGCGCGGGCTGCTGCTGGTGGAGAGCATCGCCGGCTCGTGGGGGTACCGTTTCCATGTCGACGGAACCAAGACGGTTTCCTGCCGACTGCCGCTGTGAGGCCGCGCGCCGTCCCGGACCCCACCAGCCGTGCCGCCGCACGAACGGTTCGGCACCGGTCCTCACAGCGCGCGCGATTCGAGCGTCCTTCAATATGCAATTCCCGCGCCGCTCGGCAGAATTCCCCAATAAGTGTACGTGATTGTATTGGGAGCCGGGGTGGAGTTCCCGGTCGGGGTGGCGGTAAACATGCTCCCTGAAATTGCCCACGATATATCCGGAAAGAAACGTTTCCGCTCCTTGAGTGGTTCGGTCGCATGCTGTATTTTTTCGACCATGCCTGGCGGCCGCCGCTAATTCAAGGCGCTTTGCGGCGGCGAAATTCCGATAGCTGGGAGTCTGGATGCTGAGTGCAGAGGAATACCGAGAGATTTGCGCCATGCGCCACCAGGGCTGGTCCATCTCGGCGATCGCCCGGTGCATGGGCCGTGACCGCAAGACGGTCACGGCCTACCTCAACGGGGAGCGGACCGTAGGGGTCCGGGCGGAGACCCGTGACGAGTTCCTGCAGTTCGTCCCGTACTGCCGGCAGCGCCTCGACGACGATCCGCACCTGCAGGCGAGAACGCTCCACGGCGAGATCGTCGAGCTGGGCTACAACCGCGCCTACTCGACCTTCACCCGCGCCCTGCGCAGGCATCTGATGTGGCCGCGTCGCGGACCGCGCCACCGCGGGAGGGCCAGCCCCGGCCGAGGCCCCCTGGAAGACGTGCAGTTCGACTGGGTACGGCTCCCGGCCCCACCCGTCGAATGGGACTGCGGGCAAGAGATGTACCTGCTCATGGGCTCGCTCACGCGATCCGGCCACTGGCGGGCCGCCCTGGCCGGCACCACCGACCTCCCGCACTGCGTGGAAGCCCTGGACCAGGTGCTGCGCCGCCTCGGCGGCACCGGCGAGCGCTGGTTATTCGACCGGACCGCGCCGGTCTGCTCGACGGCCGGCAAGGTGACCGCCGTCTTCCACGAGATCGCGATCCACTACGGTGCCTCCATCGCGATCCGCCCGCAGACGGGAGCACCCAACCCCGTCGTCCGCGCCCACCGCTCCGTCGTCCTCCACTGGTGGGACACCGCGACCGGCGAACCCGGCGTGCAGGCGGCCCAGGACAGCCTCGACCGCCTGACCGAGCGCTTGGGCAGCCGGAACCGGCCGTCGGGCTGCCGCACCCGAGCCCTGCTGCCCCTGCCCTCGAAGCCGTTCCCGGCGCGTATCTGCGTCCAGCGCAGGGTCGACCCCCGCGGACTCGTGCCGTTCGAGGGCAACCTCTACCTGCTCCCCGCGGGTCTCGTCGGCAACGAGGTGAGGATCCGCCGACGGCTGGACGAACCCCACCTGTCGATCACCACCACCCGCGGGGCGGTCATCGCCTGCTTCCGGAGGGCGCCGAGGGGGGCGGGCCGGACGGTCGCCGGGCACGACGGCCCGATCGCCCTGGAACGGCCCGGCCGGACCACCGGCGCCGGGGCGCGAGCCCGCAGGACACCGTGTCCGTCGACTCCGCACCCGAGGACCGCTCCGTGAGCATCGGACCGAGCACCAGCGCGCTGCTCGAGACCACCGGCCGCACCCGCAGACAGGACGTCACAGCGTCCTACGTGGCCCTGGCCCAGGCCTGCGCGGCCACCGGCGACGACGCCCGGCACGCCGAGCTGGTCAGCGACCACCCCCACGACGTCTGGTCGCTGCCCGCCTCGCGCGCGATCGCCCTGGTACACACGGGTCAGGACGAGGCATGGGCGCTGGTGCGGGGCGCGGAGCTGCTGGAACAGCACCGGGTGGCCGTCGTCACCCCGTACTACGGCGGCGTGCGCACGGCTGCCGGCCGGGCCGTCACCTTCTGGCACGACCCCGGGGAACGGCGCCGGGACGAGTCACTGAGCGCCCGGGTGACCGCCGCGGTGCACCGGATCCATCCCGGGTCCGCGCTGTGGCTGGAGGACCACGACCCGTTCGCCGGCCTGCTGGACGGCCTGGACGACACCCCGCTGAGCGAGTCCGCCCGCCGGTTCCTGTTCGAGTGCACCGCCTGGCTGCGCGCGCAGTGGGCAGGCATCGACTGGCCGACCCCGCCCACCGTCATCCTCGGCGCCCGACGACTCGCTCACTGCCACGACGGCGGGACGCACCCGCGGCTGGCGCTGCGCAGACCGCTGTGGCGCGGCCACCGGGAGTGGGACCTGGTCGCCGCGCGCTGGAGCAACGAGCTGCTGCGCGGCCGCCGCGACGACTTGCAGGCCTACCACCGCACCTACACCACGCACGGCCGCACCGACGCCGCGATGCCCTGCGACCGCATCGGCGCGTGGTCGGGCTACCAGGTCGTGCGGGACGTCGTCGTGCTCACCGCCGTGATGGACACCGTGCGCCGCGCCCGCCTCGACTCCCGGACCCGCGACCTGGCGGTCCACCAAGTGGCGTGCCTGCGCGGCGCCCGGCTGGCCCCGTGGGACTGGGGGCAGCGGTGACGGCGGCGGCGGTCGGGTAGGAGAAGCCGAAGGGACGGAGCGGGAGACCCGATCCGCTCCGCAGCGGCGGTCGCGTTCCGCGCATCGGCTGTCGCGGCCCACTTCCCGAGCCGGCCGGGAGCTCCACTTTCCCTTCCCCGCGCGCTGGTCCGACGGACCCGACGCCGTCCGCGCCCGCTGGCGCGCCCTCGTCACCACCCGCCAGGACCTCGGACGACAAGCAACGGCGCACCCTCGCCCACCTGATCGGCGAACGCCACCGCCGCCGTGCTGCGCCTGCTGTACCCCTGCGAGCATCCCGACCCCGTGGCAGTCCTCCCCCGGGTCCGGGCCGCCCTCGACCCGCTCCTGCAGCGGAGTGCGAACACCCGGGTCCTGTACGGGCAGACCCAGCAGCTCAAGGCCTGGTCCGCCGCCCTGGGCCACGCCCTTGATGCGCTGACCCCACCACCCACCACGTAGGAACCATGACCACCGCCCGGACGACGCACAACCCACCACGGTCGCGGAGACCCTCCCTTCGGGACTCCGCGGCGCGCTCAGTCCGCGCGCAGAATCCGGGAGACGTAGATCTGCGGCGGATCCGCGCTCTCGTTCACCGCGTACTCCACCAGACCGAGGTCCCGGCGCAGCGGCGCCGAGTGCATGCCGGACCGTCCGGGGACGGGCATGCTCAGGTGCGGGAAGGGGTGTTCGCGCAGGTCGACGATGAACGCAACAACGGCGGAGAAGACGTCGGCGGGGATGTCCGGGTCGCCAAGGAATTCCTCAACGGCTGGAGAGAGGGTGATCGGGTCGTCGTCGTCCGGGAGCTCGGTGTAGTCGCTCACAGGGCCCCGAGTCGGCGCAGGACCGCCGAAGCGGGGGCGCCGGGAGCGGTGCCGGCCTGGACGGCGGCGTGGATGCGGTCGCCCTCCGCGTCCTGGTAGAGCCTGGCTCGCAGCCACCAACGGCGCAGGACGCCGCCGATCGTCTCGTCGTTGGCCTCGCCCATCTCCCGGTAGAACTCCATCCGCTGCGCGGGCGGCAGGGCCGCGGCGACGGCGTCCTGGGTGCGCGGGATGGGCTGCTGGCCGTCGTGATGGCCGTGCAGGGGCGCTGCGCTCACCGGTTCCTCCAGAGGCTCTCGTACGGGCGGGACCAGGTACCAGTCTCCTACCTCCGCAGTGCCGACCGATACCCGGGGCCGCTCACGCTCGCAGGCCGGTTCGCCGGGTTCGGCGTGGCCAGTCGTGTCCGGGATCATCCGGCTGTGCCCCGAACTCGTCGCACGAAGCCCGCAGCTGCGCGAGCCCCGGGTCTTCGTCCGCAACGGCGCGTCAACCTGGCGGCACGCGGCGGACTGGGCAGCAGACCCCCCTTCCCGAAACCGGCGGGGATTGAGCCGGTAGGTGCCGCTGCGCGGGCTCGTCTTCAGGAGAATGTTCAGCCTGACCAGGCGGGCGAGGGCAACCTTGACGGTCGTGACGCTGGCGAGGATCTCAGGCGCCACCGTGTCGGGGGCAACCCGGATCGCTGCCTGCGCTCCGCCGTGCTCGCGTATCCAGTCGATCGTGGCTCCCCGCCGGTGAGAGCCAGCGTGTGCAGCGGGGGTCCCACGTCCCGGAACCGTCCCGCCCGGTCCTCATGCCCCGGCTCGGGTTCGTACGCTTCGACCACCACGGTGACCTCGGTAAGAGGATCCCGGTCGCCAAAGTCGAACCACTCCCGATGGATCCTGTAACCGTCGAACGCCTTGTGGAGATACCGCTCCAACCGGGGACCGCCAGGAGACGTCGCGGCAAGAAGCAGCGCGACAGGCGACCCAGCCTGCAGAGCCGCCAGCCGACTCCCCGGATCGGTGCTGCGCCCGATCTTCGCCGTCCGGGCGCCTGTGGCGGTGATCAGGTAGACGAATTCCTCTGCCGACTGCGCCATCCCCTACCTGTCTTACAGCCCGGAGCTTCTGCCGTGCACCGTAGCTCCGGGGTACGACACGAGCCCCCGGGGCGGTCAGCCGACCGCGCGCAGCCGGGTGCGGCCAGCCTTGGGCGGGGCTGCCTGGTAGTCGGGGATCAGGATGGGTGGGACGCCCTCGCGGGCGGCGCGGGCCATGGCGGCCTGCATCTCGAGTTCGGAGCTGTAGCCGGCAATGGCGGGGTGGAGGCGGTAGCGGTAGCCCTTGCGCAGGACGAGGCCGCGCTCGACGAGAAGGGTCATGCCGCGGCTGACCACGGAGGGGAGGATCTGCAGTTCCTCGGCGATGTCCTGCTGGGTGATCGGCACGACCCCGCCAGGGTTCTGCCGTTCGACCATGACGGACAGGACGTTCGTCGCGGTGGGGGTGAGTTCGAGGCGCCGCAGCATCCCGAACAGGTCGGTGACCATCAGCATGCTGGCGACTCCTTGTCTCCGGTCTGGAGGGCTTCCAGTCCGATGATGTCAGGGAATCCGTTTTCCAGGGCGAGCGCCCGGAGTTCTGCCAGGAACGTCTGCTGCTCGTCCCCGTTGCCTTTGTAGGCGATGAGGGGGTTGAGCTGCCAGATTCCCCGGCCGACGCTGCGGATGTAGTTGCGGGCGGCGAGGTGCTTGAGGGCGGGGCTGACGCTGGAGCGGCTGGTGCCGATCTCGTCGGCGATCTCGCGCTGGATGGCGTGGCAGACCCCTCGTTCGGCCCGTCCGACGATGTTCGACAGCACGGCGCACTGGAGCTTGGTCATCTCCCCGGACATGAGCGCCTGTGGGAGGACGAAGCGGGCGAAGTAGCGGCTGAGGAGGGCGTAACCGTCGGACCCAAGGACCTCGTGAGGGGCCCGGCGGTAGAAGCGGGTGCGGGCCTCGTAGACGCCGTCGGGGAGGTGGCCTGCGTAGCCGCGGACGATCTCGGCGGCGAGGTCGCGCTGGTGCTGGGGACCGGCGGGCTGGAGTCTCGGCTGCTGGCGGGTGCGCTGGGATGCCTGCCTGCGGGTGCTGTCGCGCTCTGCCTGTGCCAAGACCGTGATCCTTTGCTCGTGTCGACAGGACGCTACATGTTCTTCGCAGCATTGCGAAGAATCCTGCGCTCGGGTGCGAAACATGTGTCGCAGCGGTGGTCGATCCCTCCGGAAGCCGGATCATCTGGCCCAGGTCGGATGATCATGCGGATGCCGTGGGGCGTCGCGTAGTGCCGACCCAATGTTTCGCAGAGTTGCGAAACATTGGGGCTGAATGTCGGCGTTCAGTGACCCCAAAACACCCTGAGTGTCGGCGCGGCCAGACCTTTGATTTTCCAAGTTTGCAGGTCAAAGGCATGATCGCCCGACTCCCCTCTTACAAAAAAGGGGCCCGACCCGTCTGCCGCAGGTCGCTCCCAGCGGGCTGACTGGCCATGCCGCTGCCGCCGCCCGGGCTGGGCTCGGTTTGGCCCTGCTGGTCGGGGCCGTCCGAGCTCACTGCGCCAGTCATGGAAGTCCGGCTGCCGCCGGACCCGGGCCCAGGGGGCCCTTTCCATGCCTACTAGTCCTGGCGGCTGGTACCCGGGCCCTGCCGCTGCTGGCGCTGCGGACCGGCGGGCGGAACCAGCAGCGGGTGGTCCCGGGCGGCGGTCCCAGGTCGTGAAGGTGGGTGGTGACATCGGAAACCGCCCAGTCGGTGGGCAGGCCGGGCACCCGGTGCAGGCCGATCCGGCAGGTACCCCCGCCCAGCACGTGCACCAGCCGCCTGCTCGATGGCAACTGCCCAGTGTCACGCCGTCTTCGGCGTGACCGGTGCGGTGACGGGCCGACGGCGGGGCCGGCCACGGCCCTGACGGCGGGACGGCGGGGCCGGCCACGGCCCTGACGGCGGGACGGCGGCGCAGGGCAGGCGGCAGCGAAGGATGCTCCAGCGCATCCGGGCGCTGGCCAGGGTGCGGTAGCGGAGCGCGCCGCGCTCAGCCACCGAGTCTGCCGCAGGCCGCGACGTTGTTGTGGCTGCAGCCTCATCCCGGGCGGGGCAGCAGGGCATCCGGGGTCACCGACAGCGGCGCAGAGCGGGGTGAAGGCCTCGTTGGCCGGGGCCCACTGCTGACCGCCAATGGGCGCGGCGAGGGAGGCCATGGCCTCGGTGCTGGTGCGCAGGGTGAGGCGGTGGCGGTAGGTGGCGATGACCTCGGCGACGGCGTCCAGCTCGCCGATCGGGGAGGAGTCGAGGGCGGCGGCCAGGTCCCGCTCGAACAGGTCGCGGTCGCCGGGCAGGCCGTAGCGGGACAGCGCGGTGCGCAGCTCGTGCAGGGTGGCCGGCCGAGGCGCGGCCGCGTCCTGGTGGTCGGGCTGGGTGGTTACCAGGTCCTCCTCGGTGGTGGCGGCCGCCGTGGTGGCGGGCCGCAGGGTCGGGGCGCCGTGGTGAGCGGCGCGGCCGCCCGGCCGACACCCGGCCCCGGAGGTACCTCATGAGCAGCACCCGCGCCGCCCGCTTCGCCGCCGCCTAAGCCCTGCTCCGCGCCGGGGCGGACGTCGACCACCTCGTCCAGAGCGATTTCTGTGCCCGCACCAAGGGAGCCACCGAGGCGGCCCCCGTCACCGGCGACGACGGCACCGTCCACGGCACCGCCGCCAGCACTATCCGAGCAGGTCAAAAGCGGGTTGCTGGCTCCGCAACATGTGTCGCGGACGACAACCCCCTCGGCGCTCAGATAGGGAAGTGCCGGAGAAGGAACTGCGCGAGACCGGTGATCAGCTGCATGCGAATACGCGCCTCCTGCGCGTCCGACAGCCCCGGGTGCGAGCCGTTCGAGTGCGAGATGTCCCAGATCCCCTGAAGCATGGCTCCGCCGTCGCGTTCCGGCAGCGGCTGGCCGAGGGCAGCGGGCGGTCTTCCGCCCGGAGTGTAGAGACTCTTGATCGCGACGCCGCCCTGGTTGGCCTTACCGTTGTCGGTGTAGCCAGCGTGGTCGACGGCGAGGCTGACGATCAAGCTTTCTAGGGCTGCCCTGAGCTGCCCGTTCGAGGATGCGTGGTCCTGTTCGGCGAAGTGCTTCACGGCCAGCTGGTAGTGGCCGAGCGCCTGGGTGTAGCCGCGCGCCTTCAGCTCCGCCTCCAGCGCGGTGATCTCCGGGTTGAGAGGGGCGACTGTGGGTTCGTTGGGCAGCACTCGGCAGGTGAGCTTCGAGTTGTTCCGGGTGATCTGGAGCTCGAAGCCATCGCCCGACATCGCTTCTGTCAGAGCTGGGAGCTTGTCGCGGTAGAACGGGTTGAGGCTCTCGACGAGGAGTCGGACGAACTCCAGCAGAGCCTTGTGCGCGTTCGCGTTGTCCCCCTGTGTAGCGGAGCGCTGGGCTCTCAGCAGAGCCGGCCGCAGCATTTCGGCCTTGCTGGTGAACTTGGGCGGATCACCGTCACCCAGCTCGGTCATCATCAGCATGTTCTTCAGCTCAGTCCCGCTGCAGCTGTCGACCGCGGTCTCGATGATCAGGCCCAGTGTCCTGATCGACAGGGTGTTCATGGTGACCAGTTTCAGAGGTCGGCCTCCGCCGGCGCGAGCGGTTTCCGAAGGTCGACCGCTACATCAACGGGCTGGTGCCTGGCATCCGTTGGGTTTCGTCATAAGCTCGCGGTTCGCTGCGCGGGCGGCGGCCAAGTCTTCGTCTCGGTCGATGAGCTCGGGCGGAGGTCGAGGAGCTGCTGTTCCAGCTCGGCGACCCTGCGGTTGAGCGTCTCGCCGTCGGCGAGGGTGCCCAGGCCGGATGCTTCCCAGGCGGCCTGACCGAGCGCCTCGGAGAGGCGTCGTTCGAGCCGGGTGATGTGCGCGGCCAGTCGCCCGTTGCGGGCGGTGAGGTTCGCGACGTCGGTCAGCAGAGACTTGCGACTGACCTATGCTCCAGTGGTCGCGCCGGGTGGGGGCCGGCTCGCGCGGGCGATGACGGCCGCATGCAGGTCTCCGTGACGGTGAATCAGGCCGCGGTGGACGCCGGCGGCGCGGGCGACCGACGAGACGCTGATCTCCTCGCCAGCGGCGACTTGCTCCACCGCGCTGTTCACCCTCACAACCGAGCTCCCAGCCGCGATCCTTGCCCGAATGCTCGGCGTCCACATCCACGTGGCCGTCCAGTGGCAGAAGGCGGCCGCCGGCGACTGGGCCACCTACGCCGCGCAGGTCAGCCACCGCATCAAGCATCCCCACCGACACGGAGACGATGGCCATGCCCCTCGATGACCAGCACATCTGGGCTCTGCTGAGGGACCTCGACGATCCCGACCGCATGGAGTTCCCTGCGAGCTACGACCACGTCGCGACCCGAGCGCGATTCGATCAGCTCGCCAACAGGCTGGATCAGCGGTTCCGCTGCACCTGCACCGTCGATCGAGGCGTCCAGGACGCGAACCATCACGGCACCATCGTCATCCCCGCCAGTACGACGGTCAGCGGCGACCACCTCACCATCACGGTCAGCAACTACGGCAACCTCGTCGCCGTGACGCTGGGGAACCCCGGCAGCTACGACGAGGAAGAAGAGAACGTCTTCTTCGACACCGCCGACCGTCGCCCCATCGACGACGAACTCGAAGCACTCGGCTACATCGCCGTCTCCGAGCACTTGCTCTGGAACCGATACGACGGCGTCAGCAACCTCGGTACGTACTTCGAGCCACGAACCTGGTGGGACCGCTTCTTTGACTACATCTGAGCCCGCCCCAACGGCTCTGCACCGCAGGCATTCGGACAGTGCCAATACTCAACGACGACAAACTGCCCACCACGGATCGCGTTGCTGGACTGCTGCTGATCCTCTACGCGCAGAAGATCTCCACGATCAGCCAGCTCACCGTCGATGACGTCGACATCACCGGCGACACCGTGGCAATCACCTTCGGAACCTCGCCCGTCACCCTCCCGAGTCCGCTGGCCGCCTTGGTCCGCGAGCTCGTCGCGACCCGTCGTGGAAAGGCCGAGATCGGCACACCGGACAACATCCCCTGGCTCTTCCCTGGAGGACGGCCAGGGCGCCCGCTCAGCGACAGCCAGATCGGTATGGGGCTGCACAGGATCGGAATTCGGCCCCAACAGGACCGCTCCACCGCGCTCTTCACCCTCGCCGTGGAACTCCCCGCCGCCATCCTCGCCCGGATGCTCGGCATCCATATCCAAGTCGCCGTCCAATGGCAGAAAGCGTCCGCCGGGGACTGGGCCGCCTACGCCGCAGACGTCAGCCGACGGAACAGCTGGCCCGACCCGAGCGGAAGTGGCACATGACTCCTCGTGAACAGCACCTTTGGGCCCCGGGGCCGGCCTTCAACGAAGCATCGTGCTGAGAATCGCGTCCCGCCGCTGAAATGATCACTTCCCGGAAAACCTCCTCGTGCCGGGCGGGATCGGCCCGATATGGTCATGCGCGGACTGGTCGAGCGTGGGATACGGGGGCGGAGGTGGCGGGAATCCGGGTCGTGGCCTGTCTGCCCGCGACTGCGCGGGATGACCTCGTCACGGCGCTCGGGCAGGCGATGGCACCGTTCGAGATGTACGCCAACCCGCAGTGGCGGTCCATCTGGGACTGGTGGGCGATCCGCGGAGGCAGTGACGGCAGCGGATTCTCGGCACGCACTGGGTTCCACGACAGCACGCAGCTGATCCACGACGACCCCCGCTATGACGGCACACCGCTTCCGAGCCGGCCCGGGATGTGCGCCGGCGGGCCACGGGGGCTGCTGGACTTGACCGACTTCCGCGCACTCTCGAAGCGGATGGCGACCGTCCGAACCCGAGCAGGCGATCCGTGGGATCTGTGGCACCGCCTCGCCCCCGAGCATCCGCCGATGCTGCCGTGGTCGACGCTCCGCGCCCGTCACCTGGAGGATCAGGGTTATCCGACGGAGCGGATGTGGGCCGACTTCACGAAACAGCCGCTGCTTCAGGCGTTCGTCGCGGATCCGTGCAGCCAGATCCCTGAGCTTGGTGACATCTCGTGGTTGAACCACCAGATTGGCCTTGTCGCCGCACTCGACGGTGACCGGGCGGACTTCGTTCGCCGGGTGACCGCCCGCATCCAGCAACCCGACCTTCTCACGCTCGACGGCTGGTGGATCGAGGACGGAATCACGCCTGTCCACGCTCTCTGCGAGGACTGGGAGACCTGCCCTCACATGGATGACGGGTGGCACTACCAACACGACATCGGCGGGTACCTGGACGCGCTTGCCGACGATGTCCTGCTGATCAAGCTCAAGTGCCATGGGTGACCGGCCCCTGCTGGTCGAACCAACACGGCATTCGGACAGTTCCGATACCCGACTCCACCATTAGCCCGGCCCGGCGGCGCCCAGGCCTCCCTCTTCGCCGAGGTCGGCAAGCTGGAGGCCGAACGCAACAGGGACCTCACCTGGCAGGTCCGGCAGGACTACAAGGCCGGCCGGATGCCCGTCGGCCCCGGCGCCAAGAGCCTTCTCGACTTCTTTGCCTTCGTCGACACCCACACCGGCGCCGGACCCGGAGCGCCGGCCACCAAGCGCGGAGACCAGGAGGTACTGAACCTCCTGGCCCGGCGCGCGAAGACCCTGCATCCGGGCACCGCGAACTACTGCTGGTTCGCCGACCCCGCCAAGGCCCTGTGCCTCAAGCCGGCCGGCACACCGGCCCCCGACCGGCCCCTGGTGGGGATGTGCGACGCCGCGCGCTGCCCGCAGGCCACCCACCATGCCTGCCACCGGCCGGTCTGGGCCGCCGGCGCCGAGAACAAGAAGGCGTTCATCGCCGCGATCGGCCGCAGCCAGCGAGTGGAGAAGACCCGGCTGCAGCAGGAACTCGACCGCGATATGCGCGTCCTGGAAGCCATCGACACCGCCCACAAGAACGGGGTGTGAGATGGCCCGGATCACCGAACAGACCCGCTCCCGCAACGAACACGCGATCCGCTCGGCCATGGACCGACTTCTTCGCGGCGAGGTACCAGAGGGCGGCCGGTGCGATCCCAAGACCCTGGCTGCCGAAGCCGGCGTCACCCGTACCGCCTTCTACCCGAGGAAGAACCCCGACGGCACCACCAGACCGGGTCCCTACCGGCACCTCGCCGCGGAGTTCACTCGCCGACTCAAGGCGATGCAGGGCGCAGGAGGGACCCCGGACCCGCGAGACTCCCGGATTGCCCGCTTGAAGGACGCCAACGCCGTCCTGGCCCAGCGCCTCCAAGCCCAGGAGAAGCAGCTCAAGGAACTCATGGCATTCCGACAGCTGGCCGTCTCCCGGCTCGCCGCTCAGCACCTGGAGATCGAACGTCTACGTGCCCAGTGCGTAACACGGGCAAGCGGTCAGGCGGCTGCTGCCTGACGCATCCCTGGGGACGGTGACGTCCATCACGCCAGCAGCGGCCCCGAGGCGACAGGAAAGCGACAACGCCGGGGGACCCGATACGAGTAGGCCTCGCTGCTAGCGCCTGGCTAGTGCTGGAAGAGTACTTCCGGATTGTTCGGCGAGGGGCCGTCCAGCAGCGGACTGTGGATCCCCTTCAGCGTCCGGTCGAAGAACGCCGTCACGTACTCGCGGGTGATCACCAGCCCGCGTTCCGGGGAGAGGCCCTGCGTCGGGAACCCGGCCTGCTTCTTAAGCAGGTCCAGGTCACTGAAGTCGAAGTGGTCGGCGTCGGTGACCGTCAGCCATTCCTTGTAGCCGCCGAGGGCGGCCCATGCCTGCTCCCACGTGGTGTTGTGGCCGCCGGCCGAGTGGTTTTCGGCCGTGCCCAGCATGAGGAACGGCCGGTTGATCCGGCCGGGCATCGGTGTCGGGTGGAAGGTGCCGTCCATGTTCACTCCGGCCCGTACTCGCGGGTCGGCGATCATCGCGGCGGCGGCGGACGCTCCGCCGAGGGAGTGTCCGGCCATGCCGATCTGGTGCTTGTCGATGAGGTGGGCCAGGCGCCACGCGGTATTGCCGTGCGTCAACTGGTCGATCACGAAGGACACGTCCGTCGCGCGGCTGGCGACGACGGAGTCGAGGTTGAGCGCCGGGTTGTCGCAGATCACGCACGACGACGTCTGGCCGTTCGCCAGCGTCTCGCCGCTGTCCTCGTTGGTGTGGCCGACGAGCGCGACGACGTAGCCGTGGCTGGCCAGGTCGGTCGCGAGCGCGGTGAGCGTCATGCGCGGGTTCTCGTGCGCGGCTGAGAGGATCACCAGCGGATACTTGCCCCTCTGCGGCCGCGCGCCGTCGAAGGCGTGGGTGGTGACGCCGGCAAGGGTCTGCGGGGTGACGCCGGAGCTCGCCGGCGTCTTCTGGCGCTGGAGGATTCCGGCTGCCTCGCCGAGGGTCATGTATGGGGCCGGCGTCCCGGTCCCGGGGACGGCCGGGTAGATCATCGTGACGGTCAGTTGGCGGGGGCCGGATGACGGCACCCACGGGTCAAGACGGTTCGCGTCGGTGAGGTGGATGACCTCCTTGCCGGCGGCGTAGGGGCCGGTCGGCGCGGGGAGCGTGCCTTGGAAGGACCGTGTGGGCGCGGTGGCCGTGGCCGGTGCGGTGTCGAACGCGTGCGTGGCCGACGGTGTGGCCGTGGCGGCGAACCCGGTGCCGGTTCCGGTGACGATGGCGGCGAGCGCCAGCGCCGCGACAGCGCTGATACGGCGATTGCGTTTCATGGGGGAGACGCTAGGTTCCGCAGCTCCGTATCGAATCAGCCCATGGATGCAAACACTCTGATGTCGTTCGTAGCCCCCGCGAGGTACCGGAGTAATCCGCCGGGAGTATGTCGTGCGGCGCGGGTTCCCTTCGCCGGCATCGTCGAGCGCCACCTTCGTCTTGGCCTACGACGAGCACGACGCCAAGCCCTACCGCTGGATCTACGACGGCAGCCCACTCAAAGCGGCATGAACCCCCGAAGGATCAACGCGGCGCTGCACTAGTCCTGTGAGACATGTTGCTCTGTTGCTCGCGGGACACGGGCGTGCCGGAACAAGGCTCGCGGTGGGCGGCCCGATCCTGGTCACCAGTACCAAGCTGGGTGCGGCCGCGTACGTGGACGACCGTGCCGCTCACCACGCCGGCAACTGGACCAGCACCCTCGCCACCGTCAGCCTCATCTGGATCCATCTGCGGACCATCTACCCGATCGAGTCGACCTTCGCCACCGTCCGCCATCGCACGAAGGTCAGCAAAGGCGCCGGCTCCCGTGCCGCCGGGCGGGCGATGGTGTTCAAGCTTGTCGAGTCCGTCCAGGCCCGCTGGCGGGCCGTCAACGGCGCCCACCTCGTCCCGTTCGCCCGCGCCGGAGCACGCTCCGAACGTGGCCGGCTCGTGGAGCGCCCCGGGGGGCCTCGCGGCCTGATTGTCTCAGCACCTCGAGGGCCGCTGCGGGGCGCACACGGCAGCGCGCTACTGCTCGAAACCGGCGCGCAGGGCCTCGATGAACCAGGCGAACACCGGCGCGAGGCTTGTCGGGGCGGGCCATCCGTTGATGACGGCCAGGAGGTGCCAGTAGCGTTCCGCGCGCGAGTCGTTGGCGACCTCCAGGCGTGTCGACAGCCAGCGGCGCAGGTCAGTGTCGTCGGCGCGGCCGAAGACCTGGGCGTAGCGGGCGGTGAGGGCGTCGATGATGGGTGCTGCCGCGGCGGAGGTGGGGGCGATGCCGGCCGTGAGGGCGTGCCCGACCTGTTCGCGGACCGTCTCGGTGAGGTCGTGGTGCAGTCCGGTGGTGTCGCCCTGGGCGCGTTCGGCTGCCTGGTGCTGTGCCATCCGGCGCACTGCGGTGCGGAAGTCCGGGTCCTGGGTGAGTTCGGCGAGTTCCACCCATGCTTCGACCTGATCCGGTTCGGGGTCGTCCGGCAGGTCGGGCATGGCCGAGCGCATCATGTCCACGAAGTCGGGGTTGGCGTCCAGGCCGCCGAAGATGTCGTCGATGAAGTCGTTGACGAGGCGTCGGCGCTCGTCGTCGGAGAGTTTCGCGAGCTTGTGCATGAGGTCCGTCTCCTCAGGGGTGGAGCCCCGCTTGGCTACCGCTCGCAGTACCGCGCGGCGCAGCCGTAGCGTGCGGATCTGCACGTCCAGAGCGTCGGCATGCGCTGCTGCGACCTCAGGAACCGAGATCTCCCGGTCCAGCACCTGCCGGATGCCGGCAAGGTCGACTCCCAGGTCACGCAGTGTTCGCACGAGGTCCAGGCGCGCAAGCGCATGGAGGTCATAGAGTCGGTAGCCGGCCGGGCTGCGGTCAGTCGACGGCACGATCCCGGTGTCGGAGTAGAACCGGATGGTCTTCACCGTCAGCCCGGTCCGCCGGGCCAACGCTCCGATCGTGTACAGCGCGTCGTCGTCCATGCCCCCACCTTCGCGTCTCCCCCTACTGGAGACTCAAGCCCATCCCCCAGGAGACCCCGCCGGCGTGGGACGGGCCATCCCCGCCTCATCCACAGGTCTTGACAGTTGCTCTGCTGCACGACCGGCTGGACCTGTGGCATTCACTGCCCGGCAAGGAGTGGAACCACTGGTGGAGCCTCTCCCAGGTACGGCCCCGCCCATGAACGGCTAGCGGTGATGGGTGGGGAGTGACTCGTCCTCGGCAGGCCTGGATCCGATCGCCGGCACAGCGAAGGGCTGCCTCCTCGGCGTCGTGCCAAGGAAGCAGGCCCTTCGGTGTTTTCGGGGCCGGAGTCATGCCCCTCTACGGCGTGGGTCTTCCGGGACGCATGCCGCGGGCTGCCACCGGGTCAAGAGCCCTGGCCGGTCGGATCCCTGTGCTCCACGGCCCGGGCGACGTGAGCGCACAAGCCGCAGTGCCACGGGCCTCACCGTGAGCTCGCGTGTAAACGCCGTTTACACCCGGGCGGAAGAGAAGCCCGAAGACACACGGCCGCAGGATGTGCCTAAACCCGCATGGCGCCACTATGGTGACGCCATGATGACTCAAAACTCTGGAGGCGGGCGGGAAAAGGTTGCGTCGAAGCTTCCCGTAGCCCTCCGTCAGGAACTCAAGACCCGGTCGGCGCAGCTCGGGATCGACATGCAGGACGCTGTCGCCCAGGCTGTCGAGCAGTGGCGTGTCCGGCCGGCCACGGACAACCCGACCGTTGACACCTCCGGGGCCGAAAGCTGGAACACCTGGCTCCCCCCCGGCCTGTACGACGAGTTCAAGGAGGACTGCGCCGGTCGTGGGATCTCCTTCGTCCAGGGCCTCGCCCAGGCGATCCGCGTGTGGATCGACTCACACAACGTCTCCCTGGCCGAGCTGGCGATCCCCAAGTACACCCGGCGGATCGTCGTCTGCAACCAGAAGGGCGGAGTCGGCAAGACCACCATCGCCGCCGGGACAGGCCAGGCCATAGCGCTCGGCCTGCCCGCCAGCACAGGCGCTTCGAAGCTGCCTGCCCTGCCCGGGCTGCGCACCCTGCTCGTCGACTACGACCCGCAGGGCCACCTGACGTCTCAGCTCGGCGTCAAGCAGACCCCGCCGGGTGAAGAGAGCCTGGTGACCCACATGGTCGACCGGGACCGCGTCGTCGGCTCACTCCTCGACCAGGTCGTGGCCATCGAGCCGGACCACTTCGAAGGCCGCCTCAGCCTGCTGCCCTCAAGCTTCGATGCGTTCCTGCTCGACTCCCGCCTGGGATCCGTCCGCGGCCCCCGCGAGACCAGCCTCCAGCGCGCCCTCGCCCCGCTCGAAGAGCACTTCGACGTCATCGTGATCGACGCCCCGCCGAACCTCGGCCTGGCGATGGACGCCGGTCTCTACTACGGGCACCGCCGCAAGAACGAGGCACCCGGCACCTCCGGCGTCCTCGTCCCTGTGGAGGCTGAGGACTCCTCCGCCGACGCCTACGCCATGCTCGACAGCCAGATCCGCACCGTCAGCCTCGACTACGAGGTCGACATCGACCGGCTCGGACTCGTCGTCAACAAGTTCGACAAGCGCAAGGGCTACGTCGCCACCCACTCCCTCGACAACTGGCAGTCCCTGGGCACACCGCCCGTCGTCTCCGTCGTCCCCGACCTCAAGGAACAGCGCGAGGCCGTCCACGTCAAGCAGCCGCTGCTCATGTACGCACCCACATCCATCCAGGCACAGCGCATGCGCGAGATCCGACGGAGGCTCTCGTGAGCATCGCCAAGAAGCTGCAGGGCGGCGGCGGGTCGTTCGGGGCGCTGGCTCAAGGCGCCGCACGCGGGGACGAGGTGCGAGCGCGCAGCGAGGCGCTGGACGCGACGGGCCGGGTGCGGCGTGCGTCGTCGGCACCGGTGTCGTCGATCGTTTTCAACCCGCTCAACCCCCGGAAGACCTTCGACAGGGAGTCGATCGGCGAGCTCGCCGAGAGCCTGGCCCGTCGGCAGATCGTCCCCGTCACCGTGGTGAGCCGAGGCGCGTTCCTCGACGCGCACCCGGACCAGTCGGATGCGATCGGCGAGGCGGACTTCGTCGCTCTCGATGGAAACCGGCGTCTGCGGGCCGCGCAGCAGGCGGGGCTCAAGACCCTTCGTGTGGACCTCAACGACGACTTGGTCTCGCGTGCCTCGGACATGGTCGAGGCGGCTCTGATCGCCAACGCGCACCGCGAGGACGTGTCGCCGTTCGAAGAGGCCCAGGCGATCGAGCAGCTGCTGGACACGGTCTACGAGGGCAACCAGGCCGCCGTCGCGCGGGCGCTGGGCAAGTCCCGTGCCTGGGTCGGACAGCGGCTGGCCCTGCTCCACCTCTCTCCGGAGCTTCAGGAGCAGACAGGAACCGGAGAGCTGGCCGTCGAGGACGCGCGCAGGATCGGGGCTGAAGCCCGGTCAGGGAGGATCACCCCGGCCGAGCAACTCGAGCGGGCCGAGGCCGCGAAGCAGGCGGCCGCCGAGAAGCAGGCCGCGAAGGCGGCGCGGACGGCCAAGCGCGCGGACCGTCCGGCGGGGGAGCAGGCGAGCGATCGCCCCTCGGCACCTGCCGCCGGGAACCACCGCGCCGGTGACGGTGTAAACGGCGTTTACAGGACGACTGCGCCCCAGCTCCAGGACGGCAGCTCATCGGAACAGCCTCCGGGTGTAAACGGCGTTTACACCTCGGGCCTACCGGACCAGCGCGACGCCGGCATCGATGCGAGCGACCGCATCACGTATTCCGCGGAGGAGTTCCCCGCAGACATGGTCCGGCAGGCTCAGCAGGCCGGCGGGACGACGGTTCCGCCAACTGCGACCGGGGTGCCCGACTGGCGCGACCTCGAGGGAGTGGCGACGTGGCTCTGCCGCTTCCTCCAACCCGACGAGCTGAGGGTTGTCGCCACCAAGGTGCTGGACCGGCTTGATGAGTACGCACCGGAACGGACGGCCGGCGGCTGATCAGCACGGGTTATGACCGACGGCCTGGGCACCGTGAAGGTGCCCAGGCCGTTCTGTCCTCGCCGGACCGGGACGGTGTAAACGGCGTTTACACGCCGGGCGTGGCGCAGTCGTCGGCGGGTGGCTCGCAGGGAGGCTCTGTGATGTAAACGGCGTTTACGCTTCCGTCCGGCGGGCCAGCACGATGTCCGTGCAAGTCGGGTGTCCTACCGCAAATGGGGACAGTCGCGTCATATGCGGATCGTTGACATGTGCAAGCCTGAAAAGTGAGGCACAGAAAGGCCACTTGGTCGGCTTCTCAGGGCATGGCTGGTGTGTAGGGCTTCTGGGCTGACGGATAGGCAGCCACGGACCCCTTCCAGGGATTTTGATCATGAAATCTCGTGTCTGCGCCTGCATGGCCCGATCCCCTCACGCCGGAACTGGCAGGACAGGGCCCGCGAGGGCGGGAAGCTGGCCGGGCAGCAGACCGCGTTGTCGGACGTCCTGCACGCTGCCTGAATTCGGGCCGGGGAGCACCGCGCGGGTGGCCCGTAGGCAGCCCGCTGCTCCCAGCGGCCGTGGCCCTCGTCCTCGTGCCCCGGGGGGCGGCGTCGTTGAACCCGGGTGGGTGTCCCGATCAGGGTGCGCGGCGAGGCCCTGCCTCGTACACCCGCCCGTGGCGCCGCTCTGGTGCCCGGCAAGCCGGGACGGCCCGCCGGATTCGGCGGGCCGTCCCGGGGATCGGGTCAGTACCAGTTGGTGCAGGCGATGTTGTAGCCCCATTGGGGGTTCGCGTACGGGCTGCCCGCCCATTCGGCGGCTGAGCAGGCGCGGTACCACACGCCTCCGTCGTCGTACTTCGTCGGCAGGGTGTACCAGCCGCCAGGGCCCACGTACCGCCGGTCAAGGAAGCTGTTCCAGGTCCGGCCGCCGTCGAAGGACTGGTCGTAGTAGAACGCGACGTTGCTGCTCCCGGCATACAGCCAGCCGGTGACGTAGTGGTGGCCGTCGCTGCCGACGTACTGGTTGATCTCGACCGTGTTCGTGTTTCCGTCGGGGTTGTAGGTGGCGCTGTTCCACACACCGCTGGTGAGGGCGGAGCCCACTGTGGGCTTCGGTGGTGTGGTGGGCTCCGCCGACGCGGTCCCGGCCAGGGGTGCGAGGAGCAGCCCGAGAGCTGCGGCAAGTACGGGAAGTCTCTTGATCACGGTGCGGCTCCCTGATCTCGTCTCCGCCTGGTTGGCGCAGACAGGCGGTCCACCGTCGCAGTCCTGCGGGGTCTCAAGACGGCCATCGAGTACGGACGGACTGATTCCCTCCCGCTCTTTGGCCAGCAACGGTCCCTTGACGCGGTCAACGCTTTCCGGTGCCGCTCGTTTCGATTGCGGCTTTCGCGCGGGAACACCGACGAGGCCTCCCTGCTCCTCGCCCCCGCCGCAGGACCCCTCGCCGCCTGGGCTTAGTGCATCTGGAACCCGTTGGCCGCAGCAATGATGATCACGATCAGCGCGATGAAGATCAGGCAGCCACATCCGCTGTTGCCGAGCTGAAGTCCGGTGAGGAATGCTCTGGTGTGGTTGCCGTTGCCGAACGGTCCTTTCAAGTCAGACACGATTGTCTCCTCTGGCTGGCTTGGATTTGAGTGTCAGTGAGCACACAGCACCGGTCAAGGCGCCCGTCGCCCATGAGTCTTTAAATCCAGGCGAGGTTCCCGTGCCCCGTTGTCGGCTCAATGAGCCGTCCAACGACCGGTTGTAGAGGGGGAGTTGCGAAACGGGCGCTTGTTGTTGCCGGACGCTGTCGGTGGCGGCTGGGTGCTGGGCGGCGTCGGGTGTGTGCCGCCCGCCGGGGCGGGAGGCACGGGGCCCAGGGGGCCGTGTGGTCATTTGCGTCGGGTGCAGGTGACGGTGAGGCCGCTGCCCTTTCCGCCGTCGGAGTAGGTGGGGAAGTGGAGGGTCAGCTGTGCGTTCTTGTAGGTGGCCTGGGCCGTGCGCCCGATGTCGCTGGACCAGCCTTCGTTCAGCCTGTACTGGCCGGTGAATCCGTCCTCGACGCTCTGCGTCATGTCCGGTACGACGAAGGGAACGTCGTCGTCGTACGACTGAACCCGCAGGCGGGTACCGTCGAGGTCCCACTGGCCGGCGAGTCCATCCCATTGGGTGGTGGACCACCGGCCGTCGGCGGCGATGGTGAGCACCCCCTGGTGTCCGGCGCTCGACTGGTAGTCCCACTCGCCCACGGCGAAGGCCTTGAGGGCCTGCTTCTTCGGGCCGCCTGCCTCGGTCTTGTTGCCGGTGCACGCGGCGATCAGGCTCGCCATTGTGCCGAGGGCGAGGTATCGCAGTGCGGTGCGGCGTCCTACCAGCCGCGTGATGTCAGGTCCCTTCATGGCTTCCGCTCCTTGGGTTTTGATGCAGCGTAGGTTCGTTCTGGGGGCTGGGAATAGGGCGTTCGCGCTGGGTTCGAGCGCTGCGGGCGCGGGAGTGGGCCGGGGGTGTCGCGCGCGTCCTGGACGGTCTCGGCCCGCGTTCGCCCCTTTCGGTCCGGTCGCGGATGACGCCGCAGCCTCAGCCCCACCAGTGGAGGAGCGCGCCGACGGTGATGACGGCGATGGCGCTCATGCAGCCGTAGCCGCCGCAGCCGCGGCCCATCGGCAGCGCCCGTCCCTGGATCGCGGCGCGGTGGTGGCCGAGGGCCAGGCGGTAGAACAGCCACAGGATCGGAGCCGACACGGCGACGATCTCGAACAGGCTCGGACCACTGCGCACGGGAGTGTCTCCTCACAGAGGGTGGGGTGGGGCTGGTTGCGCAGCTTCCGGTAGGCGGCCCGGGCCTGCGCCCCGGTGCGCCCCCGGCCGGCCGGGGGCGCGGCTGGCCAGGGCTCGTCTTCAGGCAACGCCGGGACCTGTCGCCCAGGGGTGTTGTTCTGGGCGACAGGCGCGGTGTGCCGGGGCGGTCGGCCGGTCAGCCGTGAGAGAGGGCGACCACCGAGAAGTAGGAGTTGGCGACCCGGCGGCATGCCTCGCGCTCGGCGGCGGTGTGCCTTCGCGGGAAGCCCGGGTCGTCACAGATGTTGTTGAGGTCCTGGAGGAAGATCTGGTCGACTCGTTCCTTCGGGGACGGGCCAGTCAGGCTGAAACGGAAGCCGTTGTCCCCGAACAGGTCCTTGTAGTTGTGGTAGCCGAAGTCGTGGCGGATGCAGGCGAGACTGAAGTCGTAGTCGGCGATCTTGTCCGGTGCGGGGGAGTTGCAGACGTTGGTGTCCCAGTTGAACTCGTAGCGGTCGGGCTGGTGGCTGCGGTGCGCACCGAGTTCCCGGTACCAGGCGTCGGTCGCGGCTTGCCCGGGCTGGGTCAGTTGGTCGAGGTGGGCGATGCGCTCCTCGCGGCTGGCCGGGGTGACCGGAGCCCCGCGGGCGGTCCAGACGTCGTTCTTGCCGGTGTACTCGTTGAGGGCGGAGCCGTCGGGGGTGATGCCGTAGAGGTGGTCGCCGGATGTGGCGAATGCGGCTCCGGGGTTGCCGATGCGGTTCCACTTGTCCGGGTGCCCGTTGTATTTGAGGATGTCACCCGCACGGTCGGTGGCGTAGAGGGTGTTGGCGGCGTAGAGGTGTTCAGTGCGCTCGGTGCGGACGGGCTTCCACTTGTCGCCGGGGCCGGCGTACTCCATCACCGAGGTGTGGTCGGTCGCGAGACGGTAGAGGTTGTTGTCGGTGACGGCGAACTCGGCGCCGGGGCCGCCCAGTCGGGTCCACGCCGTGGCACGGCCGTCGTAGCGGTAGATGTCGCCGGAGCCGTGCTGGGTGGCGTAAAGGGCGCTGTCGGTGGGGTGGCCGAGCCACGGGTCCACCTTCGTGGCCAGTGTCTTGCCGGTGTAGGTGTAGAGCCGGTCGGCCGGTCCGCCGACCTTCGTCCAGGTGTCGCCCTTGCCGGTGTACTCGTAGACGGCGGAGTGGTCGGGGCTGATGCCGTACAGGTGCTTGTTCGTGGCGGCGAAGTCGGCGCCGGGTCCGCCGATGCGCGGCCACGAGCCGGTGTCGAAGTCGTAGCGGTGGATGTCGCCGGTGTCGGGGTCGGTGGCGTAGACGGAGTCCTCGCCCGCGTAGATGCGGTTGGCCTTTCCGCCGATCTTGATCCAGCGGTCCTGGTTGTCGGCCCACCGGTAGATGGCGGTGCGGTCCTTCGTCAGGGCGTAGGCGCTGTCCTTGGTCGCGACGAGGTCGCCCAGCACGATGGCCGCGTTCGTGGAGGTGTGGAAGGCGCGTTTGCCGGTGGCGGCGTTGGCGGAGACGGCGAGGGCGAGGACGCCCGCGATCACGAGGCACAGCAGCCGGACGATCCGGGCCCGCGTCCATGGTGCGGGCGGCGGTTCCGGGGACCGGTCGACGGCCGGGCGGCCGTGTCGTGTGCGGGCGGGGATGGGAAGCTTCACGGGTTCCTCCTGGGATGGTTGGGTGTTCGGTTGGTGGAGCAGGGCGGGCGTGAGGGCCGGCCACGGGGCGGGCGCAGCGGCCGGCCGGGCTGTCTGAGGGGACGGCCGTTGGTGCGCGGGCTCGCTGGCGTGGCGGGTCAGGTGGCGACGGGGCCGCCGACCTTGGTCCAGGTGCCGGGGGTGCCGGTGTACTGGTAGATGGCGGTGTGGTCGGGGCTGACGCCGTAGAGCTGCTTGTCGGTGGCGGTGAAGGTGGCGCCGGGGCCGCCGATGCGGGTCCAGGAGCGGCGCTCGCGGTCGTACTGGTGGATGTCGCCGGGGGTTTCGGCGGTGACCGGGTCGGTGGCGTAGAGGGTGCTGCGGCTGGTGTAGATCCGGTCGGTGGTGCCGCGGACCCGGTCCCACACGCCCGGGATGCCGGTGTATTCGTAGAGGCCGGTGTGGTCGGGGCTGACGCCGTACAGGTGGTCGGCGGTGGCGGCGAACTGGGCTCCGGGGCCGCCGATGTCGGTCCAGCGGCCGCTGGCGGCGTCGTACTGGTGGATGTCGCCGCCGACGGGGGTGGCGGCGGTGTCGACCGCGTAGAGGGTGCCGGCGCTGGTGAGGATCCGGTCCGTGCCCGTGAGACGGACCCGGTTCCACACCCCGGGGGTGCCGGTGTACTCGTAGATCCCGGAGTGGTCGGGGCTGACGCCGTAGAGGCGGTCAGCGGTGGCGGCGAACTGGGCACCGGGGCCGCCGATGCGGATCCACGGCCCGTCGACGCCGACGGCGTGGAGGTCGCCACCGGTGTTCTTGCGGGTGGGCTCGTACTGCCAGATGTCGCCGGTTTGGGCGTCGGTGGCGTAGAGGGTGCTGCGGCTGGTGTAGATGCGGCTGGTCGCGCCGCGGACCTTCGTCCACGTATCGCCCTTGCCGGTGTACTCCTCGACGGCCTTGTGGTCCGGGGTGATCCGGTACAGGCGGCTGCCGGTCGCGGCGACGCTGGTACCGGAGTCCCCGGGCGCGGGCGCGGGTGCCGGCGCAGGCACGGGTGTCGGCGTCGACGGTGCCGGGCTCTGAGCGGGTGCCGGCGTTGACGGTTTGGAGGGTGCCCCCGGCGCCGGGGCGGCGGCGGGTGCCGGCGAGGAGGCGGCCTCGTGGGCCGGTGCGGGCCCGGGGGTGGGTGCCGGAGGCTGTGCCGCGGGTGCCGGCGCGGGCGGGGTTTCGGTGAGCTTGCGGTACCGCAGCGGGATGTATCCGGACGTGTCGTGGTCGGCGATCTTCACGGCGTACCGGTTGGCGGTGGAGGCGCTGGTGGTCGTGTGGGGCCTCCTCTCGGCGTAGTAGCGGAAGTCGCCCTTGGCCTGGTCGGTCCAGCCGGCGAACAGAATGATGTGCCCGCCCTTGTCGAACGGGGTGTCCAGCGCGTCTCCGGGTTGCAGTTGGTCCCAGGTGATCCGGTCGGCGACGTGGACCAGGCCGCCGGTGTCCAGGCTTTCCGTGAGCTGCCAGGCCATCGAGACGAAGCCGGAGCAGTCCTTGCGGTAGTAGCCGCCGGTCTCGTCGTCGGCCCACGCGGAGCCCTGGTCGTAGGGGACGCCCTGGCGGACCCAGGCCTGGGCGCGGGCGAGGATCTGCTCGCGGGTGACCTGGCCGCCCGGGGCCGCGCCGTTGCCGAGGGTCCCGGTGCGGGCAGGGGTCTGCGGGGCCGTCTTGCTGTCAGCGTGGGCGGGCAGGACGGCGGCCCCGACGACGAGGGCGAGGCCGGCGAGCGCGGCCAGACGTTTCGGGTGAGGGCGCGGGATGCGGCGCATGGCGGTTCCTTCGGGTGGTGGGCGGGGCCGCTTCCCGGGTTTGGCGGAAGCGGTGGATCACCACACTGGAACCTGATGTGATTGTCCGTCAGAGGCGAACGGAATGCGTTGGCTGTCGCCGCAGGTCAGCGGTGCCAGGGTCAGGCGAACGTCGCGAACTCCGGCGAACGTCCGCGAACGCGACGGTCATCATCGAGGGGGGAACCGGTGGGCAGAGCAGGGCGGGCACAGGGGCCGCTGAAGGGGCGCACCGAGCAGGCCAACGCGCTCGCGTGGTGTGTGCGGAAGCTGACCGACGGCCGCACGGGTGACGAGCTGCATGCGCAGTACGGAGGGGTGAAGAGCGTGTGGAGCGAGTACCGCTCCGGCATCAAGATCATTCCGTGGGAACGGCTCAGCAAGCTGATCGAGGACCGCTTCCCTCACGCCCCCACACGGATGGCCAAGCTCCAGGAGGCCCGCCGGCTGTACGTGGCCGCGCTGCAGGCCCAGACCGAACTCGCGCCGTCGTCCCCCGTGTCCCCGCGCCCGTCCCGCGGCGGCGAACGACCCGTGCCCGCCGGCGAACGACCCGCGAACAATCCGCTGACCAGCGAGGATTCAGCCGCACCGACCAGCGAACAATCATCCGGCGACGCGTCGGCCGTGCACGACAGCCGGTCTGAGGACACCGCCGGCGGGGCCGCGGGGGCGGGCACAGAAGCGGGCTCGGGCCGGCCTGAACCTGACGCCGGGGCCGCCGCTGAGCCCGGCCACGGGCCAGGTGCAGGATCCTCGGCCAAGCCCGCCGCCGCCTCTGCTGCCGGATCCGCGACCAGGGTCCTTTCTCCCGCCCGGCCTGAGGCCGAATCCCGTCCCCGTGCCGCTCCGGCCGCCTCCACCTCCGTCCCGGTGGCGCCGGCTTCAAGAACGGCCCCTGCAGTGCCGTCCCCCGGGCCGGTCGGCGGAGCGGACGGCTCCCGGCCACGTACCGCCGGCGGTTGGAGGCGCTGGCGGACCCCGGCGCAGTGGGCCGCTCTGCTGGCGTTGCTCGCGGCGGTGGTGGTCGCGAACCGGTACCAGCAGCCCCGGCACGGCGAGGACACCGCCGCGCCCGCGGTCACTGCCTCGCCGGACGGCCTCTCCCTGCCGTCCGACCCCAACCTGCCGTCCCCGTCCGGGGTCCCGACCATCGCGGGAACGACGCCGCCCGGAGAGGGCCCCGGCCTGCCGTCGGCCCCGGGTCCGGCGCCTACCAATGGTGCCGCGGCTCCCGCGCCTGTCCCCGGCCGCACCGCGTCCGCGAGCGCGAGCGTGCCTGCGGCACCCGGCGCCGCACCGACGGCGGCCGCCGCCGGCCCCACCGTCGCCGCCACCGGCAGCCACCTGTACCGGATCGCCCCGGACCGTACGGCCGTCGAGGAGTACACCGGCAAGGACGGCGCGTGGACGAAGGTCGGCGGCCCCGCCGGCCGGATTTACACCAGCGCGACGACGCTGTACGCGACGGACCCGGCCTCCGGTGACATCGAGCAGTACGACCGTGCGCGCGGGACGTGGACGCGGATCGGGGGCCCGGGCAGTGGTTTCGCTGCCACCGGTGACCATCTGTACGGGGTGAGTGTCGATCATCACGGGGTCTTCGAGTACACCGGTGCCGACGACACCTGGGAACAGGTCCGCGGCGCGACCGACCGCATCTTCACCAGCGGCAGCACGCTGTACGCGACTGACATGACCACCGGCGACATCGAACGCTACGACCGCAGCCGCCGGACGTGGACGCGGATCGGCGCCCCCGGCAGTGGCTTCGCCGCCACCGGTGACCACCTCTACGGGGTGAGCGTCAACCACTTCGGGGTCTTCGAGTACACCGGTACCAACAGCGACTGGAACCAGATCCGCGGCGCGACCGACCGCATCTTCACCAGCCGCACCACCCTCTACGCGACCGACGCGGCGACCGGCGACATGGAGCAGTACGACCCCGCGCGCGGGACCTGGACCCGCATCGGCGCTCCCGGAGCCGCCTTCGTCACCACCGACGACCACCTTTACGGCGTCAGCCCCGACCACTCCGGCGTCTACGAGTACACCGGCGCCAACGGCGCCTGGTCCAAGATCGGAGGCCCGGTCGCGCCCTGATCCCGGCCCTGGCATCGCCTGAACGCCGGGCGAGACCGACAGCCGATCGACCCACGGTGCCGACTCGAACCCGAGCGCGGAGCAGCCGGCTGACGGGTCCTCGCAGCAGTCACCGACAGGAGAGCGGAGATCCACCGTGGCCACGCACGCCATGCCCTGCCCGCCGGCCACAACTGCGGCCGCACTCGGGCGGCGGCGCTGGCGGGTGCGAGGCCCACAGTGACCGCCGCCGTCGAGACCCCGCCCTTCGGCGGCGTTCCGTTTGGGTGTCGCAGCCGTACGCGCCGCAGTCCGCCAGCAGGGCCCCCGGCCTGCTGCGCACCTGCTCCACGAGCTGCTCCACGCTTGGCGCCGAGGACTTCGGATTCACCTTCGTCCCCTGGGCTCGGCCGGCAGACCGGGGGGAGAGGTCTGCCGGCCGAGCCCGTGCACCGCCCGCCCGGGCTTCTTGTTGCCTCGATTCGCGGGGGCAAACATCGGCGTTCCCTGCAGGCCGCCCGGGGGCGGGACTGCTGCGTCGGCTGCCGAGTGCGCGCCGCCTCCTACGAGGCGGTGCGTCGGGGTCGTGTGGTGTGTTCGAGGGTGTGCTGGAGTTGGCCGCGGGTCATGGTGGAGCGGTGGGGGATGTCGAGGTCGGTGGCGCGCTGGTAGAGCTCGGCCTTGGTGAGCTGGGACAGCTGCCGCTTGCCGGTCGCGCTGGTGCGCTTGCCCGTGGCACCGGTGCGCTTCGACGTGGACTCGGCCCCGGCCGTCTTGGTGCTGCCGGCGTTGGCGGCCTCGGGGGCGGGGCCGGTGGAGACGGCGATCTGGCGGCGGCGAGCTTGTCCTCGTGCCGGTGCGCTCGTTGACGCGCTTGTTGCGGACCCGGTCGGATGTGCCGCGCTGCAGCTGGTGGAGCGCACGTCGTGGGACTGCGTGGCCGTGTACAGGGCGACCGGCACGGTGACCTGGTTGTGGACGCGGTTCTCGGGTGACCGTTGACCACCGGCGGGCATCCGCTGAGGCTGACGTGTCGGTTGTGCGGGCCGCTACTTCAACTCGAACAGCAGCGAGCGGACTTCGGTGCTCCCCGTGTTGTGCGTGGAGTGGTCCACTGCGGGGCTCCACATCGTCTCGCCAGCCGCGAGCGAGACCTCGACGGTTTCGCCGGACTCGTCGGTGAAGGTCACCTTCCCATCTGCGAGGTTGTAGACGAGGTTGTCACGATGGTGGTGCATGGCTGACGTGGCACCAGGCTGGAGTCGGGCCTCGAGAAGCCGTACCCGATCGTTCTCGAAGAGGATCTTGTATACATCAGGTGCTACCTGCACAGCGTCAGCTGCCATGGGGATCTCCTGGTTGAGGAGTGGAGCGTCGTTGACCTGATGGCGACGGTAGTTCCGGGCACACGGCCGTGCACGGGGGGACAGCCAGACCGGTGACCCGGAGGGCCGTCAGGCCGGACGTCATGCGGTCGCGGGTCAGCCGGCCCGGCCGTCGTCCTTCAGGTTCCGCAGCCGCTTGGCCGCCTCCCGTGTGGCCTCGTGCGCCCGGGACGCCTGGGCGTGGGCGGAGTCGACGGCGTTCTCGGCGGTCCGTACCCGGCTGTCGGCCCGGGCGACGGTGTCCCGGGCCCGGTCGCCGCGTTCCTGCGCGTGGAGAAGTTCGACGTCGGCCTGGTCGGCCTCATCCTGAGCGCCCTGCCGGGCCGACCTGACGGCGTGCAGCTCCTGTTCGGCCGCGGCGGCCCGTTCGGCGGCATCCCGCTCGGCTGCCTCAGCCGCGGCCACGGTCACCTTGGCCTCCTCCCGTTCGCGGGCGGTGCCAGGGGAGAGCGAGGGGCCTCTGCCCGGCCCGCGATCCGTCTCGGGCTCTCCGCGGTGCGCGGACTGGGCCCGGAGCACGCAGACGCGATCGCCGCCGCCCGCCCCTACTGCGACCTGGAGGACTTCGCCCGGCGCACCGCCCTCCCCGCGCCCGTGCTGGAGGCCCTCGCCGCAGCCGGTGCCTTCGCGAGCCTAGGGGTGACCCGCCGCCAGGCCCTGTGGTCCGCAGGACTGCTCGCCCGGACCACCGGCGCCATGCTGCCCGGCCCCGCCCCGGCGCTCACCGCCCCGGCGGACCTGCCGGAGATGACCGCCGTCGAGGAGACCATCGCCGACCTGTGGGCCACCGGCGCCTCGGCCACCGCCCACCCCGTCCAGCACGCCCGCCCGCACCTCGACCGCTGCGGCGCCATGACCGCCGCCCACTTCAAGCACAGCGCCATCCCCGGAACGACGGTGGCCGTCGGAGGCCTCGTCACCCACCGCCAGCGCCCGCCCACCGCAGGCGGGGTCCTGTTCATCTCCCTTGAGGACGAGACCGGTCTCGTCAACATCATCTGCCAGCCCCATGTGTGGGAGCGCCAGCGCCGCGTCGCCCTCGGCAACGCCGGCCTGCTCGTCCACGGCACCGCCGAACGCAAGGACGGCGCGATCAACCTCGTCGCCACCCGCCTCACCTCGCTCACCCTCGCCCCCGGCGCCCGCAGCCGCGACTTCCGATGACCGGACACACCCACACCATCCCGACGGCCCGCGTTTGCGCAGGTCACCCGCCCCGGGCGGATGACCGCCCGCACCGCGGCGGGATACAGTCCCCCGCAACGACCGAAAGGCACCTGACGATGGACGACACCACCCCTGCGCGGGCCCGCCGCGGCCGGCCCAAGGGCGTCCGCATCGGCGAGGACGGCCTCACCGAGCGCCAGCGGCAGGTGATCGACGCGATCCGCACCCACCTCCGCAGCAACGGGTACCCGCCGTCCATCCGCGAGATCGGCCAGGCCGTGGGCCTGTCCAGTTCCAGCTCGGTCGCCCACCAGCTCACCCGGCTCCAGCAGCTGGGCCTGGTCGCCAAGGACCCGCACCGCCCCCGCGCCTACTGCCTCCTCGACGACGGCCCGGCCACCACCGTGCGCCCGGCACCGCGCGACGCAATCGTTCCGCTGCTCGGCCGCATCGCCGCCGGCGGCCCGATTCTCGCCGAGGAACACATCGAGGACGAGCTCACCCTGCCCCGCCGGCTCGTCGGCGGCGGGCAACTGTTCGCCCTGGAAGTACGCGGCGACTCGATGACCGGCGCCGCCATCACCGACGGGGACACCGTCGTCGTCCGCCGCCAGCCCGTCGCCGAGAACGGCGACATCGTGGCCGCGATGATCGACGGCGAGGCCACCGTCAAACGCCTCAAGCGCGAGGCCGGCCGGACCTGGCTCTTGCCGCACAACCCTGCCTACGAGCCCATCAACGGCGACAACGCCACCATCCTCGGCAAGGTCGTCGCCGTCCTGCGCCGACTCTGAACAAACGGACGACACCACGCGATGACCGGCGGCCACCAGGCCACGCCCTCGCGAGCGTCCCACGAAGTCGTCATCCGAGGGGCTGAGCACCAGGGGAGATCGGCCCGCAGGCGCCTCACCGCGGCCGGCGACGGCACCACGCGAAGTTCGGCTGCCGAACGCCGCACGAGGCCCGTACGCGGCACCCCGGCCGGCGGCTGCGGTGTCGGCCGACCGGCCGCATCCAGCCTCGTCGCGGGCTTGGGCAGTTGCACCCTGGAGACATAAGCCCTCGACGAACGTCACCTTGACCCAGAAGGATCTTGCCAGGATGCCCGAGCGACCTTCAAATCCAGCGAGACCAGTGAAGGTTGCGGCGGCCTGGGACGGTCGAAAACACGTGTCTACATTGGGCACCCTGATGCGAGACTGCGCGCCATGACCACACCTGAGCTCAGCGAATCGGACTATCTCCGAGAGATCGAGCGCCTCGCCTACCGAGTCACTGTCGAAGCGTCCAACGAGGACTGGCTCTCGTTCGAGCGCGATCCGGACGACGCGACATCGCTCCAGCGGAGCGTGAACGCGCTCGCCCGGGTGCTACGCAGTTACCACTTCGACGGCGACGGCTGTGTGGATGAGGACCGTCCCCTGGTCAGGCTCGTCGGTGCCGCGGTCCTGAAGCCCGGGGTCATGCCGGCCGGGGTGGATGAGGACTACGAGGACGCGTGCGCGCGGATCGGTGTCGACCCGCGACCAGAGGGCTGGGCGCTGTGGAATACCTGGGATGACGGGGACTGCCAGGTCACCATGGTGGTGTCTGCTGTCGAGACGACCGAGGGGTTGTTCGAGAACTGGTCGCGCGGAAGGGCTCTCGACCCGGTGACCCCACTGCCGTCTCAGATTGCGCTCGTCCGTCGGGGCTGGATCGGGCCGATGACGTTTTCGCCGCGGGGTGTCAGCCGCACCGGTCGTGGCGGCCAGCCATTGTCCTGACCGTGCATCGTTACAGGTCGTAGCCACCACGAACAGGGACGCACTGAATTCCGCTCCCTTCGAATCGGGTGCGCCCGCCAATACACCGGCGGGCCGCGGACGTCGTGATCGTCGGCTGGCTACCCGAAGGCCCCGGCGAAGCATCGGTACGCGTTGTCCTCGTCGGAGTCCCAACCGAATCCGGCGGCCGCTGCTGTTCGCCGGCTCCGTCGTCACCGGCTTCGCTACACCGGAACGCCGCGCCTTGGCGGCCGTCCTGCGCCGCATCGCCACCCCGATGTCCCCGTTCACCGCCGGCACCGGACTGGGGCTGCCGCGCGGCACCGTGGTCCGGTTCGTCCGCCCCGACCTGCACGCCGAGGGTCGAGTTCCTCGAACTCACCGACGCTGGCCGCCTCCGCCGGCCCGTGTGGCGCGGCCTGCGCCGAACCGCCCTGGCAGGGGGCCGATGTGAGCGGTCGCGATAGCTGTCACCTGGCCACGACGTCTGTGACCCTGCCCCTGCCGAATCCCGCTCCAAGAGGAATCGGGCTCTGGTCGCAGTGCCGTGAGGGACGCTGCGGAGGTCGCTACCCAGCAGCCACGACCTGGCCGGCCGTGACGTGGGGAGAATTTGGGAGCAGTGACGCGAGGCTGTCCCGCACGAAGTCCGCCGCTCTCCGGATCGATTCCTCGGCCCCGGCTTGGTCTTCGAAGACGCTGGTGGAGACCATCACCCCGTCCCCGGCATCAACCCAGTAGTAGGCCATGAATCCGGGAACCTGGCGAAGGAGTGGCACGAATCCCTCGGCCACTCGGCGCCCTGCCTCCGCAGGATCGGTCACTCCTTCGTACCGCCGTACTACTGCGTACACGCTGGTCTCCTCATGGGTCCCGAGTCATCTCGTGCGAGACGACATACCCCTCACCGGGCGTCTCCCGCTCACGAGATTTCCGGATGGCGCCCGGATAGCCGCATGGGCAGCCACAGCCGACTCCGGGCCCGGGACGAACGAGGCAGATGACAACCACCCCGACCAGCTGGTAGCCAAGGCGGGCCGAAGGCGCAGGCCGCAGGAAGCGCCTGGTAACAACTACCTCGATCAACACACGCGCCGCCCGGGGCTGTCCCCATGGCCAAGGCCCGGCCGATTCATACCCCGGGGGCCCACCGACCGGTCGCCCGGGCATCGCCGGCGCCAGGGGTGCCCATCGGCCGCCGACCACCGCCAGGTGACCAGCCGACCTCTGCGTCCCCAGGACTACGCCCGGCTGCGGGCGGCGACCCGGTCCTGACCCGACAGGGAGGCCCGGTACCCATCCGCCCACACGGCGTGCGCGGCCTGACGTTCGGCCTCCTCCAGCCGGCCGGACTCGACCAGCTGCTCCTCGCTCAGCCCTGCCAGGCACCCTCCATGTCACCGCCCCAGGACCCGAGCGGAGGGCAGATAGGCGTACCGTTCGGCCTGCACGGCCACCAGCGCACGCTGCGCCGCGATCAGATGGGCTCGGGTACTCGAAGGTGTGACCCAATCGGATCCCGGCTACGCCTCGCCGCCGAGCGGGACCTGAATCGCCGGGGCTGTCCGCTGCCGTCCACGGGCCGACCGGGGCCGAGGAAGAAGGCGAGCGCCTCCGGGGCGCTGTCGAGCCTGGCCTGCTGCTCTCCCCGGCCGTGTCGCGGTCGCGGTCGACCCACCTGCGGACCCTGGTCGGGCGCCGGCTGTGGTGCCGCGCCGCACGCGCTCCGTGCAGTTGGGGCGTCCCGGCGGTCCCGGGTGTGTCCGCTCGGGCGGGAATGCCCGTTCAGGCACCGTATGCCGGGGAGGTGGACGAGCCGGGTTGCGGGAGGTTTTGAGGTTCGTCCGGTTGGCACTTGCGCTGGCCGAATTGAGCGGGACGTCTCAGCTTCAGGCCGTTTCCGGTGGCGTTCGACCGAACGTGCGCCACCGTCGATGCGCGCCGCGGCTGGTGCGGCATCCGGGAAGTGCCGCAGCTGATCAAGCCGCGAATGTACTGAGACCCGTGGTCACGCGGGCCCGAGGTCCGACGGCTGTGGCAGCTGCCGGACCTCGCCCGTGCCCAGCTTGACCGTGAACCGCTCCCGCATCGGGCCGTCGCCCCGGCGGGACAGGAGGGTGAGTTCGGTGACCGGTGCCGAGGTGGTGCCCAGGCGGGCGGCCAGTACGGGTGCGAGCCGGCGCGGGTCCTGGGTCCGTCCCAAGGACAGGTGGGGTGTGAAGTCGTCCGCCCGACCCCGGCAGCGGGGGAAGCGCTCCACCAGCGAGCTGTGGAGCGCCTGCCACGGGCCGGGGCCGCCGGCCGCCGGGTCGAGCCAGACCGTGGCGTCGTGGCGGTGGGGGAAGTGGCGCACTCCGTGCAGACGCGCGGTGAACGGGGCGTGCTCGGCCGCAGCGGCGCCCAGCAGCGGGAGCGCGGGCCCGAAGTCCGACTCCGAGACGAAGCCGAACAGCACGTTGACGTGCGGCGGCCAGCGGCGGATCTGCGGATCATGCTCCTCCCGGATCCGCTGGACGGCCTGCCACAGTTCCGTCGGCGGCAACCAGGCAAGCGCCGTCCGGGGCGTCGGGCCGACGTCCAGGACGCCCGGAACGTCGATCGGGTGTCCGTCCACCCCTCCATGGTGACCGCTGCGCGCCACTGCCCTCCCAGCACGCAGAGATGAGGGACGAAGCCGTCATCGCCCGGGTGCTCAACGACCTGCCTGATCAGGCATTTCGATAGTGGAAGGCGCCTTACGACTCACCGGCATCAGCCCGGGTAACTCGCGACGACCCAATGCGCGATGCCATCAGTAGTTCTGCGCGCGGCCCGATTCCATCGGCGTGGGGGGACATCGGGGATGCATGGTTGCGTGATCTTGTTGCGGGTCAGTCGTTGGCATGAGGGCGGCGCTCAGGATCGCGCGGCCCGGCTGTCGTTCCGTATTCGGGACCTCTTTCCCGCGCTCCCCATGGGGCCGGGCGGAAGGATGATGTTGTGAACAAGCAGGAGCTCATCGACCTGGTGGCTGAGGATGCCGATGTCGCCAAGGAGACCGTCAACAAGGTGCTCGGCAGCATGCTGCAAACGATCAAGAACAGCGTCGCGGCGGGTGACGCCGTGCAGTTGCTTGGGTTCGGATCCTTCTCGCCGGGCGAGCGCGCGGCTCGTACCGGGCGCAATCCGCAGACGGGTGAGCCGATGGAGATCGGGGCCTCCCGCACGGTGAAGTTCACGATGGGCAAGGAGCTCAAGGACGCCGTCAACGCTCGCTAGCCCAGCCTCCCGGTTTCCGTGCCCCGCGAGCACGGAAACCGGGGGTCCTCTGCCTCCTCCCCGTCGAGGTCCGACAGTCGGGCGATGTGGGCGACGCCGGCGATCCGCCGGGTCGACGGCATGCTGCGGCAGGCGCGGCCCGCGCGCGTCGCACAGCCAGCAGGCCCGGTCGCAGACGGTGCAGGGTCCGCGTTCCGTAGCGGGCACAGCGCATGGCCTCGTGCTCGCCGGGCCCCAGGGCGGAGACGCGGAGCTCGGTGGGGCCGGGCCTGTGACGGTGGCAGGCCCTCAGGGGCCCAGTAGAGCCCCGTGCATACCGCAGGGCACCCGAGTCCGGTGTTGTGACGGAGCGCGGTAGTTTGCGAGTGCAGCGCGCCCGCCCGCCCACACCCGCCACACCGCCCGCCCGGCTGAGCCCGGTGCCGGAGCCGACGCTCTCCAGGCAGGTCTGGTCGACGCCGACACCGCGCCGACGCACAACTGACCGCCGACGGCCCGCGAGGCCGCAGTCCAGCGATGCGGGTGTTCGCGCTCAACGGGGCAGGCGAAGAGGTTCCGGTGCCAGGGCGGCCCACGCCGACCTCAAGGCCAGGGCGGACGGGGAGAGGTACCGCTGGATCTGATGACCACCGCCCGGACCTACGACGACCTGATGCGCCGGACGACCACGCAGTCCCCAGCGTCGAATCCCACCCGGAGGAGATCGAGCTGCCCAACCTGCGCGACCCCACCGGGCCGCCCCCGCGCTGGTTTCCCGTGTTTGGGCAGCAGCCACGACTCCCGGCAGGGCAAGGACACCAGCCACCTGGTGAAGGAGCGCGGCAAGGGCCCCTTGGGGCCCGGTTCCGGCGGCAGCCGGAATGCCGTGATCGGCGTCGTACAGTCCAGCTACGACGGTCGCCAGCCTGACAACTGTGCCCGACCGGGGAAGCGGGAGCGGCACGGGCTTCAAGCCCGCCGGAGGCTTCGTGGCAGAAGCAGTGCCCACGCACTGGCCTCGCGGCCTGTGGGATCGGGCGGAGCCCGATGGGCGAGCGTGCGACGCCGAGTGGTTCTTGGGTATGTAAAGAGGCGCAGCGGTTTGACCTGGGGAAACGCGGAACGAATGTGGGGTTGCAACCCCCGTTACCAGCAAGTAACTGGGGGTTGCAACCCCACACTCAGGATCTGGCGCACCGAATGCGGGTTTTAGACCCACAAAAGTTATCTCCTGGGATAACCTTTGGTCGTGATCAGTCCTTCGACGGGCGGCCGTGTGGTGCGCCTTCCCTCGTCCCGGCCGGGCAGGCAGCCCGCCAAACCCCCGGCGCCTGAGACCGCGGGCGGGCAGAACGTCGTCGCGATCCGACTGGAGCCGGGCGAGTCCGTCTCGGTGAACCCGGCCCCAGCACCGGAGCCAGCGGTCGGGCGGCGTGAGGACTTCGACTTCCTTGGGCACACCTTCTACATGGCTTCCAAAGAGCTCTCGGCGAAGCTGCCGTTCATCGGCCTGACCGCGACCGAGTACGACGTGTGGCACACCATGCTCGGCGCGCAGCTCAAGGGCGGCATCGTCCTGACCACGGTCATCAAGCTCGGCGAGCGCCTGGGTATCGGCCGCAAGGAAGCTGGAAAGGCCCTGGCAGTGTTCCTCGACATGGGCTTCATGTGGCTGGAGAAGCGCGGCCGCTACCGCATCAACCCGCGCATCGCCTTCTGGGGCAGCAGCGCCGAGCAGCAGCGCGCCCTGGCGCTGATGCCCGACAGCATCCCCGAGATCCGTCTGCCCGAGGGCGAGGTCCGCCCGCCGCGCCGCACCCGCCGACCTAAGCTGGAGTCGCTGTGATGACCGCCGAACGCCACGACCAGGACCAGGAGACCGCGACCTTCCTGACTGCCGAGGACTCGGTTTTCATGGCGCAAGACCTTTCGCGCGCACTGCCCCTGTACCGGCTGACGACCTTGCAGTACGACGTGTGGCACACGGTGCTCAGCGAGATGACGGACGGCGGCTGGGTCCCCTTCACGCTGGAGGAGATCGCCGACCGGCTCGGAACCAAGAAGAGCAACATCTCGCCGGCCCTCGGCCGCCTGGCCGAGCTCGGCCTGATCTGGCGCGTCTCCAACGGCCTGCACCGCATCAACCCGAGGATCGCCTTCAAGGGCAGCCATGAGGACTGGGTCGCCGCGCTCTCCGAGGTGCCGGCCGACGTCCCCGAGGTGATCCTCCCGGCCTACCACCGTCGGCCACCGCGCGGCGGCCGCGGAGGCCTGGCCGCCACCGGCTGAGCGAACGACGCTTGCTGACCACGAAGTGCGGGTTGGAAGCCCACAGAAGTTATCGCCAGGCATAACCTGCCGGGCGGCTGCCGGCGAAGTCGGCTTGCATGTTCGCGTCCGAAAGAAGGCAGTTCACAGCCCTGTTCCCAGACGCGGGACAGGGCTGGCATTCCCGCCACGACGGTCCTACCACGTTCCTCCAGCGGGCTGCCGAGCAGGTCGGCCGCGCTTCCAAGCGGCTCGCGCCTCCCACGGCCGGAGCCCTGGGCACCCCTGCCCCGGGACTTCGGCCGCGCTGCGCCGGGACGACCGGAGCCGAGACGCGCACCGTGGGCGATTCCCCGCACCGCCGGCTGAGCGACTTTCCGGGTGCCGGTGGCGCCGTGCGTCGTCGGAGCTGCCGGGATCCGACTGCAGCCCGGTGTCAGGCGTGGGTGTCGGCGAGCTCGATGCGGCGCAGGACTGAGGCGTCACTCCGCTTGAACGGGAGCGGGTATGCGGGATCGTGCTCCCTCATGTCGCACGCGCAGGGCGTGACCGCGATCAGTCCCGCTGCGGCTAATCAACGGGGTGGGTTTTGTGACGGAGCGCCATAGCTTGCGAGTGGTGCACGGCAGATCGAGGGCTGTACGTGGTTGAGAGTGAACCTCAAGGGAAGCTCAGGGGTGGCAGTTGGTATTGGTTGAAGGATCTGTCTGTTTGCCGGTAGACCCTCCAGGCAGGAGGCGGTTTTCGGCTCTCTGGCGACAACCTTGCGCCGTCAATACATCCTTGAAACCCCTACCCTTTCAGTCAAGGTCAACTTAAGATCCGAGAGCCCAGTTCGGGAAGCGGCAGGCGAGTGGCCACCGGCGCGCCTCCGCTGCGGATGGACATGACTCAGGCCCCGGGGGGGGTTAGTGAAGTTTCAGTAACGATGTGGACTCGGTCCGGCGCGGCCAGATCCGCCGGGGCTCCGATCCCCTGTCGGACGAGGTATGACGGGCACCCCGCAGTAGGCACGGGATAGTCGTGGCATCACCCGACATCGAACAGTCCTGGCGTCACGACGGGCCATGCGTAACCCCTGCACGCGTCGCCAGCAGTCTCTCCTGAGTCAGTGGGCCCGCCTTTCGATGCACAGGCATACCTCGAGCGGTCCGTGTCCGGTCCGGTGGGTGTCGTCGTCCATAAATGAAGCGAACGGAGTGGTCAGTGCTGGAGCGGGGACCGGGGACCGATAGGCCGGCAGGACATCCGGACGCCGCAGCGCCCGGAAAACGGCGGCTGCTTTGCGACGGCGCGGGCGCGGAGTTCGTGAGAAACGTACCGGCCGAGCTCGCGGAAGCGGCGAAAAGAGTCGACGTGTCCGGTATTGGCCAGGTCATCACGAAAGTCCCTTGGGGGGTGGCATTCGCCGTGATGCTCACGTATATGGAAGTCCCCTTGAGTGTCGTGCTGGTGTCGTCATGGCACCGATCGTGCAGTGCCGGCCGGCGCAACCGCTGACCCTCTTCTCCTCCGCCGGGCGCAGCAGCGGGTTCCCGTCCTTTGCTGCCCAGCCTGCAGCGGGTCGCTCGACCCATCTGGTTTGTATGCGTATTTCTATGAGTGCCAGCAGGGCCTCGCGGCTCAGGCCCCCCGTCCTCCGGGCAGGGACGCCTGCCCGGCTTGAACCAGCCGGCCCTGGACTTCAGTTCAGAACAGCGTACAGAGCTCGACTTCCCCTACGGAGGTATCCATGCCGCGCCCCCCAGCTCTTCCTGCAGCGAGAAAAGTGGAGATCATCCTCGCGGTGTTGGCCGGCGATATGACGGCGGCTGAGGCTGCCCGTGTCGCGGGAGTCTCCAGTCAGGCCATCAGCAACTGGAAGCGATGTTTTCTCAAGGCGGGTCAGGACGGCCTGGTCGGCGCGGTCGACCAGCGGAGCAGCCGGGAAGCCCAGTTGCAGAAGGAGATCGCGGTGCTCAAGGGCGCCTTGGGTGACTCCTATCTGCAGATCCAGGCCTTCCGGTCGCGTCTGCAGCAGCTTCAGCGCCGCTGAACGTTCCGGATCAAGCTACCCCGGTGATTGCGCCTTTCCGGGGAAGTACGAGGCAGTCGGCCTGTTCCCTCAATTTCCCGTCAACTCGTACTGGACGCCTCCCGGCTCGGCTTGGAATTCTGTTCCTGGGCGGGACGTCGAGCACCCGCCGAATTCTACGAGGAGGCAGAAATGAACGAGAAGCTGATGGCCGGATACACCGCTTACACCGACGCGGCCGAGTACGGCGTCGGCGCCGTCGGCGAGGCACCGGCGACCACCCCCGTCTGCACCTTCCTGATGTCGGCCGCGCTCTCCGCGCAGACCGTCATCGGCGGCTGCTGAACCTCCCCCGTTTCTTCTCGAGAGCTTAGGACTTCGCCATGAACACCAGTGAGAAGCTGATCGCCGGTTACGCCGCCTACACCAGCACGGAGGAGTACTCCCTCGGTGCGGCCACCGACCCGCTGGCCTCGATCGAGTCGGTGAGCTGGCTGGTGTCGGCCGCGGCCTCCGGCGCCGTGGTCTCGGCCAGCGTCTCGGCCAGCGTCAAGTACGGCTGCTGATCCGGCCTCATCGGCGCCTGTGACTGGCGCAGTACGGTGCGGCCGTGCTGCGCCCAGTCACTACTTCCTTCCCGCTCAGGGTCTCAATTTTCCGGAATTCTTTGACGGGTTCCGGGAAAGGTTCGAGATCCTGGGTGTGCACTGTCACTTAATCATCGGCGCTTGCGCATCGGTCTGGAATTCTTGACCTGTGGATTCGGGCGCTGCCTGTCGGCCTTATCGGTCCTGGAAGGACTATTCATGAACACCAGTGAGAAGCTGATCGCCGGTTACGCCGCCTACACCAGCACGGAGGAGTACTCCCTCGGTGCGGCCACCGACCCGCTGGCCTCGATCGAGTCGGTGAGCTGGCTGGTGTCGGCCGCGGCCTCCGGCGCCGTGGTCTCGGCCAGCGTCTCGGCCAGCGTCAAGTACGGCTGCTGATCCGGCCTCATCGCCATTACCCGTGACTTCGCAGTGCGGCCCGCCGGCACGACCGGGCCGCACTGCGCGCGTTGCCTCCCCACGACCGGCCGGTGGCCGGTCAGTCCCGGTCCTTGCCCAGGGCCCGGCCCTGACCAGCCGCGGCGTCGGCGATCTCCTGTAGTGCTGTCAGGTGGTGGGCCAGCGCCGTTCTCCCCCGTTGGGTCAACCGGAGCCAGGTGCGCGGCACCTTGCCCACATGCCCCTTACGGACTTCGGCGTACCCCTGTTCCGCGAGGAATGTCACGTTTTTGGACAACAGTGACGGCGACAGTCCGCAGTACTCCTGTACCGCCCGGAAGTCCGACTCGTCGCATGCCGAGAGGAACGCGGCGATCCGCAGGCGGGTCACCGTGCGGAACGCCTCGTCCAGCCCGGCCCCGGGGGTCATCGACGCGCCGCCCTACGGCCGAGTGCCACCCAGACGGCGAGTCCGGCCACTACGCCGAGCCCGGCCATGATGTACCGCATGCTCTCGGCGGCACCGAGGCCCACAATCACGAAGAACGCGGCCATGGTGACCAGGCCGGCCCGCTCCTTGCGGGCCGGCCCCCGTACGCCCCGGACGCCCTGCTGGGTCCGGACGCCCTGCAGCAGGAGCAGAGCGGCAACGCCCAGGACGATTCCTCCCGCGACTCCCGCCAGCCGCAGCCAGATCGACTCGGGTGCCAGGCCGTCCAGGGCGATCGCGGCGGCCACCAGCACCCCGCAGGCCGGAGGGGCCCAGCCGGGCAGCGGAGGACGTGCCCCCAGCTCGTAGGAGATCCGAGCCTCGTCCAGGTCGCGTCGTGCGTCGTCTGCATCCATGGCCATAGAGTGGCATCAAGTTTCCAGTTTTTCAAGTACTTTCTCAAAGATAAAACTGAGGAGGGGGAGGCCACGTGAAACCTTTCGGCTTCGAGAGGGTGTCGAAGAGCTACGGGTCCCATCGGGCCCTGGAATCCATGACGTTCGCCGTGGAGGCCGGCGAGATCTTCGGCTTCCTCGGCGGCAACGGAGCAGGCAAGACCACCGCCCTGCGCATCGGCATCGGGGTGCTCGCCCCGGACGACGGGCAGGTTCGATGGGGCAACCAGCCCGTCGGACGACAGGAGTGGGCCCGGTTCGGCTACATGCCCGAGGAACGCGGTCTGTATCCCAAGATGACCGTGTCCCGGCAACTGGTGTACCTCGGCGAACTGCACGGCCTCTCCAGGGCCGACGCCCGGGACGCCATGCTCCGCTGGACGTCCCGGCTACGGATCGAGGACCACCGCGACAAGCCGGTAGACACCCTCAGCCTGGGCAACCAGCAGCGCGTCCAGCTGGCCGCCGCGCTGGTCCACGACCCTGAGGTACTGATCCTGGACGAGCCGTTCTCCGGGCTCGACCCGCTGGCCGTGGACGACATGAGCGTGGTGCTGCGTAACAAGGCTGAGCAGGGTGTTCCCGTGCTCTTCTCCAGCCACCAGCTGGAACTGGTCGAGCAGCTCTGCGACCGGGTGGGGATCGTCCGTGCCGGGCATCTGGTGGCCTGCGGAACCCTGGATGCCCTCCGCCCCACGGAGCACACTCGCCAGATATATGTCGAGGTCGGCGGGGCCCCCGACAGCTGGCCCGCCGACTGCCCCGCAGTGGCCGGATTCCGGCGGCACGACCAAGGCGTACTGGTGGACCTTATGCCCGGCCGCACCGAGAACGACCTCTTGACGGAGGCCGTCCGCCACGGCATCGTCCACCGGCTCCAGCCTTTCCGGCCCAGCCTCGCCGGACTCTTCCGCGACCTGGTGGAACCGGCCGACACGGAGACGAACGAGGCCGGGTTGCGAACCCATGCTCCCCGAACCACTGAGAAGGACGGTGTGTCCGTATGAACCGCCCTGCCGCTGAACAACGGTCGCTCCGCCCCGCCCGGGTCCGCCTGGTTTTCCGCCGGGAGCTGGACGCACGCATGTTCACCAAGGGTTACCTGATCAGTCTGCTGGCACTCTCCCTGATCACCTTCGGCCTGGTGATGGGGTTCGACCTGGTCGGCCGGGCCACCTCGTCCACGGTGGCTGTCTGCGGCGCGCCCGCCGCATCGTTCGGCGCCGCGCCCGACAAGGTGCGGCTGCAGCCGTGCGCGGACCAAACAGAGGCCCGGGCCCTGGTCCAGGACAAGGATGTGGACGCGGCCGTGGTCGTCGACGGCAGCCACGCCACCGTGCTGGTCCGCGCCGACACCGGTGACCACGCCCGGGCGGGCGTGTCCGCGCTCGGCGAAAACTGGGTGACCTTCCACGCCCTGAGCCTGCAGAAGGTGGACCTGGACCAGCTCGCGCGAGACGCCGCGGCAGCCGCACCCACCACGGTGACGGTCGGGGACGCGGTCAGTACGCTGCAGTTGGGAGCCGCCGTCAGTCTGATCGTCATCCTGTTCATGCAGATCATCGGTCAGGGGGCGGTGGTCGCCCAGGGGGTGGTCGAGGAGAAGTCCACCCGCGTCGTGGAGGTGCTCCTCGCCACGCTCACCCCTCTGGAACTGCTCATCGGCAAGGTGTCCGGCATCGCCACCGCTGCGGTGGTTCAGGTGGCCTCGATGCTCGGCGCCGTGATCGCGGCACGGTCCCTGATGTCCGAGCAGGCCGAAGCCCTGCCGGGACCCCAGGCCCTGGCCACCACAGTGCTATGGTTCCTGCTGACTTTCGCGATGTTCGCCTCGCTGTTCGCGGCTGCCGGATCGCTCGTCTCGCGGCCGGAGGACCTGCAGGGTGTGATGATGCCGGTGATGCTGCTGGCCCTCGCACCCGTGGGGGTCGCGGCGGCGGCCGCCGCCCAGCTGTCGGCCCCCTGGGTAACGGCAGTGCAGTACATTCCGCCATTCTCCGGCCTGGTGATGCCGCTGAAGGCCGCGGTCGGCGCGGTCTCTCCGGCCGAACAAGTCGTCGCCGCCGGGATCCTGCTCCTGGTCACCGCAGGCTGCATGGCGCTCGCCGCCCGGATCTACCGCAACTCGATTCTGCGGATCGGCGCTCCCGTCCGCTGGCGCCAGGCGCTCGTTTCCTGACTTCGCGAGGCAGGGCTGCAAAGGGGCTGTCCCGGCGCTCGAGCGCCGGGACAGCCCCTTTGACCTTTGGTCCCGTCAGGCGGCTGCGAGCGCCTGCGTCTCCACCAGCCGGCGGTAGGCGGCACAGCGTCCCAGCAGAACTCGGTGATCGGCCGCGTCCAGTACCCGGCCCCGGTCCATCATGATCACCTGGTCCGCGTGCTGAATGGTGGAGAGCCGGTGGGCGACCACGATCACCGCCCGGGAGGCAGCCAGATCGTCCACGATCGCCCGGAAGCGCCGCTCGTTGAGACCGTCGAGCTGGCTGGTCGGCTCGTCCAGCAGCACTACGTCGGCCTGGGACAGCAGCGCCCTGGCCAGGGCCATCCGCTGGCGCTGGCCACCGGAGAGGTTGCTCTCACGGCCCAGCACGGTGTCCAGACCCTGCGGCAGGACGGAGATCTCCGCGGCCAGGCCCACGGCATCCAGGACCCGGCTCAGCTCCTCCTCGGAGGCCGGTTCGGTGCGGCCCAGTTGGAGGTTCTCCCGGACGGTGGCCTCCACCAGGGTGAACTCCTGATCCACATAGGCGATTCGGGCCCGCAGCGCGTCCAGGGGCCAGTCGCAGGTGTCGTGGCCGAGCAGACTGATACGCCCACCACTCACGTCCACGAACCGGTCTGCCAGCGATAGCACCGTAGTCTTCCCTGCGCCGGACGCGCCCACCAGCGCGGTCAGGCCGACCCGCTGCATGCTGAAGGAGACGCCGTCCAAGGCCTCCGTGGTCACCCCCGGGTACCGGTACGACACGTTGTCGAACACCACTGCGGGTGCGTCCGCGACCGGCTCAGGGACGGTGTGCGCGGTGTCGTTCTCACCTTCCGGATCCAGCGCCAGCAGCTCATTGCAACGATCCCGGGCAGCCAGTCCCGCCTGCAGCCGGCCCACCGCGGTGGTGAGCGAGGTGGCCGGAGCGAGAGTCTGCAGGAGGTAGAGCAGGAATGCCGCGAAGTCGGGCATGGACAGGTCACCCGAGGCCATCCGGTGACCGCCGGTCAGGATGACCGCGATCATCGCACCCTGGTTGGCCAGCGCGGTCACCGCAGGAATCAGCGTCTCCAGCCGGGCGCCCTTGACGGACACCGCGCGCAGTTGGTCAGCCTCCTGCTCCAGCGCCCTGGTGGACAGTGCTTCGGCACGGTAGGCCTTGATGGTGGTCAACGCGGACAGGTGAGAGCTGAACCGCTGGGCGATCTGTCCCACCGCCGACTGCTGCAGGACGAAGTTGTTCTTCAGCCGGGCCAGCACCACGGTCATGGTCGCGGTGACCAGAGCCAACGCGCCAACCGTGACCAGAGTGAGGATCCAGTCGATCCACAGCATCACCCCCAGGGTCGACACCACCGTCAGCACAGCCAGCGGCACCTGGGCACTGACATCGACGACCTGACGCAGCAGCAGGGCGTCCGAGGTGATCCGAGCGGTGAGATTGCCGGCGCCCTCGGTACGAACCGTGGCCAGCGGCAACCGCAGGGAGTGCTCCATGATCCGCACCCGTAGGCGCATGATCATGGCCTCGCCGCTGCGCGACACCAGGTACCCGGCGCCGGCTTGGGCCGCGGCCCCGCCGACGGCGGCAAGGCACATCCACAGGACCGGAGTGATGACCGATGTGTCGGTGGCAAAACCGACAATGACCTCCTTTACGAGCAGAGGCACACTGAGCGCGGCCGCCGTGGCCACCAATGCCAGCAGGATGGCCGAGGCCAGGGTGGCGGGCCGGGTCGACAGTTCCCTGCGCAGCCGGATGACACGGTCGGCCGACCCTGGCCGTTCGAGGCCGGCGGCGGAAGGTGGGGTCACGGCGGTACCGGACTCTGGAAGGGTGGCAACGGACATGGCGTGTTCCTTCGGGGTCGATGTGGACGACGGACGGGACGCTTGAGGAGCCGGCGGGCGACGCCCGGGTCAGGGCAGTCCGCCACCGCGGGCACGCAGGGCGAGGTGGGCCTCGCCCAGGGCAGCCTTGAGCCCGTCGATCTGGTTGAGAAGCTCCCGCTCGCGGCGGGCGGACTCGCTGCTCCCTCGGGACGGCTGCAAACCGTGCTGCCCGGCCTCGACGAACTGGCGGCGCCACACTGACACCGCCTGGGCCGACACCCCGGCCTGCTGCGCGGCCACGGACAGCGTTATCCGCCCGGCGAGCAGGTCCAGGACGAGCCGCGTCTTCTCCGCGGGGGAAACCGCTGGTCGGTGGGACACTGGGCGTGCGACCCCCTAATCACGTGTTTTGGATTGTTGACGGCGACCGGCCGAGTGGCCGGCGTTCACTCGATCCCGTCGAGGAGGCCGACCAGCAGGTCCGAGTAGCCGTGGAGTTGCGGGGCCCAGCCGACGTAGCAGGCGAAGTCGGCGGCGTGGCAGGCCACGCGGACCGTCTCGCCCGCTCTTAGCAGTCGGGTGTCCAGTCCCTGCCCGTAGGCGGTCAGGAAGCTCTCGCGCACCTCGTCCAACAGCGGCCACTCGATGCCGGCCTGCTGGGCGGCGGCCCGGTACTCGGTCAGTTCGCCCAGCGCCCAGGCGACGTCCGCCTCAGGGCGGCCTGCGGCGGCCTCGGGACCGGACAGGACCGAGACCTCAGGCCCGGAACCCGCAGACGCCTCCGAGCCGGTGCCGGCCGGATCGGCCACCACCACCGCGCCCAGGGAGAACCCGCCGTGCAGGGTTACCCGTGCCTCCTGCGGACCGGGTGTCAGCAACAGGTAGGTCAGGTCGGCCAACTGCCGCCATCGGGCGGTGCCGAGCCGGGAGCGCAGCCGGTAGTGGAACCCCGCCGAGGCGCGCGGACCGCGTCCTGCGGCAAGCCACTGAGCCAGCCGCCGGGGCCCCGGCGGCTGCGGCAGTTCTTCGGCCGGTGAGGGCCCGGGGCCCGAATGCAGCGCACGCAGCACGAGGCCGAGCACCCGGGCGTACTCCGGGAGCCGTTCGTGGCCTGGCTCCACACCGGCCTCGGCTGGTGCGGCGGACGCCTCGAGCAGCGCGCCGAAACTGTGCCGCCCGTTCACCTCCCACAGGTAGGCGTCGGGCTCCGCCACGACGGGCCGTGCGAAGCGCACTCGCTCGTCGGAGGCGTCCCGGAGCGCTGTGGCGTAGCTGGCGGACAGGACGGGGAACGGCGCCGGGCGCTGTGGGCCCGGGGTTCGCCGCCAGCTGACACCACCGCCGGGGATCGCACTGATTCGGGTGTGCTGGAATCCGGTGCCGAACTCCAGCAGTACCTGCTCCTCCTCGACGGCCGTCATGACCCGCCCCCCGACCAGGCGCACAGGTCGTCCAGGGCTGCCACGGCGTGGGTCAGCAGGGCGGCCGTGCCGACGCCCTCCTCGCCCGTGGTCAGACTCACCCCGTTGACCGGCGGCAGGACCGCGAAGTTGTCCCGCTCCGCCAGGGCTGCCACATGGGCACGGTAGGCGGGGTTGAGATGCCCGCCCGGTGGCAGCGCCGGGCAGACGACGACCGGCGCCCGGGTGCACTGCAGAGCCAACAGCGTCGGTGTGTCGGCGAGCCCCAGCGCGAGCCGGGCGACGAAGTGCATGGTCGCAGGGTGGACCAGAACGGCGTCGGGCCATTCGGCGAGTTCTACATGCAGCGCCCGGTCCGGCTGGTCCGGCCAGATGTCCACGGTGGGCAGGCTGGCACCGCTCGCCACGGCGATCGCGGTGGCGCCGGTGAACCGGAGCGCGGACGGGGTGACTATGCACCGCACCTCGGTGCCGGGGTAGCCGCTGCGGAACCAGGACAGCCACTGGGGGAGGAACATGGCCTGGATGCCGCCGGTCGCGACGTAGAGCAGGCGCTTGGCCCTCAGCGGCGGCAGTGAGTCCGAGCCGGTCAGCGGGGATCCGGAAGCGGGGGCGGTCATCAGTTTCCCCTCCGCTCGACGGCGGCGAGGATTGCCGACAGGTCGCGGACCGCCGCTCCGGGGCCTTCCCCGATGTGTACGCCCCCCACGTTCACCACGACTTCGTCGACGCCGATCGTGTAGAACTCGGCAAGCCGGGCGGCGATCTCGTCGGGAGTCCCGGTGACCACCACACCGTGTTCCACCAGCAGTCGGGCGCCGGTGCGCGGGTCGGCCGGGTCCACCGGGACGCCGGCTTGGTTGAGCATGTTCGTGTAGTGCTGGGTGGACAGGTGGTTGCGGACGGCGTGGTGGGCGATCTCGGCCAGGTCTCGTCCGGGCCGGGTGACGGCGCACTGGACCACCGCCGCGATGCGCGGAGTGCGGCGCCCGGCCTCCCGCGCAGCAGCCGCGAGGGTAGGGCCGATCTGTGCGGCAAGGTAGGCGGGAGGCGTGAGCCAGGTGATCGCCCAGTCGGCGATCTGGCCGGCCAGGCGGGCCATCGGCTCGCGCAGCACGCCCAGGCCCAGCTCGACCGGCGGGGCATCGACGTCGGGAAGTTCCAGACCGTCGGTGGCCCACGGTCCGTCGGGCTCTACGGCGCACTTCCCGTCCAGCAGGGTGCGCATCATGGTGACGTACTGGCGGGTCGCGGTGACCGGCTTCGCGTACGGGGCGCCCAGCATGTTCCGTTGCAGGGCAGCCGCGCCGGGGCCGATGCCCGCCACGTAGGTGCGGCCGGAGAGAAGGGCGACCGACCGGGCGTTGACGGCAGCGGTCAGCGGGTGACGCAGCGGCATCACGGTGACGGCAGTGCCGTAGGCGAGGTCCATGCCGCTCTGGGCGAGTGCGGCGAACATATGGTGCGACTCGATGTTCAGCGACTGCCCGACCCATAGGCGGCGCGCTGAAGTGGTCTCCGCGAGCCTCGCGTAGGAGGAGACGGAGCCCGTCTCGAAGGGCATGACGGGATAGAAGACACTGGTTGTGGGCATGCGGGATCCCTCCTTCTTCGTTCGGTGGTGCGTGGTGGCGCCGTTTGCCCGGTGCGCGTGGCGAGGGACGAGGTATTTCAGTTCCACCGTTCGGCCAGGCCGTCGCCGTCCCCGCAGAGCACGCCGGACAACAACTCCCGCCGGTACAGTCCGGCGGCCTCCCGTACGTCCTCGCGGGTCAGTTTCGCCACCTCCCGGGGCAGTCCGGCGATGGCCTCGATGGGCAGCCCGAGGGTCAGATAGGACAGCAAGCACGCCGCCCGACCGTGCTGGGAGCCGAGGTTCAGCGCATATTTGCCGGTGATGTGTCCGACTGCCTCGGCGAGCTCCCGCTCGGTGGGGCCGTGCTCGGCGAAGTTGTCGAGCATGTCGAGCAGCCGATTCATGGCCTCGCCGCCGGCTCCCGCCCTCACATCGGCCTCAATGGCGAAGACGTCGCCGTCCACATGGTCGGCGACCAGGGCCACAGTCCGGTAGGCCAGGCCGAGTTCCTCCCGCAGCAGGGTATTGATACGGGAGGAGAACGAACCGCCCAGGATCAGCGAGGCCACCTGGGCAGCCGCGTAGCGGGCAAGATCGGTGCGAGGGAACGACTCGGCGGAGAGCCGGAGGTGGTCCTGCGCCAGCCCGGAGACCCGCACGGTGCGCACCTCCCGCCGACTGCTCGGCGTGGGACGGGTGGGTCGCGCCCCGGCGCCCGGGGCCCAGCCGTCAAGCCGTGCCCTGACCAGCTCCGCGGTCCGGTCCTCGTCGAGGTCTCCGCACAGCACCAGCAGGGCGCCGCCGGGCACGACCTGCGCCCGGTGGGCGGCAGTGACCTCGTCCGCGGTGACCGACGCGGCGTCGTGCGGTGAGGGCGCCGGCTCCGCGAACAGCGGTACAGCCCCGTAGTGCTGCTCCCACATCCGGCGGCTGGTGTGCACTGCCGGCTGGGCTGCGGCCAGGGCTGCCTGCTGGGCAGATTTGGAGGTCGCGGCACGGACCCGTTCCTTGGGATAGTCGGCCCGTACGACTGCCGCAACGGTGTCCAGCAGCACCGGCAGGCGGTCCGCCCTGCTGCTGAGCGAGAGGGTGAGCCAGTGGCTGCGACGGGCGACCGTGACTATGCCGCCCTGCTGTTCGAAGGCCGCGCACTGTGGCAGGTCGGGCCAGCAGGCGGCGAGGGCGTCGAGGACCGCGAGGTCACGGGCGGCTGTCAGCTCCACGGGCAGGGCCAGGTGTGCCTGCACCATGGGGACCGTGCGCAGCGCTGAGACGACCGTGGTGGGTCCCCCGTCCGGCCGGCTGGTCAGGGCGGCAGGCATACAAACGGCTGCGGCGGCGGGCGTTGCCCAGCCGGCGGTCTGGGCTGCGGTCATGCGGCGTTCTCCTGGGTGGGGAGTCGGTGCGGCCTCGGCACCGTCCCTGGTAGCAGGGTCAGTACGGCCCGGCCGGTCCGGCCGGCCACGGCGGCGGCCGCAGCGGCCACCGCGTCCGGTCCGGTTCGGGCTACTGCCTCGGCGAGCCGTTCGGCGATGTCGGGTTGGTTGAACAGCAACGTTCCGCGGGCCAGGAAGCGCACCCGGTGCAGCAGCGAGTCGAGGTTCTGATACAGGTCAGTTACCGCGCGGGCCACCGACCGCTCCACCTCCTCGCCCAGTCCCGGCGCCGAGCCGGAGGCCAGTTCCGTGCAGTGGCCGGTGATGGTCTCCAGGACGAGGTCCGCCATGCCCTCAGGGTGGTGGGAGACGATCACGAACGTGTCGGGGTCCTTGACCATCAGCGGACCGAACAGGCCCACGGAGGAGTCCACCAGTGCTCCCAGCGGTGCGAAGGCCCGCCGGAGGCGGGAGTTGGATCCACCGGTGAGCAGCTGTTGCAGCACGACGAAGGCGGCGTAGCCGTCCAGGTCGGCCGCCGCGTCAGGCAATCGGCAACCGATGGCGAGGGCGGGGCGGGGGGCCAAGGGATCGTGGCAGACGCCCTCTCGCTGCTCCTGGGCCACCGGTTCCCGGATGTCGGCGAGCGGTGCCGGCGGCTGTCCGGGCACGTCGGCGAAGATCCTGCGTGCGGCGTCCAGCACGGCCTGCGGGTCGACCTCGCCGCACACCGCGAGGACCGCGTTGCCGGGCGCGTAGTGTCGGCGGTAGAAGTCGGCGCAGTCGGCGACGCTCGCTGCGTCGAGGTCGTGTGTCTCCCCGTAGCCGTTGTGGGTGTTCTCCCACTTCCGGTACAGCACTGCGGGCAGCCGGATCCACGGGAACCCTCCGTACGGGCGGCCGGTGACCTGTTGCCGGATCTCCTCTTTGATCACATCACGCTGGGTGGCGAAGTTCCGTTCGGTCACCTCCAGGCGGGCCATCCGGTCCGCCTCCAGCACGAGGATCTCCTCCAGCGCGTCGGCCGGAACCACCTGATGATAGTCCGTCACATCGGGAAACGTATTGCCGTTCACGGTTCCGCCGCGCGCCTGAACCCGGGCGAAATGCTCACCGGCTGCGACATTCCGCGACCCCTGGAACATCATGTGCTCGAACAGGTGGGCAAAACCGGCCCGGTCCGGCGGCTCGCTACGGAATCCGACGCCATAATTCACAGCAACGCCCACTCCGGTGACGCCGGGAATTCCCCATGCCACTACTTTCAATCCGTTGTCGATGGTTGTCTCAAGGATGGTCTCCGGCATGCCCGAATAGAATCACAGCCCGTACCCGGCATCAAGCTATGGTTAGACGGTGGGTGAGGAATTCGCAGGTAGGCGCCCCATAACCTGCTGCCGAGTAAAAAAACCCGCAAAATTGAGCATTGCCCAAGGCCAATCCCCCCGCCTATGGTTCAGGTCATGGTCAAACTGCGTGCATCTGCGAAGCGGCCCCAATTTCAGCCAGTGGACCTGCAAAAGGTCCCGCATGTCGACGCTCTCCTTGAAGAGCTGAATGTCGGGCCTTTCGATCCGTCGACGGTGAGCGCGGCCCTGGGGCGCAACAACAACTGGTCCGGAACGACCCGCGGTGGTGAACGGGTATTCGTCAAACAACTCCTCGATGGAGAGAGTGACGAGCGGATACGCCGCACCGAGTCCGCCTGGCGGGCCTGCGACGGCCGGCTGAGCACCCCGCGTCTGATCGGCTCCGATCCCGAGCACGCCCTGCTGGTGTTCGCGCACGTGCCCGATGCGCGCAGTGGTGTCGAGCTGCTGGGCGATGAGGAGTTCGACGAGGATCTGTGTGCCCGCGCCGGGCGCGCGTTGGCGGTCCTGCACGGGCTGGACGTCGAGGAGCTGGACACCTCGCCCCACCCGCTACCACCGCTGCCGCTGCTGGAGGCCCTGTCGCTGGACTACTACCGCCGCGCCTCGGCGGCGGAACTGTCCATGTGGCGGCTGCTGCAGGCCGATCTCCCGCTGATCGAGGCGTTGGGCGCGCTGCGCGCCGCGGACACCGAGGAGGTGCCCTCACGCTGTGCGATCCACGGCGACCTGCGCCTGGACCAGTTCCTGCTCTCCGGCGACGAGCTGCACCTCACCGACTTCGAGGAGTTCCGGGCTGGCGACCCCGCCCGCGACATCGGCGCGTTCGCCGGTGAGTGGCTCTTCCACGCAGTCGTCGGCATCCCAGCGAAGCTGGCCGAGTCCTCGTCCTTCGGCCATGTCGCCACCCACGAGGAGATCATCGCCACTGGTGCCGCCGAGATCGAGCAACGCGCTCCCTACGTTCGCGCGTTCTTCAGTGCCTATCTGGAGGACGCCCCCGGCCGGGTGCACGACGACAAGGGCCTCGCGGCGCGCGCGGCCGCCTACGCTGGCTGGCACATGCTCGACCGGATGCTGGCTGCGGCCGGCAACGCCGCCCACCTCTCCGCGGTGAACAAGGCCGCCGCAGGCATCGGCCGCACGGTGCTGCTCTCCCCGGCCGACTTCACCTCGTCCCTGGGTCTGGAGGCGTGAAAATGCACGGACACCTGGAACTCTCCCCGCGGGTCGCCGCCCTGATCGACCGAATCCACGTCCAGCCCGGTGCCCTCAAAGCCGAGACGGCCGGTGAGATCTACGAGGGTGAGACGCCGCAGGCGCTCTCCCGCAGCCTGGGCACCGCCCTCTACCAGACGCTGCACGTCGGCCGGGACAAGCCGATCGACAGCGTCCGCCGCACGTGGCGCGACCCTGCCTTCGACGAGGTGCTCACCCAGGCGGTCGGCGGCCGGCACACCCGGCTGCCGGTTCGTGTCCTCGCCGAAACGGCCTCTGGTGCCACGGTCTCCATGGACGGTGTCCGGGTCCGGGTCCCGGCCGAGACGATTGACAACCGCGCCGAAGTCCAGAGCAGCGACGGCCCGCGCACCGAGGCAACCGTGCGGATCCCCACCTCGCGGCCGGGCCTGTCCCCTGGCTTCTTTCTCACCTTCTCCTCCCGTGGACCGCTGAAGGCGGGCGGAGCGCTGCTTCGGCTCTATGCCCGGATTGAGGACCCCGACGCGGCGCCCGAGGTGTGGCGCGCCCTGGTCGACCACCTGGAAGATTCCGGGGTTCCGTGGCAGGCGAAGATCTCCTCCTCCCTCGAGCTGTATCCGCGCAATGACGCGCTAGTGGTCTACCTGCCGCGGCCCGGCTGGCGCCAGGCCCAGTCCTGCGCCGAACTCCTGCAGTCCACCGGCCTGTTGGGCGAGGGCACCTCGCCGTTCGCACAGCCGATCACCAGCTCCGTCGGCTGCGCCTTCGAGCCTGACGACCCCAGGCCGGCCCGGCGCGAGATGAGCTTCGGTCAGCACCGCACCCAAGTCCTCGCCGACGCGCTGGTCCGCCATGCCCTGCTCCCGGTGGCCGAAGCGGGCCCCGTCGAGGAGATCGTCGCCGAAGCGTTCATCGACGCGGGCATCGACCCCGCGGTCCCCGCGCGCAACCTCTCCTCTCCCATGACCGACGTGCTCCGCGGCTACTGAGCCACCTGCTCGCCTCTCCGCTCCACGACTGTCCAGTACCCGAAAGGAACTTCCCCATGTCCGCAGATACGTCTGCAGCCTCCTCGTATGACGTCGTGGTCGTCGGCGGCGGCCCGGCCGGCTCCACCCTGGCCGGGCTGCTGGCCAAGGACGGACACCGCGTCCTCGTCCTGGAGCGTGAACGGTTCCCTCGCTACCACATCGGCGAGTCCCTGGTCACCGGCATGATCCCGGTGATGGAGGAACTCGGCGTGGTGGACGAACTCGAGACCCGATTCCAGCGCAAGAGCGGTATCAACCTGGTGTGGGGCAGTGACCCGCAGCCCTGGCGCTCCGACTTCTCCGCCACCGGCGGCCTCTACGACCACTCCTGGCACGTGCGCCGCGACGAGTTCGACCAGCTGCTGCTGGACACCGCCCGCAAGTTCGGCGCCGATGTGGTCGAGGAGGCCCACGTCACCTCCGTCATTCAGGACGAGGCCGGCACCGTCACCGGCGTCACCTACACCTGTGACGGTGTGGAGCATCAGGTGGCGGCCCGCTACGTGGCGGATGCCTCGGGCCAGAGCCGCCTGCTGACGCGCAACCTCACCACCGTCACCTGGCAGGAGGACCTGCGCAACGTTGCCGTGTGGACCTACTACAACGACTACAAGCCGCTCGAATTCGCCCAGGACATCCTGGTGGAGGCATTGGACCAGGGGGGCTGGATGTGGGGCATCCCGGTCTCCGACACCAAGCTCAGCCTGGGCTACGTCATGCCCGCTAACCAGCTGAAGGACGCCTCCAAGGACGGCCGCAGCCGACGCGAGGTCTTCGAGGAGGGGCTCGCCTCCAGCCGGATCGCCAAGGGCATGGTCGAGAACGCAACGGAGGACGGTGAACTGCGTACCGCCCGCGACTGGTCACACGTCAGCAACGCGTTCCACGGGCCGGGCTGGCTCGCGGTCGGTGATGCCGCCTGCTTCATCGACCCGCTGTTTTCGTCCGGCGTGTGGCTGGGCACCTCCGGGTCCTGGCTCGCTGCCCGCTCCCTCGACGTGGCGCTGAAGAACCCCGCCGACGCGCAACAGTCCCTCGACCGGTTCGCCTCGCTCTACCGCCAGCTCTTCGAGGACATCCTCGCCTACGTGCGGTTCTTCATGGATCCCACCCGACTCAAGGAGGAGTACATGGAGCGGGCCCAAGGCATCGGCCGCACGTACACCGAGAACTCCCGGGTCGGCTTCATAAGCCTCATCTCCGGCGTCAGCGCGCTGCCGGAGCTGGTCACCTTCGACCCGATGGGTGAAGAGGGCATGATCGAGAGCATCCGGGCGCGCTACGAGAAGGTCATCGAGACGAAGCTGGCCCGCGGCGAGATCGACCTGGAGACCCTCACCGCGATGGAGGCAGAGTCGATGGCCGCGATAGCGGCCCAGGCCGCCGCCGAGGACGGGGAAACGGCCTCCGCAGAGACCACTCCCGCATGACCCCGCCCCCCTGCACCGGCGTACCCGCACAACCCCCGGGCGGGTACGCCGGCCTCACCCGTCCCGGAGGACACCCGTGTCCAGTCATGACCTGGTACGCCTGTTCGTGGGGCTCGCCGCCGCAGTACTGCTGTCCCGGCTGGCCGGACGCCTCGCCATTCGGCTTAGGCAGCCGCCCGTGGTCGGTGAGATCGCCGCAGGGGTGCTGATCGGCCCCACACTCCTCGGCGGAGCCGTCGGCAGCCTGCTCTTCCCCGAGGGTGTGCGACCGCTGCTCACAGGGGTCGCCGACTTGGGGCTCGCCTTGTTCATGTTCGGTGTTGGCCTGCACCTGGAACCGTCGTCCCTGCGGAGGCAGGCAAGGACCGCGGGTGCCGTGTCCCTGGGCGCCACGCTCCCTGCCTTCGTGCTCGGCGCAGGACTGGGTCTGCTGCTCACCGATGGCGGCTCCAACGGTCACCGGATGGCAACCGTTGTGTTCCTGGGCCTCACCCTCTCCGTCACCGCGCTACCCGTCCTGGCTCGGATCCTGGCGGACCGGGGCCTGGCCGCCAGCCGCGAGGGTGCCGTGGCGATGGCGTCCGCCGCAGTGGTGGACGTGCTGGCCTGGGGCGCGCTCGCCGCCGTCACCGCAATGGTGTCGGATGGGCAGGCGGGCATCCTACTCTTCGTCCCCTATCTGCTGCTCATGCTGCTGGTGGTCCGGCCGTTGCTGGCCCGTTCCCCCCGGCGGCCAGGAGCGCCGGTCCTCATCGCCGGTGCTCTGCTCTCGGCAGCCGCCACCGAGGTGATGGGGCTGCACCTCATCTTCGGCGCCCTGTTGTTCGGTCTGATCACACCGCGTTCCCCCGCCGGTTCCCCGGAGCA